>NZ_JAAXMS010000003.1:0-300000 GCF_012290005.1 Crateriforma spongiae
ATCCGACACACAGTTCGCCCAATCCTCAATTCATTAACAGCGGAGGAATGACATGGACGATCACGAAATCGGCATCCTGACATTTTTGTTGCTGGGATTTGTCCTCATGTTCCTGCCGAACGCGATTCGTGCAAGACGAAAAGGCAGCCAAAGCGAAGCCGCAGCAATTTCGAATCCCAAACCCTGGCGAATTTGGCTTGCTGTCCTTGCGTTCCTTCAGGCAATCGCATTTGTGGTCATCGCGATCGCTTGTGAAGCCGCAGGCACACACTGGATTGTTGGGCTGCTCTGTGTCAGCGGTTCATTCTTGTGCTCTGTGACTGTTCTCGGTTTATTTGGTCTGAGGCCACGGCATTTTCTGTCATGAATGACACGGCGGTTCTGTGCAGCACGCACCACGTGAACCGATGTGACAGAGCCGTCGGATAACAACGCCGTGATCCAGAGCACTCATTCACGCGGCAACTGAAATCAAAATCTTCCGTTCGTGCCCGGTTACAGCAGACGTTATCC
The DNA here is from genome assembly GCF_012290005.1 of Crateriforma spongiae. Taxonomy (NCBI): domain Bacteria; kingdom Pseudomonadati; phylum Planctomycetota; class Planctomycetia; order Pirellulales; family Pirellulaceae; genus Crateriforma; species Crateriforma spongiae. The sequence continues at coordinate 514 of NZ_JAAXMS010000003.1, forward strand.
GCACTGAAAGAGGATTCGCACTCGTGCTCAGCTCGAAATACCGACTGTCGACACTGCTATGCCTCACCACCATTGCTGCTTTCACAGTTGGGACTCTCTTGAAGTTTCATGCATTCGCACTGTTGCTATGGTGGTTAGCCTCCTTCATCGCTGCGATCGTTGGTTTCCTTCTCGGGAACGCCCGGATGCCGCGGTCGTGGACGATTTGCGCAACCATCACTTCCGTCGTTTTTTCAGTCTGGTTCTTGACCTATGGTCCTGCAACTCGACGTTTTTCCAATCGACATGCAGCACACATTTACTACACGAACGGCGTTCCCTCTAACTCATGGAGCGATACGTTTTACCACACGGTCTACACACCGATTTCTGCAAGCGTCATGTCTGCGCCCCAACCGATACAGCGTTCGGCTGCCAGATACCTTCAATGGTAGCTACCCGGGCACGCAGAGGTCGACCTGCGTGTTGATGATTCAATCGGATTCTACAGTACGTCACCTGCACATCCAGGACGTGCAATTATCTACCGGCTTTTTTGAGGCGTGAGCGACAAAGGTCAGACTCATCATTTGAACTGGACATCGTTGACAGAAAAGGCGGATCACCAAGATGCGCGCCGAAGGCCCGGTGATGCGTTTCCACAAATGGAGACGTCACCGCCGAGTCCCGCGGATGCCTATCGCTGATTCCAGTCGCCGGGGCGCAACAATCAATCGCCCTCCGGTGCGAACACGTGCGAGCCCCCAAAAGGAAAACCCCCGCGAGTTCGAAAACGAACGGCGGGGGCGGGATGTTGGATCGATGATCTGAATCTGGAGAAGAATCTTCAGGTCAGACCGTTTTGGTTTGGCCGGGGACCGCGACTTCGTAGCGCCCCTTTTCATCGGGCTGCATCGGAGCGGCGCTGTCGAAACTGGTCATCGAATCGGTGTCGGCCAGCTGGATTTCGCTGTTCAATGCGTCGTCCCATTTGACCGGCTTGCCGCTGTAGGTGGCCATGCGTCCCATGATCGCGGTCATCGTGCTGTACGCGCCGTATTCGCCTTCGTTGGGGACTTCGCCACGACGCAGTGCGCTGAACAGGTCGTGGTGTTCTTGTTGCCAGCCCTTTTCGCTGATCTCGGTCGCATCGCTTTCCCAGGCCAAGTCACCGTTGGGTTTGTAGATCCGCGCTTTACTGATATCGCAGTAGCCCTTGGTGCCGTGGACATGTTCGCTGACGCTGTTCCAGCAACCACGGATGTGACGGCACTGGCTAAGCATCTTCATGCCGTTGCCATAGTTGGTGTCGCCGTAGGTGAATTCGACCATGTGGTGGTCATAGATCTGGCCGTGGTCGATCCCGTTGCGGACTTCGCGGCCGCCTTGCCCCTGGCATTCGACCGGCGGGCCGTCCATCAACCAATTGATCACATCCAAGTTGTGGATGTGTTGTTCGTCGATGTGGTCACCGCCCAGCCAGGTGAAGTAGTACCAGTTGCGCATCTGGTATTCCAATTCACTCATTTCCGGTTTGCGTGGACGCACCCAAACGCCGGCACCGTTCCAGTAGGCGCGGGCCAAGATGAAGTCACCGATGGCACCGTTTTGCAGCCGGTCGATGCATTCGCGATAGCGGAATTCGTGGTGGCGTTGCAGACCCACCTGAACCGCCAGGCCTTTTTCCTTGGCCTTTTCATTGGCCGCCAAAATGCGACGAACTCCTGGCGCGTCGGTGGCAACTGGCTTTTCCATGAAGACGTGCTTGCCCGCATCGATTGCCGCTTCGAAGTGTTGCGGGCGGAATCCCGGAGGGGTGGCCAGGATGACGACGTCGGCGTCGGACTGCATCACATTGTCGAAAGCGTCCAGGCCGACGAAGATGCGATCGGCACAGTCGACTTGGTCTTTGTGCTTGCCTTTGATGCCTCGATAAGTCGTTTGTGCGTTGTTGTCAAAAACGTCTGCCAGGGCGACCAACTTGACTTCGCCGCCGGAGGTGCTGAGTGCTTGCATCGCGGCCTTGGTGCCACGTCCTCCACAGCCGACCAAGCCGATCTTCATCGTGTCGGTCCCGTAGGCGTGGGCACCACGAGCCACGGAAACTTGGCTGCCGGCGATCGCACCGCCGGCCAGCATCATCCCGCCGCCTTTGATGAATCGGCGTCGTGATTCTTGTTTGGTGTCGTGGTTGGCTTCGGAGAGAGATTTTTTCGGATCGTTCATAACGGCAATCGGTCAAGCGTCAAAAAGAAGGCGGTGTCGCGTCGAAACCGAGGCAGCGGTTCGTCCGCGAAGGAAGGTGGGGAAATGGTTGGGCGGGAAGACGGATTGGGGCAATCCAGTGTCCAGTCAGGCCGTAAGGGCGGGCTAGCCATCGTTGTCGGTTGGCACATGCCAGGATAACCCGTCGCCGCTTCGTCGACAAAGGATGCGACGATTCGACCGTCGGGCCGGCAATCGGCGTCGAAATCATCGAAAATGAACCTCGCCGCTAACGAGACGGGTTTTCGATGTATTCCGGTTCCGGCAGCGTTTCGGGGCGATCGATAATGGTGGCTTCCAAAATCCGATCGGGTGGCAGCACCAATTCGCCCTTTTCCTTCGGCTTGCTGGGATCGACCCGCTGGAACGTCGACACGACCTCCATGCCTTCGATGACGCGGCCGAACACGGTTTGCGAATCGGCGACCATCGGGATCGGCATCATCATGATCGCGAATCGGCGGTTGGCGGAATTGGGAACAAATCGGCCGGCTTCGGCCGGGATGCCCGCCATGACCAACGATCCCCGCAGCGGACGTCGGGCGTCGGGTTTTTGGTGTTCGTCGACCAGGAATTTTTGCGGAGGTGATTCCGCCGCGTGGCTGCACAGGGCCAACAAGTTGTCGATCACCTGCATGAATTCGGCGTCCTCGTAATAGCCGTCTTCGACCAATTGAATGAAGTGCGATACCGCGCTGGGGGCATCATCGATGTACAGTTCGGCGACGACGTCACCGTTGGTCGTGTGCAGTTTGACTTTGGGAAACACTTTGTCCGCGTCGCGCCGCTGGCGCTCCGCTTCCAAATTGAAATCTTCTTCGATCTGGTCCAAATTGATGCGAATATTGGTGTCGATTTGGGGCAGTTCTTGGCCTTGCAGGACGTCGAAGATCTTTCGCGCGACGTCGAACTGTCCCGTGCAAACCGCCGAACGCATCGCGGCTTGGAAGATGTATTTTTCATTCCGCTTGGCATCCAAGAATCGGGCGGCGCTTTCGTAGGTTGCGCCGTCGTAGATGCTGCGTTCTTCGTTGCTTTGCACCATCGTCAACGCATAGGTGGCCGCTTCGCGATAAAACGGCAAAATCGGATTGGCCAACCGGTGCGTTTGATGGATCAGCTTGCGAACCCGTTCACGACGTTTACGGAAGGTGGCTTTGCCGGATTCTGTTTGGTCGATTTCATTGCGGTATCGCAAGTACGTTTCGTTCAGGTCGCCCATCGCTTCGACCAATTCTTGATGTGATTGGTCGAATGCGGCGATTGCCTCCTGGACTTCCGGTGTTTCCAACAGCCGTTCCAGTTCGGCCAACTGTTCTTCTTCGGTGGCGTCGGGCGGCAACTGGCTTTCGATTTCCAGCGATCCGAAATCTGGCGATTCCGATGACGCGTCTTGGGTCGGTGCGGCTTCGGTCGTTTCGTCTTGGGCCGCCAGCGTTGCCGCGTCCCAGCCGAAAACAAGAATGGACAGGGCCAACAGAGCCGTCCAACCGGCGATCCGCGACGGGGTGATCATGAACATTCGGAACGTGCGACGGGGCATAGGGCGGACTCGGGGCACCGACGAAGACGATGAAAGAACGAAACGGACGGGCGGTGAAATCGGTGACGACGGGACGCGTCGCCTGAGGGAGGCGATTTGACCTGTTACGTGGGGGGCCCCGCGATGGTTTGCGCGCCCCGCAGACCTTTTCACAACCGCGGTTATACTGCCCCGAATGAGCAAGAAGCACCCTCGTCGCGGAAAATCCCGATCGTCACGCAAGTTTGATGCAGCCCAAACGGGGCATCAGGACGGCGATGCGGATGATTCCGCTGCCAAGGCACCGCGTGGCGGCAAGTCGGCTGCCAAAACACACGCGACGACTCTGCGAATCATTGGCGGTTCGATGCGTGGTCGCACGGTCCGATATCACGGCGCCGCATACACACGACCGATGAAGGACAGCGTCCGCGAAAACTTGTTCAACATCTTGGGGCCGGCGGTCCGCGGGGCCGTCGGATTCGATTTGTTTGCCGGGACGGGCGCGATTGCTTTCGAAGCGATCAGCCGGGGCGCCAATGGCGTGACCGTGGTCGAACAATCGCGGCATGCCATGACGACGTTGAAAGACTCGGCGTCTCAGTTGGGCATCGAAGACCGTTTGAACCTGATCATCGGCGACACCTTTCGTATCGCATTGAAATTGTTGGGGCCGCCCGATGCCGACACGCCCTGGATCGTTTTTCTGTGCCCGCCCTACCGAATGTGGGAAGACGAAACGACCCTGGGCAAGTTGAACCAGATGATCCGCGCGTTTCTGGAACACGCGCCGCTGGGCAGCGTGTTGGTCGCCGAAACGGACAAGTTTTTCGACACCGCGCGTTTGCCCGCCGCGGCGTGGGACTTTCGTGAATACGGCAACGTCCGGCTGTGTTTTGTCGAACCCGCGGTCATTTGTGGCATGAATCTGTAGCGGGTCGACCGTTCGCTTTGGGCCCGACCGCAGGACTGACTTGCGGCCGGGCAAAAACGCGTCGACTTCACCAACGTATTAGCGGCCGTGAGAAACCAAGTCCGCCGCTTTGCCAAGCGTTCCCATGGCTGCGGAATTGCTGTGGTCCAGAACAAAGGGGCCGACGCGTCGATCCAGGTGCATCAGCAAGACCGTTGAATCTTGCGGCAAGAATCGTGATTCGGGGGTGAAGTCCGCTTCGTAGACCGCGCCGGTCGACAAGCGAACTTCATCTAACAAGCCGACAAAGTTGCGTGTCGGATTCCCGCCCGCGTCCGGATCGGCTCCTAAGAACAACGGCAATTTGTTCGTGCGACGCTTGCCCCGGGCCGGGCGTGAATCGACCTGTTTTCCGTTGACGTACAAGCGGACTTCTTTGCCGTCGAAGACGCCGGCGATGTGAGTCCATTGGCCGATGGCAATGGTTTGATCGCTTTTGGCCGAAACGTATCGACCGTTCAAATTGACGTCGAACACGGGTGCGCCTTCGTCCATGAAGATGGCGAATTCGGAGCTTTGGGTTTTCGCGATCACGGCGTTGTAACCGGCGGCTTCATCCAACCGGCACCAGCCTTCGACGGTGAAGGGACCGTCGGGCAGTTCGAATTCATCACTGGGGATGCGAACCGCCGACTGCGGCGTCTGCACGCGCAAAGCCAAGTCTTTGCCGGCGGTGAAGAAGTCAGCGGGCACAGCGCTGACCCGCAAAGGCAAGGGTTGGTCGATGGCGGGCAACCGGATGCGGGTGGTTTCGCCGATCAGATCCAATTCGGTGCGAACCGTGGGCATGGTCAGGGTTTGCATGCTGCCGGCCGGTCGGTTCACGTTGAACGTGAATTGACGCGATTGTCCGGGCGCGATTTCGTAGTGTTGGTGATCCAAATCGGAAGTCCAATCGCGAGACGGACGGTCCGGTGAACCGAACACCAGCGATCCCTGCAGCGGTCGCGTGGTGGTGTTCTTGATCGCATATGTCAATTCACCACTGGCGCTGCCGTCGATGTTCAGTCGCAATTCGCCGGACTGCAACGACGGGCGAACCGAGCGAGCTTGATCCACGGTCGCCAGAAACTCCGGCGTGAACTCCTTGGGGTCCATCACCGAACCGATCGGCAATGATGCGACGCTGATGTCATCAGGGCGAACGGTGACCATGTTCAAGTGATGTAGGTAACCGGCACCGGGAATTTCCGCCGACAGGTGTCCGCCCGTGGTGGCCAAGGTGTAATAGGCAATGCCGTCGATCGGACCGTCGAATCGCATGTGGTGGATGTGGCCCGCGAAAACGGCGGTGACGTTTCCGGCGGACTTCAGCATGTCATGCACGACGTCCCAGTTGCCGCCGGTGTAGCCGCCACCGATCCAACGTGGATGGTGCAGGAACAAGAAAACGTGATCGGCGTCTTTGTGGTCTTTCAACGCTTTTTCCAAGAACTCCAATTGCTTGTCGGACATCTTTTGCAGACGTCCTTGATTGAAAGCCTTTTCATTGGTTTCCGGATCGCCTTCGTCGCTGTACAGGACGATGAAGCCGGCGTTCTTGTGTTGAAACGAATACCACAGCGGCCCAAAGTGTTTTTCGTAATTGGATTCGTGATGGCCTTGGGGCGGCGCGTCAGGTCCGCGCCAATACACATCGTGGTTGCCCGCCACCGGATACCACCGCATGTTTAGCCGGTTCATGATTTCTTGGTACTCGGCCGCTTGGTCCAACCATTCATGCGTTTGGTTGTATCCTTGGATCAAGTCGCCGACCGTCATGACCAAATCGGGATCCAACAGATTCGTGTCGACGACCGCCTGTTCCAGCACCTTCAATCCTTCGGGCACGCCACCGGTTCGGTCGCCGTAAACCACAAAGTGAAAAACGTCATCCGCTTGGACCGGCGGCAGGCTTTTGGCGGCCGGGCGCGTGGTCATGATCGCTGCCGACGCATCGGCGACGTGCGAGTGATCGTGATCATGGCCGTCGTGGCTGTGACCGTCGTGTGCCGATACCGGCGTGATGGCGTGCACCAGCCCAAGGCATAAAACGAGGGAAAGGAACGCGTTGGATCGCATCGAATTGGCTCTTGGCAGGATGGAATCAAGTCGTCGTGGACTGTCAAAGAGGCCCACGGGATGTTCAGATTGAAGGTGGCCGCAAGGTCGCGGGTATCATGCGCGAACCCCGGCAGGTCGACAACGATCTGAAAGGGATCGGCGCGAAGAAGATTCAGTGAATTCGCACCGCAGGACCCTCGTCTGGGGTCCATGTTAATCGTCCCACAGGTGCCACGTGTCACAGATGGGAAAAGCGTGGTCTAAAGTCTTTGGCCGGCATGCCGATGGGACCGTTGACGATGCCGGCGTGCAAAACCGAGGATCGCCGGGCGGTCGGAACAGTCGTTTCGCGATCATGAAAAGCATGGAAAAGGATGCAGCGGTGCCAACGGAGTTCACCGACCAGGTGCAGCAGGTCCACGAATCGTCGGAGCTGATCGATGTCGTTTCGCCCACCGGCGAAGTTCGATCCGGCGATGTTGCGCCCGACCCCGGTGATCCGTCGACCGACACGTTGGGCCAGGCCATGGCCGAAGTGATTCGCGTGGCGATGCCGCTGATGATCAGCACGGGCACGTTTTCGGTGGTGCTGTTTGCCGATCGTACGTTCTTGCTGTGGTACGACGGTGCGGCGATGAGCGCATCGATGGCTGCGGGCAATTTGTTCTGGACGCTGATCTGTGTTCCGGTCGGCGTGTCGGGCATGACCGGCGCCGTCGTCAGCCAGTACGTCGGCAGCCGACAACGTGAAATGATCGGTCGCTTTCTATGGCAGGTCGTTTGGTTTGCTTTGGCCACGTTGCCGCTGTTCGGTTTGATCGGAACGCTCGCGCCGACGTTGTTTTCACTGACCGGTCAACCCGCGGGCTTGATCGAATTGGAATCGGCATACCTTCGGCTGCTGATGTGGGGGGCCGGAGGGATCGTTCTGGAATCCGGTTTAAGCGGTTTCTTTGCCGGTACGGAACGGACGCACGTGATCATGTGGGCCAGTATCGCATCGGGCGTCGTGAATCTGGTTTTGGATTGGATGTTCATTTTTGGAATGAACATGGGGCCGCTGCAAATCGAAGCGATGGGCATCATCGGTGCCGGTTGGGCCAGTTTGATCTCGTTCTGGTTCAAGGGCGGGTTGTTCGCATTCTTGTTGGCACGGCCCAAGTTTCAGGAAAGCTATCGGATTCTGGCCGGCATCTCTTTTGATCCCGCGTTGATCCGCAAGTTGTTGTTCTTCGGTTTGCCTTCGGGATTGATGTCGTTAACCGAGGCGGCTGGGTTCACCGCGATCGTCTTGCAAATCGGACAACTGGGGGACTTGCCACTGCGAGCGACCACGATGGCGATCAATTTCAACATGATCGCTTATGTCCCGTTGGTCGGCGTCGCGATCGCCGCATCGGTCCTGGTGGGGCGGCATTTGACCGAAAGTGGTCCGTCACGAGCGGTCAAATCGGTGGCCGGGGCTCTATCGATCGGTTGGATCTATTCGATGGTTTGGGCGGTGTTGTACCTGGCGTTTCCCGATCAACTGCTGGCGCTCTATCAGTGGGGGGACGCATCGGAAGATTCGATGGTGGCGATATCGCTGGCGCGGAACTTGTTGGGGTTCGTCGCCATTTATGTAATCGTCGATGCGACGCAATTGATCGTGGCCGGATCGCTTCGAGGGGCCGGTGACACTTGGTTCGTTTTGCTGTCCGGATTGTTTGCGTCGATCATCGCTTGCAGCATCGGCATCGTTTTCGAACCGGAAACGGGACGGCTGACTTGGTGGTGGTGGGTTGTCACCGGGTGGGTGTTCTTGCTGGCCGCATCAATGGTGGGGCGATTCTTGCAAGGACGCTGGAAATCGATGCGGATGGTGTAGGCGTTTTCTGTTCAGGCGGCTGCCACCCCGACGACAAATTTCCACAACGGCCAGCCCAGCAGGCAGATGCCCACGGCCACCGCGGCAATCGATAAAACCAAGACCGCGCCGGCGGCCATGTCCAGCGCGCGGCCGATCCGCGGATCGAAGCTGGGGTGCACCGTGTGAACCAACGCCTCGAAGGCGCTGTTGGCGACTTCCGCCGCGATCACCACGCCGACGGTCAGCCACAGAATCGCCATGGATGTGGCGGGCAGACGCAGTGCAAACGCCGTCATCAAAACCAGAATGCCGGCCGGAAAGTGGACCCAAAAGCTTTTCTGTCCCCGGACCGCGACGCCGATACCGCGGCTCGCGTCGGCAAACTTTTGACGCCATGTAGATCGTGAATGGGGATCGGTCATTCCAAGCCCTCCACACCTGGCGGCGGAATCAGTTGGCCACCCACACGGCCTCGACCCGTCGGGAAGAATCGCGGCAGAACGAAGAAGTTGAAGCCGACGTTTTCTCGTCCGGCGTCCACCGTGACCTCGAATCCCGTCAAGAAAGATTCACCGATGCGAGTCAGTCCGATCGTTTGTCCGACGTTACCAACGTCGGCAAAGTCATAGGTGGATCCCGCGCGGACGATCCACTTTTCGTTCAAGCGATAATCCAATGATGTCCGCAGGGCTGTGCTGGTCACCGGTCCATCGATGTTGATCAACCCCGCATAGACATCGCCCAAGCCCGGTCGGCTCATGCGTATGCCACCGCTGATGCTGCGCAAACCATCGTCGAAGAAATCGATGTAGCCGTCGCTTAGCAATGAAACGCGATCGCCCAGGTGAAAGCTTGCGTCGTACGTTGTCGGTCCGACCGTTTCGCCATAATTATCACGATCGGCGTCGGGCATCAGGATGGTGTCGATGTCCAACCGCAAGATGTCCGTGATGCGTTCCCGGCCCGGCAAGCCACGTCGTGTTTGGAATCGTTGGTGAACCCCCAAGCGAATCTGTTGCTGGTCGGCCACCACCACATCACTGGGGCTGGTGACGTAGCGTTGGATCCCTTGACGGAATCCATAATCGCGCGGATCGAACTGTGCCGGTAACACACCGCCAAATTGATCGATGATGAATCGACGGCGAAATTGTTCCTGTGCGTTGTCATCGAGCGAATCGTAGTACGGCAAGTCGTCAAAGTTCGCGTCGCTGTCGGCATAAAAGTATTCGCCCACCCATTCGATCTTGTGGGCCAAGCCGCGGACATTCAGCAACGCGCTTTGAATCGTCGGATCGATACGGTACATCGGCAAACTGGCTCGGACGCCCGCTTGTCCGGTCAAACGTGTCAGCGAATCGCCGTTGATGTCTTCGCCGAAATACGTCGCATCGCCACCGACAAAGGGGCTCAGGTTCAGCGGACCCAAGTCCAGCGGAACGGACAATTCGTGTCGCGTTGATGCGATCAAGCCTTGCGCATCGACTTCACCCGGCAGTGTCGTCATCGATGCGGCTTCGACCGGATCGACCGGCGTGTCAGCGATATTCAAATCGACGTAGCCGACTTTGTTGTTCATCGTCCACGTCAACGCGTTGCCCAGCGGCGAAAGTCCGATCGCATAGTGTTCCAGGACGGGCAGTTGCTGTGTTTCTTTGAAGAAGTCATTGACTCTTGCTTCGACGGACAAATCCAACAATTGGCTGCCGCCGTAACGACGAAGCCTTGCACCGGTGGTGTAGTCTTTTTGCTGGTCCCAATCGCTTTCAAAGTATTGTTCCAAGAAATTGCGATCGCTGATGTAACCGACCTCGGCGATGAATTCCCAGCCGCTGTTGAACGTGTGACGGTGTTGAAGCCAGGACTTGCCACGCCAAGTCTTTTCCGGCGTCAAGTCACGGCGGTCCTGCCCCAGGGTGTCCAGGCCCGTGTCGTGAATCAGATAGCCGTCGGTTTGTCCACGAACATGTCCGGGGATGCCAAAGAAGCTGGTGCGGTCATACGTGGTGCGGGTGCCAAACGCCGGGCCACGGTCACTGAGGTAGTCCGTTTTGATGCGCACATCGACGCCGTCCGGGGCCGAGTCGTATCCCAGCAGTTGGAACAGGTCCCATTCCAACATGACCTGTGTTCCGAAGATGTCATCGTTCTTGAAATTGGCCCCGGTCAGATACAACGGCGGCTTGCGGATGCTGGCGCTTAAACGCGGCCAATAGAAAACCGGAACGCTGCCGAAGTAAATGAAGTTGTCGCGGCTGGAAACGTACGAATCGGTCGCCTGGATCGTTTGATTGGTGATCGGGTCGACGGTGGTCCGCAAACGCTGGCGAAATGACAATTGATCGCTTTGCAGCCAATAGCGCGGCACGCCCAGACGGCTGGTCGTCACCGCGGCACCGAACGCTTGGAAATTGCCTTCGGCGACCTGCTGCAGCACATCCGCTTTCAATCGCACCACGCCCTGGTAATCGGGAATCGTGCTGATGGCTTCGGCGTCCAGCACCATCCCGGTTTCCTGGGTCACGTTGTAATACATCGATTCGGCATAGATGATCCGGTCTCCTTGCCGAAACACGATGTCGCCTTCCAGATACAGCTCCAAATCATGGGACGTCATGTCAGCGCGGCCTTGCATCAAATCATTCAGCAAGGGCGTCCACGCGACGATGCGATGGGCGGACAACGAGATCGTGCCGAGGTCCAGAAACTGTCCGCCGGGTAACTGGGCTTGGACGTCGCGGATCAGAACGGTGGCTCCACCGCGGGCGACCCAGACCTCTTCCCCCAAGGCCGGACGCGGAACGTTTTGAATCGAAAGTGGGGCGGCGGGATTGCGTGAAACAAACTCGATTTCGTGTCGACCGTCGGCCGAGAAAATTCGAAATTGTCCTTCGCCGTTTTGAATTCGCGGCGCATCGGGCAGCGTCGTCTGGTTCGGCACCGGGGTGCCCACGCCGGGCGTGCCCGGAAAACTTGTGGCCGGGGGCGGCACCAATGTGGGCCCGAACATCTGGTCCGGCAGCGAATCGGGAACCGGAAGCGGCGATGCGTATTGGGCTTGCCGAACCCCACCGTCGCCCGTTCCCGAGCCTTCGGCGGGCGATTCCGAATGACCTGCCAGACGAAGATCACCCTGGTTGGATGACGATTGAGGCAATCGTACGTCGGGCCAACCACCGGGAAGGTGTGACGCCAATGCGGGCAGGTTTTGCGGCACCGGGATCGGAGTAGGCGATTGAATTTGGGGTTCCAATGCCGAATAAATCACGCCCGAAAGCGGACCCGTTTGCCCGCCTTTGCCGTCGGAAACACCAGAAATTACGAATCGCGTTCGGACGCGCCCGGGCGGACCATCGACGACCAACAGCACCTGATCGCACAGATAGATGCGGTCTTCGAACATCAGTCGACAATTGTCTCGCAGCCAGCTGATGTCGGCCCCGCCGCGATTCCATTTGGCGATTCGGTCGCCATCGACTCGGGGCGGCTGTCGCGAGATTTGTGGTGCCGATTCATCCGTGGTCGCCGCGTCGGATGCCGGGAATTGGGCGGTCGCGGTTCGGGACGCGGGACCGATGCCTGAGAGTGCCAGCATCAACCCGCAGATCAGGGTCAATGCGGTTGAAAGCCGTCGTCGGACCTGCGCAGCAGACATCCCGGTCCGGATCTGCTTCCTGCATCCGAAACGGGCGAGACATTCAGCGGTGGCATCCGTGCCGACCAAGGGGGCAGACTTTCCGATCAAAACTATGGTGTTTGACACCGGGATGAACGGTCGAAGTCTACGAAAGCCGATCTGGGAATCACAAGTCAGATCGCTGGGGAGGCCCGACGAGTTTCACGGGCATTTTCCAAGGGCCGAGTTAGGACGTTTTGGGGGTCACGTCGGTGGCCGAATCAGACTGGGGATTTGCCGTGGAATCGGCTTCCACCGGCGATGAAGTCGGTTCCGAATCAGTCGTTTGTTCGGCGGTGGATCCGTGGTTGCTGTCGCCCGATTCCGATGGCCCCGTCGCATCACCGTTCTCGTCGGCTTCGTCCACCGCCTCGGCTTCCCAGGGGTCGACCCATTCACCCCATTGCCCCAGATAGTCCTGATAGGCCTGGCAATCGGCGGCACGTTGTTGGATGAAATCCTTGGCCTGCTGGACCAATTCGATCTCTTGTTCCAGTGTCAACTTGCCGGTCAAAACCATGCACCGGAGAAAGACAAAGTACGTGTCCAAGACGTCACAGCGACAGTAGTCGCTGATTTCCATCTTGCCGCCTTCGTCGTATTTCTGTTGGACCGCTTCGCCGTTCAAGCCCATCTTGCCGGGCTTGCCCAACAACTGTGCCGCCAAGTTCAATCCACCGTTCAATCGTGCGGCGCCGAAATTGGTCAACAGGTCCTGCAGGTCCAAATGGGCTTCGCTGTTGAAACGGTTGCGCAGGGCTTTGTAACCGGAACCGGAAAACCATTTTGCCAGCGAGATGCCGTAACGAAATGCCGCCATTTCCATGATCGGCAGATCGAACGATCGTCCGTTGAAGGTGATCCAGGTGGGCCGACGGTACATGTCCCACCCCTTCCAAAAATTCGCCGTGATCACATGACTGCGGAAATGGGGTTCGTCAAGTGAAACCAAATCCAGCATCCGAAATTCCGCGTCCAGTTTGGCGATGACCACCGCGATCGGGATTTGAAAGGTATGCGGGATGAACGTCGTTCCGGACTTTTCGAAGATTTCCGATTGATACCTCGTGATCGCTTCGGCCGGCGTCAGCCCTTCGCCGGGGTATCGGACTTTGGCAATCAGATCGCCATCGGCCACGCTTTCGACATCAAATACTAGGTAGGTGACCGATTGCGTCATGCCGTCGTCGCTGGATTGAAAGCTGTCGAAATTTGTCGCCCGCTGCTTCGGCCACCGGTGCACGCTGCTGGGTGACGACGCGGGGTTGCTTCCACACGGGATTGGCGTCCAATTTAACGCCGGTGCGGATAAATTCTACCAATGCCCCGGTTGAACCGCGTCCACGCCGCTCTTTCCGAATCGCCAATTGTCACCGAACGATTTATCCCCATGCAAATCAATCGCCAACGCCTGCTGGATCGCTTTCTGCGTTACGTCCAAATCGACACGCCGGCGGATCCGCACAGCAAGACATACCCCAGCACCGAGGCGCAGCGTGACTTGGCGGTAGTGCTGGCCGAAGAATTGCGTGCCATGTCGGCCGAAGATGTTCAGATCGACGACAACGCTTTGGTCTGGGCGACCGTACCCGCCGTCGGCGATTCCGGCAATGTTCCGACGATAGCGTTGGTCGCCCACATGGATGTCTCACCCGAGGCACCGGCCACGTCGGTCAAGCCGCAGGTGATCGAGTCCTACGCCGGCGGCGATATTCCACTTCCCGCGGGAAATGTGATCACGGTCGATGGCTGTCCGGACCTGAAAGACATGGTGTCGCAGACTTTGATCACCACCGACGGCACCACATTGCTTGGCGGTGATGATAAAGCCGGGGTGGCGATCATCATGGAATTGGCACACACGCTGATCGAAAATCCATCGTTGCCACGCGGTCCGATTCGGTTGTTGTTCACCTGTGACGAAGAAATCGGTCACGGAACCGATAAGATCGACCTGGACAAACTTGGGGCCGATGTGGCCTACACCATCGACGGTGGCGGAGCGGACGTGTTGGATGTCGAAACATTCTCGGCCGATGGGGCGACGGTCCGTTTCACCGGACACAACATTCACCCGGCAATCGCGAAGGATCGCATGATCAACGCGATGCGCCCGGTCGCGGAATTCGTCGCGAGATTGCCCAAAGATCACTGCACCCCGGAAACCACCGACGGTCGCGAAGGCTTCATTCACGCCCATGACATGAAGGCGCGAACGGGCGAAGGCACCGTCGAACTGATTTTACGTTCGTTCGACACCGCTGATTTGGAAGAATACGCCAAGCTGATCCGACGAATCGCCGCCGAAGTGGCTGCCGATCATCCGGGCATCGAATATGAGGTCAGTGTTTATCGACAGTATCGCAATCTGGCCGACGGGCTGAAAAAGTTGCCCGAATCCGTGACTCTGGCCGAAAAAGCGTTTCAGAATCTGGGGCGAACCTGCACCAAAGCGATCATTCGTGGCGGCACCGATGGAAGCCAGTTGACCGAAAAAGGATTGCCGACGCCGAACCTGTCCAGCGGCCAGCACAATATCCACAGCGTGACGGAATTTGCGTGCCTGGATGAAATGGTCGCCGCCACCGAGCACTTGGTCGAATTGGCGAAATTGTGGGGATCGATTCGTCGCTAGCGGGATCCCCGGTCGCTGTGAACCAGGATTTTGGGGCAGCAGGGATGTGTCGGTCGGCTTTCTTCGGGACTACGGTAAACCGTCCGACTGCGGTAAATTTTTTCGCGGTCGCGTGCATTCCTTTTCGCGAATGCATTGTCCCATACGAATTTCCAACGGAGCCCATCGCCATGCGATCCTTCACCGGTCCCCTGACTTTGTCCGCGTTCGGTTTGTTAACGGTCTTGGCGTCGTCCCCGGTTTTGGCCGATGACGCGGCGACAAAGACGACTGAAAAAATCAACGTTCTTAACGAAGCCCAACTGACGGTGCCCGCGGCGTTCAAAAAATCACCGCCCAAATCGCGGATCGTCGAAGCCGAGTTTGTCGCCACCGATGGCAAGGGTGATGACGAAGTGACCGCCCGTGTTTATGGCATGGCCAGTGGCGGTGGCTTGGAACCGAACATCGCCCGCTGGAAAGGTCAATTCAGCGAAAGCCCCGAAGGTGCGTTCAAGCGTGAAGCGATGAAGCTGGGCGATTGGCAAGTCGTGATCGTCGACCACGCTGGTTCGTTCAGCGAACGCATGGGCGGTGGTCCCTTTGCGGGTGGCCGAATGGTCAAACGCGAAGATTACGCGATGACCGGCGCTATTCTGCAAAGCCCTAAAGGGCGCTTGTATTTCGTCAAGATGATCGGGCCGGCCAAAGTCGTTCAGGCCAATCGTGATGACTTTGTCAAAATGATCAAAAGCCTGGATGCATCCTGATCGGGAATACCCTTTCAGTTTTTGTCTGTGATCAACGCCCTTGTCGCTACGCTGAACCTTTCGTTGCAAACGGATGCACCGGATATTGCATGAACATTCAATCTTTGCTTGAGCATCACGGTATCTCTCGCAATCCTTTTGCCGAGGAAGACGCGCAGACCGACCAGGTTTTCAAGGAACACTGCATCAGCAGTGCCTACCATCCGGTCTGGGACAAGGTGTACGGGGACCCGGCCGAACCATCCACGGCGATCGTGTTCGGACCGAAGGGCAGCGGGAAAACGGCGATGCGGTTGCAAGTCGACCGACATCTGGCCCGCTACAACGCCCAGCATCCCGAACAACGTGTGTTCGTGATTCGCTATGACGACTTCAATCCGTTTCTGGATCACTTCAGCGAACGGATGAGTCGGCGGGTGGCACGCAAGCCGGAAAAGGTCCTGGATGCATGGCGATTGTGGGACCACATGGACGCGATTTTGTGCATCGGTGTGACCAGCCTGGTCGACCGAGTGCTGGCGATCGGATCGACTCGTGAAGACGCCTCCAGCGAAGACGCAATCACCACCGCCCATTTGGCGAAACTGGACCGTACCGCAGCCCGCGATTTTCTGTTGTTGGCGATGGCGTACGATCAATCCACCGCGTCGACGTCGGTGGGGCGATGGAGTCAATTGCGAAAGAAACTGTCGTTTTCCAACTGGTTGGCTTTGTGGGACGTGTCCCTGGCAATGATCGGTACCATCGTCGCCGTGGTCCTGACGGGATACCTGTTCATGCGGCAAAACGGTGGCGAGGACGGTGGTCGCAGCCTGACCATTCTGTGGCTGGCCCCGGCGTTGGCTTTGCTGTTTTCATCGCCTTTTTTGTGGCGATGGATCAAGTGTCACTTTGCCGCGATGGGCATCCGCCGTCATATGCGGGTCGGCAAACGCGAAGTCGGATCGCTTCGCACGGTGCTGTTGCGGTTCCCGCGACGCGAGTTGGCCAACCAGCCGATTCCTCGCTACGACCGCACCGATGATCGCTATGAACTGTTGAACAAGTTTCAAGGTTTGATCGAACGTTTGGGCTATCGCGGTATCATCGTGCTGATGGACCGCGTGGACGAACCACATTTGACCGGCGGCAAACAGGAACTGATGAAGCGATTCGTCTGGCCGATGCTGGACAACAAATTGCTGAAGCAGCCCGGCATCGGATTCAAGCTGATGTTGCCTCAAGAACTGTACCGGGATGTGGAACGCGAAAACCGCGATTTCCACGAACGGGCCCGATTGGACAAGCAGAACGTGGTGCCCTCGTTCGCTTGGACCGGTGAATCGCTGTACGACTTGGCGCGTGCCCGCATGATGGCGTGCGCCGCCGAAGGTGCATCGCCGGAACCGAAGGATTTGTTCGCCGACGACCTGTCGTACAACCGAATGTTGACCGCGTTTCAATCGCTGCGGGTACCCCGGCACCTGTTCCGGTTCCTGTATCGGGTGTTGGTCGAACACTGCAACAAACACACCGATTCGGTCCCCGAATTTCGTGTACGCGCGGAGACCTTTGAAACGACCTTAGCCGTCTATCAACGCGAAGCCGAGCTGGGCGGCTAGACGGTCAGTCCCGATTGTCCGTCCCAGCGAACGAAGCCTTCGATGGCGGCATATTCGGCCAGTCCCAACGTGTCGTACTTGGCCGCGGTGTCTGCGTTTCTTGATTCGGCGCGTTCCCAGAACTCCCGCATGTCGGACCCCGGGAACAACGCACGGTCTTTCTGCGATTCGTGTTTGAAAATCGCATTGCGTTTTCGTTTGACTTCGGCCGGGCTAAGCGGCACGGCCATCTCAATACGTTCGACCGGCCATTCTTGCCAGGCTCCGCGGTACAACCAGACTTGGCTATCGGAATACCATTCATCGTGTTGGCACTGCAGGCACGACTGCAGCACTGCACGCAAGCACGTGCGGTGGGTGCCATGCGGATCGGAAAGATCGCCTGCGGTGTAGATCAGATGAGGGCGGACGCGACGCATCAGGTCGACGGTCAGCCGGATGTCGTCTTGAGAAAGCGGTTTTTTGCGGACCCGACCGGTTTGATAGAACGGCAAATTCAAAAAGTGAAGTTGTTCATCGGGAACGCCACAGCATCGTGCCCCTTCGCGTGCTTCGCCGCGTCGAATCAGTGCTTTGATACGTTGAACGGGTTCACTGTCGACTTGGCCGGGGTTCTTGTTCCGCAAAAATTCATCGACGTGCGATTCCAACTCGTCCAGGCCTTCGGCTCGAATTTCAAACTCACGACAAAAGTCGCCGGCGAACTCTGCGAATCGCAAGGCGTCGTCGTCGAACACCGCGATATTGCCGGACGTTTGGTAAGCGATGTGGACTTCGTGGCCTTGATCGACCAAACGAATCAGGGTGCCGCCCATTGATATGACGTCGTCATCGGGATGGGGGGAAAACAACAAGATGCGTTTGGGAAAAAGATCGTCGCGATGGCCCGGGCGGTCACCCGCTTCCTTTCGGCTATCGGGTTTGCCGCCCGGCCAACCGGTGATCGTCGCATGCAAGCGGCGAAAGACGCGCAGGTTGATGTCATAGGCGCTGCCGTGATCGGCCAACAAATCTTGCAATCCGTGTTCGTTGTAATCGGCCTCGGTCAATTTCAAGATGGCCTTTTCCGAACGCAGCGCCATGTCGATCACCGCGCGGTGCGTTATCGATTCGTCCCAGGCGATCGGCCCCAGCGACCAGGGACGAGCGAAACGGGTCAACGCCGCTGCTGCGGATTGATCGACCACCACATCGGCCGAGGCGTGTCGTTGCAGGAACGTCGACGGAATCGACCAATGATCATCATCCTGGACCGTGCGGCGAATGATTTGCGATTTGCCTTCGCCGAAGGCCAGCAACACGATCCGCTTGGCTTCCAGAATCGTGGCCACACCCATGGTGATCGCATGTCGTGGCACGTTGTCGGCACCAAAAAAATTGCTGGCCGCATCGGTGCGTGTGACTTGGTCCAGCGTGATCAACCGTGTGCGTGACCCCGGATCGCTGCCCGGTTCGTTGCATCCGATATGGCCGATGCGGCTGACGCCCAGCAATTGGAAATCGATGCCGCCGGCGGACGTGATCTTGGCTTCGAAATCGTTGCAGTACGCCGCCGCATTTTCGCGATCGATGGTGCCATCGGGAAAGTGAACATTGTCGGGGTGAATATCGATGTGGTCGATCAAATGTTCGTGCAAGAACCGCGCGTGGCTTTGCAATTGGTCGGGTGAAATCGGGTAAAACTCATCCAAGCTGAAAACGGTGACCTTCGCGAACGATAGGCCTTCGTCGCGATGCAAACGAACCAGTTCATCGTAGGTGTCGACCGGCGACGATCCGGTGGCCAATCCCAGGACGAAATTTCGCTCGCCCGAATCCGCTTCGCGGATGGCCTGGGCAATTTCACCGGCAACCACCTTGGCTGCATCGGTGGGTTGCGGAAAAACCCGGATTGGTAGTCGCTCGATTCTGGTGAAATCCGTCTTCACGATGCAGGTCTCCATGCTCCGGTGCAACTAAGTGTGTTCGTTTAGTGGTGTGCGTCGTGGTCGATTTGTGCGGCAAGACTGGCGAACTTTGCGGCGCCGATCATTCCGGCATTGTTCTTCAGGCTGGCGAAGTCGATCGTCACCTGGGTACCGACTTGCACCAACGTCGTTGCGCGGACTTCGGCAATGACGTCGTCTAAGAATTTGCGACCGGTCGGTCGATCGGGGCCGCCAAAAGTCATTGCGCCGCCCAACAGGACGACCGCCGGGTCGACGCTTTGGCAGAGCATGCCGATGGCTCTGCCGACATAAGCGGCGGTTTCCCGGATCGTCGCGATGCAATCCGGATCACCCGCTTCGGCGCGTCGGGCGATTTCGCGAGGCGTGATGTCAGCGGGCTCGTTCGCCGCCACACCATCGGCGATCCGATCTTTCAGGCGTCGCTGCACACCAGCCGCACCGGCATAGGTTTCCAGGTGCCCGCGGCTGCCACAGGTACAAGGCCATGCCGCGTCGCCAAAATCGATCGCGATGTGCCCGAGTTCGCCCGCGCATCCGTGGTCCCCACCGTGTGGTCGTCCACCCAGCACCAATCCGCATCCGATGCCGGTTCCCAGCGTGACCAACGCAAGCGACTGGTGCCCCAGATTTCGCATCGCATGTTCGGCCAAGGCCGCGGCGTTCGCGTCGTTCAGCACGGCACAGGGAAGCCCCGATTGGGCTTGCATCTGATCCAGCAACGGGACGTTCAACCAACCGGGCAGATTGACGACTTCCTTCAACTGGCAGGTCGCCTGATCCAAGACGCCTGGCACCGCCAGCCCGACCGCGGCAATGTGGGAATGCTCTTTCGCCGTGACCGTTGTCTCCGACCCCAAGGCATCGTTGCCGAACCGCAACGCATGTTCGAACACGGCGATCGGTGTCCCCAATGATGGTGTCGGCGTTCGGTCGCTTGCGACGATCTGTCCTTGGTAATCAAACAAGCCCACTTTGACATCAGTGCCGCCGACGTCGATGCCCAGGACGTATTCGTGAGACATCGTTTCGTTCGCGGCGGTGGCTTTCGGCGTGATCAAAGACGGCATGGACGGGGGACATTGTCAAAGGCGGGGCGTCAATCGATAGCGTGGATCACCCAGTGTATTCACCACGTTCAGGATCCGTTTGCCAGCCACTGAATCCAACGCAACGGCGACATCGGGGCCATCGGCGATGACTATCATAGACGCTTTGGCACATCGGCCCGCAGGGTCGTCAGCACGTTTCGATTCGTTCTTGATTCCCCGGTAGGCACTCATGGTCCTTTGCCGATGCATCCGTTTGCTTTACCCACGTTTGGTCGCTTTGGTTGGGGCAGTAATTGTCCTTAGCCAATCGGCCGGCGCGGCTTCTCCCAATGTCCTGGTCATCATCACGGACGAGCATAACTTTCGAACACTGGGGTGCTATCGCGACCTGATGCCCGCCGAGCAGGCGGAGATGTGGGGGCCCGGCGCGATCGTGCCGACGCCTCACCTGGATCGTTTGGCCAAGGAAGGTGGCATCTGCACGCGGGCCTTTGCAACGTCGCCGGTGTGTTCGCCCAGTCGCGCCGCGATGATCACCGGGCTGTATCCACATACGACCGGCGTGCCGGCCAATGATTTGGAATTGCGGCAAGACATTCCCACGTTGGCCACCGTGTTGGGGGATGCCGGGTATCGAACCGCGTTTGTCGGAAAGTGGCATTTGGGCGGCGATTCGAAACCGGGGTGGGCCCCGAAAATTGACGGCGGTTTCCAGCACAGCGAATTCATGTTCAACCGTGGACACTGGAAGAAATTGCAGGTCACCGATGACGGCCCCGAAGTCGCCGCGCGGGATAAGCGGGGGGAACCCAGTTATGCGGTCGCCGATGCAGATGACCAGACTTTCACGACGGATTTTTTGACCAACCGGACCATGGACTTTATCCGTGACAGCCGTGACCAGCCGTTCTTGGCTGTGGTCAGCTATCCGGATCCGCACGGCCCGAACACCGTCCGCAAGCCGTATGACACCCGGTTCGAATCGATGCGATTTTTGCCGCCACGCACTTACGGCCGCGATGATTTGCCGACACCAAACTGGTTGGGTAGCGCCAAAAAACATCCCAAGTTTCAGGGCGACCTGATGGCCCAGTATTTTGGCATGGTCCAGTGCATTGATGACAACATCGGTCGAATGTTGGACCTGTTGCAGTCGAGCGGGAAGCTGGACAACACAATCGTGCTGATGACCAGCGATCACGGTGACTTGTGTTTTGAACACGACCGATTGAACAAAGGCAACCCGTACGAAGGGTCGGCTCGTGTCCCGATGCTGATTCGGTATCCCGCCGCCGTGCCGGCCGGTGTGGTCGTTGACCAGCCGATGGGGACCGTCGACTTGACGCCGACCGTGGTCGGCATGACCGGTGTGTCTTGTGACGCGACGTTTGCCGGACGAGACCTGAGCGGTGTTTTTGCCAGTTCCGGCAATGCAAGTGACGGTGATCCGCCGGTCACGTTCTTACGAAACGCCGGTGCCAAGGCCGGCTGGGTGGCGGCCGTTGACCCACGTTACAAACTGATTCTGTCGGTCAGTGATCGGCCATGGCTGTTTGACAACCAGGCCGATCCCGATGAACTATTGAACTTCTATGGACGCGGGGACTCGGATGTCGTGGTGCGTCGTTTGGCCGGCGCATTGGCTGAGTATGCCAAGGCCACCGAGGATCCTCATTTCGATAACGCCAAGATTGCCGCATCGCTGCGGCAATGCTTGTCGCCGTAACTGAAAGCTTGGCAGCGGCCGGTTGCTTAGCGTTGCACCCGAGCCGACCCGCCTTTGGCGAAGGCTTCGACCTCCGACAAGGTGGCTCGTGACACGTCGCCGGGGAACGTCGTCAACAACGCGCCGTGTGCCCATCCGATTCGCAGGGCTTCCTGCGGATCGCGGCCGTCCAACAGGCTGTAGATCAAACCCGATGCGAATCCGTCGCCACCACCGATGCGGTCGATGACGTCCAGTTCGGCCGTCGGGGCGACGTATTCTTTGCCGTCGTACCACAGCACGGCCGACCAACTGTGTCGATTGGTGCTGTGGACTTCACGCAGCGTGGTGGCGACCAGCTTGATGTTGGGGAATTTTTCAACTGCTCTGCCGATCATGGCAAAGAAGTTTTTGGGGTCCAGCTTGGCGGCTTTCTTCTCTTCCACGTCCGGGCCTTTGATGCCCAAACCTTTCTGCAGGTCTTCTTCGTTGCCGATCAAGCAGTCCACGTTCTGTGCAATCTGTGCGATCATCTTCTGGCCCTGTTCCAGCCCACCGATGGTGTCCCACAACTTGGCCCGGTAATTCAAATCGAACGATCGGATCGCGCCCGCTTCGCCCGCGGCCTTCATCGCTTCGACGACCAATTCGCTAGTGGTTTCCGAAAGGGCTGCGAAGATCCCGCCACTGTGGAACCAGCGGCATCCACCGGCGAAGATCGATTTCCAATCAAAGTCGCCCGGCTTCAACATCGCACCGGCTTCATTGGCGCGGTTGTAGAACACGACCGGCGGTCGAACGCCTTGGCCGCGGTCGCTGTACACGGTGGCCATGTTGGGGCCACGCACGCCGTCGTGTTGGAAGTGTTTGTAGAACGGACGAACGCCCATCGCGCGAACCTGACGCTGGATCAGTTCGCCGATGCCGTTGTCGACCATGGCCGTGGCGACGCCGGTTTTCAGCCCGAAACAACTGGCAAGGTTGGCGGCACAGTTGTATTCACCGCCGCTGACATGGACATCAAAATTGTTGGCCGTTCGGAACGGGATCACGCCGGGATCCAAACGATGCACCAGAGCACCAAGGGCGCAAAAATCCAAATCGGAACCTGCGGGCAATACGTCTAGCGCGCTCATGTCAGCTGTCTTCTCTTCGCGGGGAAACGATGGGGGAAATTTGGGATGTTGCTTGGGGAATTCGCAGCCGGATCAGATCGTGACCGAGGCGAACCCGCCGTCGACGGCGATGTTCTGTCCGGTGACGAACGACGATGCTTGCCGACTGGCCAGCCAGATTGCCGCACCGGCCAGTTCCTCAGGCTTGCCGAAGCGTTCCATCGGCGTATGGCCGATGATTTGCCCACCACGTTCGGTGTAGGTGCCGTCGTCGTTGAACAACAGTTTTTTGTTTTGTTCGGCTGGAAAGAATCCCGGGCTGATCGCGTTGACCCGCACGCCCGTCGTGGCCCATTCACGGGCCAGCCACAGCGTCAGGTTGATCACGGCCGCCTTGGCCGCGCTGTAGGCGACCACACGAGACAGCGGGATGATGCCCGACATCGACGCGATGTTGATGATGCTGCCCACGCCGGCTTCGATCATCGCGGGGGCGAAGACTTGGCTGGGCAGCAGGGCCCCGCCGACCAGGTTCAAATCGAAAACCTTCTGCCAAGCTTCCCCGGGCAGTTTGCAGAAATCGCCGCCCGGCGGGATCGTGGCGTCGGGATGATTGCCGCCGGCCGCGTTGACCAACACCGTCGGGACGCCCGCCCAATCGGTGATCGCGTCGCGGGCCGATTCCAGCGATTCGGTGACCAATCCGTCGGCCGCGAAGAATTTCGCCGTACCGCCGTCACCGGTGATCGCATCGACGCGGTTTTGACCCCGCTGTTCGTTGCGACCGACGACCGCGACTTTCGCACCCGCCGATGCCAACGCCTGGGCCATGTGGCCGCCCAGTTCGCCCGTGCCGCCGACAACAACGGCCACGTCATTGGATAGATCAAATAGTGTGTTCATGGCGGCCAAAGGATACGAGATCCACGCCGCCGACCAAAGGTGGCTAAGTGTTGACGATCATCCCGGGCCCGCGCCGCGTGAGGCGGTCGCCCGCCGGATCAGAACGGTTCGTCCCATTCTTCATCGTCCGATTCCAGGTCCAGTTCCTCGAAATCATCCGACCAATCATGCAGCGACGGCCCGTCTTCGTCGCTGTCGTCATCGGCATCGTCGGCGTCCGCCAACGCCGGAGCGGGGATTTCCAGGCCGTCGTCGGCGAACCACCGCAGCGTCGGCCGCGGAGGCGAATTCAGCGAATCGCCGCAGGCAATGCAGTGCCACTGGATCCCGCCGGGACCCTTGCGGATCTGGCCTTCCATGAAGGAATCGATCCCGACGTGCGGATCAAGTAATTCGTGGGTGATGCCACGCAGGAAATCGACGACCTCGTCCCGAGCATACAGCTTGCCGAAGAAGACGGCTTCCAAATCGGGCAAATCCAATTGCCCCTGCCCCACCGTGTCGATCACTTCCCAACCTTCGGCCGAGGTCCCGTTGTGTTCGACCAAACAACGCGACTGGACCCACATATCGATGGCCGGTTCGTCACGGGTCCAGGCTTCGTTAAGTCCGCGACGCATCGTGTCGGCGTCCAAGATGATTTCACCGCCTGGATTGAAATAGGCGATCGCCAGCGGTGATTCCAACAGTGCCGTCACGGCCCGAGTCATCGCCGCCAACTCGGCCTCGGCATCATAGCCCTCGGGCATCTCCGGCAAATCTTCGCTGTCCGAATCATCATCGGCCCCCACCACGTAACTGATCAGCAAACGAATGTGGGCGACGTGATCGTTGACATCGCGACGCAGCGCGGGCGTCAATGTGGGGTCGTGGACGGCCCGGTCTAGGCATCCGGGATAGGTCAGCGGTCCATACTGCCCCAGTGACCAAGCGACGAAGGCTTCGGGATTTTCGTCCGGTTCGCCCATGTCGTCGGGCCAACGCGCCGAGGACGGCGTGACCATCAAATGCCCTTGGACCTCGGGGCGAAACTGCAGCACCAGTGTTTCGGGAGCCGCATCATCATCGATCGATTCTTGGCGTCCGACCAATTCGAACATCGACAAGCGACGTTGAATTTCGACATTGGGCATCGGTGCCCGCAAAAGCACGCACATCCCTTGGGTGAACAGCCCTTTGGCCATGGCTGGTTCCGACTCTTGAACCGAACGAAAGATCACGGGAACCGGTGATCACCGGAAACGGCGCTCACGGGCGACAGCGGGCCGACGAAGCGATCGATCGGTCGCGGCAAGCGAGACATCCCTGGACAAACCGCCAGTCTAACGATTTGACCGCTGTGCGGCGCGGTCCCCATCAGCCGTCCGATACGGCCCATCTAATTTGCCCGACCGGGACTAGTCTGCCCAACGGGAATCAACGGCAAGCAACGAGTGAAAATCGGCTGCGACTGAGTCCGGCGACGTGTTCGATCGCCATTGCTTAGGGCGTGGCGTCAGTAAAGACACACGGTGCCAAAAAAATAGGCAGCCCAACCACCGCCGTGGTCATGGCTGCCTGCATCCGAGGCGACGTGACCTGAGCCACGCCGCGAGTGTTGCGGTCACATTTGCTCAGCGACGGCTGGTTTTTCCGCCGCGCGATTTCGGCGACGAAAAGCGAATCAGTTCCGCTTCCATTTGCGACAGATCATCGCCGATCCATTGCGACAACTCGGTCGCGTCGACGGTCAGCATCGAAGCACGGAGTTCGCCCCATTGGCCCAGGGTTTCGGCGGAAACATCTTCCGTCGTCTGGGCGGCTGCGGTGGTGCCGTTATTTCCGTGGGGATTGGAGGCGGTCATCGGTTCGCTCCTTTTGCGTTCTAGCTTCCTTGCGATCGTCGATCGGGCCAGCTTTGGCAGACCAGTGGACCGGCAAGGCCATTGTGGATCTATGCGGTTGTCTGCCAAGACCTGTTTTTCGGATCTAGGTTCACCGCAATCGCTGTGCCGTATCAGCTGGAGGCCGTCGATTCCGTTGTAAGTGCTTGATTCAAAGTGGTTTACGTAAAAACATGAGATTTCAGTGGTCGCTGCCAATGCGGCAATTCGGCCACAGGATCGTTGCAAAATGCCAACGAGGCGGGCATCGACGCCACGTCGCGAATCGGTGTCCCCATTTGGCTCCCACTCCCTGGCAGGTCGCCTTTGGGGTGGTGAGAAAGCCGCCGGGGAATTCGGCGATCCATTGGTTTTATCGGTCCGCCGGTCGATCGGACTTTGCCGACGCCGTGACTTTCGCGGTTCTCAACGGTGACAGCCTTGCGAAATGGCCCTTTGCGGGCGTGCGGTGATTCGGCCGGCCGATCGGTCGCTTGGCGTCTCGGCGGGCCGACCCCGGAAGCAAGTGATTCGCAGGGGCGGCTGTCCAACGAGCCAAGCGGAAGGTTGGATGCGAAGGTGACACAAAAAAATCCGCAGGACCGAAAAATTTTCCCTACCGATCCGCCAAGAAGCCGCCGGGGCTCGCGAATGGTTGCCTGTATGAGGGCAAGAACGCCTTCTTGGACCCAAGGCAAACCATCACTCAAGGGAAAAACGCCATGCTGAAAAAAATGTTGATCGCCGGCGGGGCGTTGGCCCTGCTGTCCAGTCTTTCCATCGGTGTTCCGTTCTGGAGCTATGCCAAGTGCGGCTTCAACAGCGTCAGCACCGCAGCCAGCGACGCCATGCCGCTGGAATGGGAACTGAAGCGAGCCCGGCAAATGATCCACGATTTGCAGCCGGAAATTGAAGCCAACGCCCATCGGATCGCCCGTGAAAAGGTCGAAACCGCGCGGCTGGCCAAGCAGTTGGAGGACACCGAGTCACGGCTGGCGAAGTCCAAGAGCGACATCGCACGCCTGCACGATGACCTGCAACAAGACAGTGTCGTCTATGCGTACGGCGGTCGGACTTACACGTCCGCTCAAGTCAAAGCGGATTTGACCAACCGTGCCAAGCGACACCAAACCCGCCAAGCGACCGCGGACAAGCTGCGTCAAATGCTTTCCGCACGCGAAGCATCGTTGCAAGCGGCTCAGCAACAAATGGACGCCATGCTGAATGCCCGCCGTCAACTGGAAGTCGAAGTGGAAAACCTGCAGGCCCGGATGTCTGCCCTGCGTGTCGCCCAAACCAACAGCCAGTTGAACTTGGACGACAGTCGTTTGGCCCAGACCCGCGACCTTTTGGACGAAATCGCCACTCGCATTGACGTTCAAGAAGAAACGTTGGCCGTGGACGTCGAATACTTCGGCGAAATCGATCTGGGCCAACCGACCGAAGCGGATTTGGATGCCCTGGTCAGCTCGATCCTGAAAGACGACCCGTCGGTCGATGAAGAAAAGCTGGTTTCGATCCAACTGGACTGATCGCCCGGCTTCAGCCGTGGGCGTCTGGCGGACTTGGTGCCGCCGGATGCCCTTTTTTTGTGTCGGTGAAATTTGCCGGCTCTTGTGCCATCGCCCACCGTCGCCGTCCATACTGAGTGAACGATCGACCACGGCGATTCGCCGTCGCGCCGGTGACGCGACTCGAGTTTTTTGTCGATCCCGCCATGTCTGGAAGTCGGACTCAATGACTACCGCCGTCCCCACTGAGAACGATGAAATGACCCGTTCGTCGGAACCGCCATCATCGGATGCGTTGCCCGCCGCGGTCGACCAAGCTCAGCTGTGGATCGACGGATGTGGCGGGTTCGTTTTGTTGCCGGGATCCCGCTGGACCATCGGTGGCATGGACCTCAGTGGCCGCCGGGCCGCCGATATTCGAGTCGGCGCGGACTTGCCCCGCCTGGCCGGTCGTCTGGATCGCAGCGGCCAAGATTACTTTTGGGTGCCCCGCGAAGGCGACAAGACGCTGATTGATTCCCAGCAACCGGTGCCGTTGCCCGGATCGGCATCACTGTGGTTGGCCACGCCCAGCCCGTTGAGCGGTTCGGCGCTGTTGACGCTGCGGCCGCCGCACCGATTTGCCGACCACGTCGACGGCGTGATTTTGGTCAGCGACACGGTTCTGATCGGTCCCGGCGTGGGCTGTCATGTTCGCTGTGATCTGCTGCAGCGACGCTGGACGCTGACACAGCGGAATCAAACCTGGGTCATGGTCGGACCCGGGCGTCCGATGCTGGAATTGGTACCCGGACAACGTGTCGAGGTTGATGAGATTTCTTTGACTTTGGTGAAGGGATAAACGGTGCCGACATGAGCGACGATCACCAGGACCGTTTTTCGCCCGCACGATATTTTTCGTGCCGTTTTGGGCGCCCCCATCCGCCTGTCGCGGTGCCCAGGAGGATGCCATGAAACTGCTTTGCCCAAAAAATCGTCGTTCCAATCCGAACCCGTCTGGCTCGTGTCCAATCATGTCTGCGGTGATCGATACAATCAAAACAAGCACCGATGAAGCCCGATCAAAGGCCGGCCAGGCCTCTGCCTCGGATCAGGAATCGTCGGATCCGGCCACCCAGTCGCCGATGGCCATCGACCGAAATCGCTTGGCCGAAACCACGCCCACGCCTGTCGGGGCCAATGCGTCGCGTGATGTCGCGTTGCCGCCGCCCGGCGACAACCAAGCAAACATGCGTTTTCTGTACGAACCCGGATCCACCCCGCTGCCCCGGTACACCATCCGTCGTGGATTGGGTGTTGGCGGTTTCGGTGAAGTCTATTTCGCCGTCAGCGAGGCTGGGAAAGAAGTCGCGCTGAAACGAATCCAGCGAAATCTGGATGTCGAATTGCGTGGCGTGTCGCAGTGCTTGAATCTGAAGCACGCCAATCTGGTCGCGCTGTACGACATTTGCCGCGACGAAAACGACGGCGCTTGGGTGGTGATGGAGTATGTCGCGGGCAAAAACCTGCGCCAGATCCTGGACGAAAACCCCAACGGATTACCCGAACCGGAAGCACGTCGTTGGTTTCGCGAGATGTGCGCCGGTGTGGATCATCTGCACAGCGCGGGGCTGGTCCACCGGGATTTGAAGCCGGGAAACCTGTTCGACGACATGGGCGTCGTGAAGGTCGGTGATTATGGCCTGAGTAAGTTCATCAGTGCTTCGCATCGCGGCGGGCATACCGAATCGGTCGGAACGTTCCACTACATGGCCCCGGAAATCGGTCGTGGTGAATACGGACGAGAGATCGACATTTACGCCTTGGGCGTGATTCTGTTCGAACTGTTGACCGGTCGGGTCCCGTTTGACGGCGAAAGCTGTCACGAAATCATCGTCAAACATTTGACCGCGTTGCCGGATCTGTCGTCCGTTTCATCGCCTTATCGCGAAGTCATCGACCGCGCGTTGCAGAAAGATCCGGCGCGTCGTCCGTCATCGATCGCCGAAATGCTGCAACCGCTGGGACTGACCACCGCATCGCCGGCGGTCGGTCAATTGTCATCGTCGCCGCCGGCTGGTGTGGATCCTGTTTATACGGCAACGGTCACCGGCGATGCCGCCAAGAAGCCTCGACCGAAAAACGGTCAGCCGGCCGGAAAACAGGCAGATGCACCGGAGGTTTTTGTTGGGCGTGCGGTTTCACCCACTGGTCCGGTCCATGCGTCGAATCCGACGATGCAGGAAGAGCCGATCGCGCGTGCCGTGCGTCACGGTTTTCGACAGCTTGGCGGATGGTGGGATGGTCTGGAACGATCGCCCGGCGCCAAGACGGCTTTGGTGATCATCGGCATCATCACCCTGGTCTTCAACACGCACTGGTTGGTGCCGATGTTGTGGGTGTTGGGCTTCATCTATGTGCCCTACTACGTTGTGCGGAACATCGTCTTGCACGTGCGACAGCAACCGACCTATGCCCAGGCTCAACGTATCGCCGATTCGCATGCCGTCCCCCATCATCCGATCACCCGCGATGCGTGGCGACGACAAATGCGTAACGGATTGCGGGCCAAGCACACTGTGACACGCGTCGCGGAACTGGGCACATCGTCCATCGCGGCGATTTTGACTTGTTTGTTTCTGGCGGTCGCCGCCGGGGTGATCGGGCTCCGCCGCGGGCCGGTCGGGCCGGCGGAACTGGCACCCTACGGCTTGTTGGCCGCGATCGGCATGATCGCGACGCTGCCGCTGTTGCTGCTGGGCAAACTGTGGGAACGCGAGGAAGGCGAAAGTCTGCGTCGCCGGATCGCATTGGCTGGTTTGGGCGCCGGCATCGGCCTTGCGACCTTTGCCATCAGCCAATACCTGATGTTGCCGGTCGATGCCGGACTTGCGCGAGAGATCGATTCGACTGATCTGCCGCAAGCGTTTTATGCGGACAATGGTGTTCCCTATGGTGCCGCCTTTGTGGCCCACTTCGCACTGCTGTTGGCGGGGCTGCGATGGTGGAAGATGGTCGACCCGCTTCGAAAACGTCGTTTGTCGTTGTGGTCGGTCGCCGTTGCTGTTGTCGGTGAGTGGTTGATCCATCAGGTTTTGCCGATCCCACAGCCGACCGGAATGATGCTGGCTGGTGGTATTGCGATCGCCGTCCAAATGTCGGCCCCCTGGGTGAATCCCGCGTTGGCAAAAGACAAGGACGTGATGAATGCGGGACGTCGCGCCGTCGGGCCGAATCGTCATGAAGCGACAACCGCTTCGGAGGGAATGGTTTGATGAAGTATCGCGAACGAACCCTTGACCAGCGTCGATGCGATTGCTGTGTTTGTGATTCGGATCGTTGCCCGGACAGGGACGGATTCTGGTCCGCGCTTGTGCGGCAATCCACGTTGACCGCGGCGGTGCTGGCGATTTGTTTTTGCGTCGCACCCGCGTTGGCGGTGTCACCGGATACGAAGCCGGCAAATCAGGACGCCGATGGTGAATCCGTGGCGGCTGAAGTCGTCGAGACTGATTCAGGTGCGAGACACTCGGTTGCACCGGAGGCCGGTGTCGACGCGAGGGAGCATTCGGGCGGTGACGTTTCCGGCGACGATGAACGCATCGAAGAAGCTATGGGCAGCGAAGGTTCGACGCGGCCTGAAGTCAGCGAATTGTCCGTTCCGCCATCGGAGTTCATCAGCTATCCCGATGATCGTCCCGAGTGGTTGGCGGATGCACCGACGCACATGAACGGCGTTGATATCTGGCCGGTGGTTTCGGTGCCCGCAGAATCTGCCGAAATTGCCCGCCAGTCCCTCGACGTGATGATCCAAACGACGATTCAGATGTACGCCGAGCAAACGTTCGCGGACATGCCGGGATCGGAATCGATTCGTCTGCAACCGTCACAGGTCGAAGACTTGTTGATCCACAAGCGGTACGAAGGTGTGGTTCAACGTGGCGATGGTGATGAACGATTCGAGGCGGCTGTACTGCTGACGTTTGGCAATGAAGCACGCGATTTGATGCGTGGACAACTGGAATCGCGACTGGTCGGCCGACGTCTGGTGCGGATGGGCGGTGCGACGACTGCGGGCCTGTTGGCTTTGGCGGTCGGAACAGGCGTTTTTGGCCTGTTAAGCCGCCGGCGACAGTGCAAAGGTTCGGGCCCCGCGGCCTGCGGCGGCGTTTAGTGAAACCAAGCGGCGCCGTTTCCCCGCCGTTTCCGGCCCTGCGATCGCACCGACGAAGGAATCGTTTTTGCCCGGCCGAAGGAAGCCCCGTAGAATTGAAAGTGCCCGATGGTCTTGCGTTTGAGACCATTCGGACACTTTTCTTATGCACGTGGGAATCCGGCAATGATGGTCCGAAATGCTTCAACAAGCCGATGCCGAATGGTTGTGATCGTCGGCATCACCGCAGCCATCGGATTCACGCAGGCGATGACCTCTGAACCGGTCGATGCACAGACCACTTCGCCCGTCGCACCGCCGCGTCCCACGCTAAAGACGATGCGGCGTCCACCCAAACCGGCGCCCAAGCCGGATCGTCCGCGACCTCGTCCCGATCGACCGGGCTATGGTCGCCCGGGGCGGGATATCAATGTGCATATCTATCCGAACTATGGATACGGCCTGGGCTATGGCGGTTATCCACTGGGGTTCCGCTATGATCCCTACTCGGGTTACGGCGAATACACCTATCCATATTCCACCTACGGCTATGGATACGGGTACAGCTACAACGGCTTTGGAAATGCGTTTTCGGCCGCCCGCGTTCCATTGGCACCCCAGGTCGTCCCCGCACCTCAAGTTGTGCCGGCACCGGTGGTCGTTCCGCAGCGACCGGCGGGACCACAACTGGTCGATACCGAAGTGGTCGCCAAGCCGCCGTTGCAGCCGGTTCAAGCAGAATTGGTCAACACCGGTCCGCGAGAGATTCAGGTGACGCTGACGGATCTGCGACGTCCGGAAAACCCCCAGCAGTTTCGCGTCGCACCGGGGCAGAGTGTCAGCGTGACGATCGAGCGGGACGGTGGCAGCGAAGAAGTGCAGGTCTATGACACTTACGATGCACTGGGCCGTCCTTACAGTCGGACCGTGCGGCATGATATTGCACCGGAGGTCTGGTATGAGATCACCGTGCACCAGTGGGCGATGCAGTCGGTCGCCATTGACCGAACCGGTAAGAGCCCGAACGTGATCGAAGACGTGAATTTTCAGGGCAAGGGTGTCGGACGGTTCAGCTTGCCCGCGGGCCAACGGTTCCGTGGCGGACGCGTCGATGTGTACGGAGCCGCCAAGGCCGCCGATAACGCGGGCACGATCATTCCGCTGGTCGACGATGCGCCGCCACCGGGAACGCCACCGCGTGATAACGCGTCGAAATTGGAACGCGCCGTTCTGGACGCGCAGCGCGAAGCCATGCAGCGGATGCGTTCCGGACGTTAATGATTGACAGGCCATCTTTTCGGCCAGGGCTTGGTGTATTCTGACAACGCTGTTGTCGGTCAATCGTTCTTGCAAATCCTGGCGAATTTTTTGATGGGAATGTCAATTTTTGATATGCGGTTTGGCGGCCGCAAGTTTGCGATTCATCAAGCTGTTGCCGTCGCATTGTGCGGTATCACGACCTTGCTTTGGATGTCGGCGGTTTCGGCGGAAGTGTTGCTGACGGCAACCGACGAAGGCATCGTGATCACACAAGACGGCGATGACTGGGCGATGGCATCGCCCGCCGATGGGCTTTGGACGATCGGAACGGGTTGGTCCAAACAGGCCCCACAGGCTTGGCACCACGCATCGCCGATCCACACGCAAACACTGGGACCATGGACGCATTTCACCGGTACGGTGCAGACCCCCGATGGTCCTTGGCGTGTCAGCGATCAATATCGCATCGATGACAACGGCTTGATCCATGCCAAGCGTCGTTGGCAATACCTCGGTGATGCGCCCAGTGGGCCAGTCGTGTTATCGGTCCGGTATCGTGTCAGCCCGCGTGGCGACGATTCACTGAAGCCGTTTTTGCCCGGTATTCAGTACTATGGGAATCCATCGGGGACCCGCATCGATCCCACGCGTGTGCCGACTTGGCAATCCGATCCAGGGTTTTCGGCGCTGTACCAAGAACACCGGTACCCGATGCCCTTTGCCGCCGCGATCGATTCCGGACGTGGCGTTGCGGCATTACACAGTCGGCCGTCAAAGTTGCCCGCCGCGGCACGGGACGATTTGTGGTGGTCGTTGGGGCTGATTCAACGCGAGGACGGTGTCGAATTGACGCTGCAAAGCGGGCCGGTGGCCACCAACGGTTTGCCGGGAATGGCAAAGGCACGCCAGACCAAGCTGTTGCCATTTGACGATGCACACTTGGTTGCGGTTAAGCCGGGCACGGTGATCGAGAAACAGTTTTGGATTCAGTTGGCCGATGCGCCCGTGGTTGGTCACGAGTTTCAAAAGCCACTTTGGACATCCATCGACTTGTTTGATCCGGTCGCCGATCGGTCAATGCCCGCGATCGAAGACGTCATGTCGGCCAAGCTTCGCGACACGTTTGATCGATGGCATCAGGACGCGCATTGTCGTGGCTTTCGTACGCGTCCGCCTCAAGCCCAAAGTTGGATGATGATGGGATGGGCCGACCGCGCAGAGGTCCCCGGTCACGCGTTGTTGACGCTGGACTTGACGGGGCGGTGTGATGACCCGGCCCTGTGGAAACGTCGCGCCGCGGATTCGTTGGACTTTCTGTGCCAAGCGCCGACGGTGGGCAAGAAGGCCGATCCGATGTTTTCGATCGTCTATGACTATCAACAGCATCGCTGGCTGCAGCGAACCAATCCCCTTTCAACCGCCCAGGCGTTGACCGGGATCGCGCGGGCGATCCGCAGCGTGCGTGATCATCGTTCCGGCGATGGCGAACCGGACGTTGATGTGTCCCGTTGGGAATCGTTTCTGGCGGCACAATTGGATCTGATCCGCGACCGGGTCGGGCGTGCCGATTGGCACCCCGTTTCGACCAACGAAGCGTTTGCAATCGCGCCGTTGGTTTTGGGCAGCAAATTGATGCAGCGTGAAGATTGGATGGATGCCGCGCGGCGGTTGGCCGACCATACGATCGATCGTCATTTGACGATGGTCGAACCCTATTGGGGCGGCACGTTGGATGCGCGTTGCGAAGACAAGGAAGGGGCGTGGGCCGCATTGCAAGGATTCGCGGCTTTGTACGAATCCACCGGAGAGAAGCGATACCTGGACGCCGCCGTTCACGCGGCGGATGTCTGTCTGAGTTACTTGTACGTTTGGGACGTCGATTTGCCGCCGGGACGATTGGCCGACCAAGCCGTCAAGACGCGTGGCTGGACGGACGTGTCGGTTCAGAACCAACACTTGGATGTGTTCGGCGTTGTTTTTACCCCCGTCATCTGGCAACTGGGCGACTGGACCGGCGATTCACGTTATCACCAGCTGGCACAAGTCATGTTGGTCAGTTGCGGTCAAATGACGGACCTGGCCACGGGGGTTCAAGGCGAACAGTTGTTCCAGACCAACTACCAACAACACGATGCCGGGGAAACGATCGCGGGGATGCGGGGCGGTTACAGCGAAGCTTGGAACATCTACTGGATCACCGCCCACTTCCTGACCGCCGCTGCGGAATTCCAGCGGCTGGGTGTGGATTGGCGTTCGTTTCCCGTTTGCACCGATGATTGACGGGCAGACGGATCGCTACTTCGCGACGAACTTGTAGATGCGACCGCCGCCGGATTGCGTGGTCATCAACACTTCGCCGTCATCGGTTTGACCGAACGTGAAGACCGGCAGATGGGACCAAGTGATCTCGCGATTCTCGGTCACCGTTTGGCTGCCCTTGTCGTATTTCATCGCCCAGACCTTGCCCGACACATAGTCGCCGTAAAGGTAGTAACCGTCCAGTTGCGGTGTTTGTTTGCCGCGGTACACCGCGCCACCGGTGACCGATTTACCCCAGTCATCGGTGTGTGGATATTCGATCAGCGGTTCGATCAAATCGGGCCGCGGGCCGGATCCTTTGCCGCCGCCCAGAGTGAATTTGTGCGACGCTTCACGAAGGCTCCAGCCATAGTTGCCGCCTTTGCGGATCAGGTTGACTTCTTCCCATTCGTTCTGGCCGACATCGGCGGCCCACAAATCGCCATTGGCCGGATCGAATGACATGCGCCAAATGTTGCGGATGCCCCAGGCATAGATTTCCGGCCATGCTTTGTCTTTGCCCACCAAAGGGTTGTCGGTGGGAATGCCATAAGGCAATCCTCCGGTTCGCGTGTCGACATCGATTCGCAAAATGGAGCCCAGCAACTTGCTGACATCTTGTCCGGACTTCAGCGGGTCATTTGCTTTGCCGCCGTCACCGAGTCCGACGTACAGGTATCCGTCGGGGCCGAACACCAGAGTTCCACCGTTGTGATTCCAAAACGGTTGTTGGATTCGCATCAGTTCGCGTTCACTGCGTGGGTCACCCTGGTTGGGATCATCGCCGCGTACCGAAAACTCGCTGATGATCGAAACGTGGGGACGCTCACTGGTGGTGTAGTAGACGTAGAACTTGCCGTTGTCTTTGAACTTCGGATGAAACGCCAAGCCTAGAAAGCCTTCTTCGTTTTCACGGTCCTTGTACGAGACCGCTTCGTTGATGTCCATGAACAAGTCGGCTTCTTCGACTTCGCTGTCCTGTTGGTCGAAGACATAAATTTCACCGGTTTGCGAGGCGACGAACAGACGACCGCTGCCGTCACCGGCGCCGGTCAAGACCACCGGACGGCTGATCCGCAAATTCGGATAAGCGTCGACGATCTGGATCGGCATCGGATCCGTGTTCAGCGATGACGGCGGATCGGCCAGGTTGATCGTCGGGCTGGCGGCAAAGCCCAGACCGGATGTCAACGTGGTCGCCGCAGCGGCGACGGTGGCAAGCAAGATTCGGCGGGGTGATTTCATCAAAGGCTTCTGCGTTGGGCGGGGAAACGGAGAATTGGAGGAACGGAACCGGGCACCGGACACGAAAAACTCCTGCCAAGAATAATCGCTGGCAGGAGTCGTCGCGTGGTTCACAGTGTAACCCGTTCGACACCGCGGGGATTAACCATTTGGCGGCATCGGACGGATCAGCCGATCGGGACGGCTAAGGGATTTCGATCAATTCGACTTCGAAGATCAGCACTTCGTTGGGGCCGATGACCGGACCCTGACCGCGTGGGCCATAAGCCAGATCCGACGGGATGGTGACGATGGCTTTTTCACCGACCTTCATTTTTTGCAGCGCGATTTGCCAGCCCTTGATGACGCGGCCCAGTTCAAACGTGATCGGTTCGCCACGTTGGACCGAACTGTCGAACACGGTGCCGTCGATCAGTTTGCCCGTGTAATGGACGGTGACTCGGTCCGACACGCTGGGCGATGCACCTTCGCCCGCCTTGGTCGTCTTGATTTGGACGCCGCCGTCCAATTTGCGAACGCCTTCGGTCTTGGCGTTCTTTTCCATGTAGGCTTCGCCCTTTTCTTTGTTCATCGCTGCGCGGTCTTGGACGCGTTTTTGCATCATCGCTTGCAGCTTGCCTTGGGCCTCGCGCAGTTGTTCTTCGGTCAGTTGCGGATCTTTCTTCGCCAGGGCATCAAGCAAGCCTTGGGCGAAGACGTCGATGTCGAAATCCTTGGCTTCGAAACCTTGTTGTGCCATCGACCCGCCGATGTCCAGGCCTAGAAAATAGGCGATCGGATCCGATTTGGCGTCGGGCGTTTCTTGTGACATGGCAGTTTGGGACATGGCGGCAATGCCGAGGGAAAGAGCGAGCGAGCCAATCGCCAAGCCGTGCCGGAGGGAGGTGGAAAGGGACATGAAGGAAGTGATTCCTGCGGGTCGCGTCGGGAAATTGAGCCGACCCGGCGAGCAGCGAACGGAATCGGTGACTCGGGCCGGTGGCACCGTCGGTGCCGGGGTGATAGGAGCGCAGAATAACTGTAGCCCCGGCAAAATGCCATGCGGTGCGATCGGCCGGCCCCCCAAGTCATCGATCAGCCGGCCGGTCTATCAGAGCGGATCCTAGGACTGGGCCATCATCAGCGCACCAATCAACCCGGCGACCACTGCGACGATCGCCGCCAGCCGGCCCCAACTGACGTCTGCCCGTGGCCCGCCCCCCATGCGGCCGCGGATCTGCTTCTCCAGCATTCGGCGTCCCCCCTCGGTCGCGCTGGACGCAGCGACGTCGGCCGGATCGTCGTGGCCGACCGAATCCGGGCTGGAATCCAGCGGAGCATCCAGGTGGTACTTTTCGCCGATCTCCAGCATCACGCCTTGGACGGATCGGGCATTGAATGGCCGGTCCTCGGGGTCTTTCGCCAACAGTTCGTTGATCACTTCGTCCAATTCGGGCGGACAGTCGCCGACCAGATCACGGGCCCGCGGCGGCGCGGCTCGTAAATGCTGTTCGAATAATTGGGCAAAGTTTTCGCCAAGAAACGGTTTGCGCCCGGTCAGCATTTCCATCACGCAGCATC
Source organism: Crateriforma spongiae (assembly GCF_012290005.1). NCBI lineage: Bacteria > Pseudomonadati > Planctomycetota > Planctomycetia > Pirellulales > Pirellulaceae > Crateriforma > Crateriforma spongiae. The sequence goes on from NZ_JAAXMS010000003.1 coordinate 38,395, forward strand.
CCAACGCGTACAAATCCGTTTTGCCGCTGATCAACGCATCGCCGGTAATCTGTTCGGGCGACATGTAAGCGTGGGTGCCCACGGTCAGCCCGCTGCTGGTCAGGTCGGCAGAATGCAGGTCGCGCGCGATCCCGAAATCACCCAACTTGACGACGGCGTCGGTTGTCAAAAACAGATTCCCCGGCTTCAAATCGCGATGGATCACGCCATGGTTGTGGGCGTACTGCAGGGCAGAACAGATCTGGCGCGTCACGTCGACGACCGACGGCCAAGGCAGCGGCCCATTGGATTCCAACAGGTCTTTGACCGTCCCGCCGTCGACCAATTCCATGATGTAATACAGCCCGCCGTCGATCTCTCCGCCGCCGTAACAGGCCACAATGTTCGGGTGACGCAAACGCTGCAGGATCGTTGTCTCCCGTTCGAAACGGGCCCGGATCAGCGGATCTCGGCTGACACCAGGATGCAACTTTTTGATGGCAACGCGGTATCCCGTGTCGCGTTCGGTCGCCAGATAGATCGTCCCGACCGTTCCCGCGCCGACGACCTGTCCCAGGTCGTAATCGTCAATGGTCGGCGAGTGCATGGGGAATGGATCCGTCGTCACAGGACTGGTAGGGACAAAAGGTGGGTATGCATTTTCTAGCGGTTATTGCGGGCTGAATCGATACCGCTGAAGGTTGTTTTCTGAGGCCTTGGTCGCCATAGCGTCTTCGTTTCCGGTCCTGTCACGGGCCATAGGGACCCAATCGCTGGGCCGATTCGGAACAGTCCGCCGCCTGGCGCGCCACCACGGGCCAAACCACGGTCTGGGCGAAGTCGTGGGGAAGTGCCAGACTGGTGCCGGAAAACGACCAACCCAGCCACCCCATCGTCCAACCAGATTAATTGGTGCCCCATGACCGCGTCGGAGATCAAACGCGTCACCACCCGAACGCTGCAGACCATGAAGTCTCGCGGCCAGCGGATTTCAATGCTGACCGCCTATGATTTCCCCACTGCGGCGGTCTTGGACGAAGCGGGCATCGATATCTTGCTGGTCGGCGATTCGCTGGCGATGGTCGTTGCCGGTCACGAAACCACCCTGCCGGTGACAATGGACCAGATGCTGTACCACGCTGAAATGGTCGGTCGCGCCACGCAGCGGGCGATGGTGGTCGTCGATCTGCCGTTCCCCGAAGGCCAACTGTCGATCGAGCAAACCCTGCAGTCCGCGTCGCGGGTGTTCAAGGAAACACGCTGTCACGCGGTCAAGTTGGAAGGCGGCGCCGAACAGGCCGCTCGAATCGAGGCCTTGGTGACCGCGGGCATCCCGGTGATGGCACACGTCGGGTTGCGACCGCAAAACATTCACGTCGATGGCGGCTATCGAATCGGCCGCGACCAACAACGCTTGGTCGACGACGCCCTGGCGGCACAAAAAGCCGGCGCGTTCGCGGTGCTGATCGAATGCGTGACCGATTCCATCGGCAAAGCGATCACCGATGCGTTGGATGTGCCGACCATCGGTATCGGCGCCGGACCCTCCACCGACGGTCAAGTGTTGGTGACTAACGACATGGTCGGCCTGACCAGTGGCTATTTGCCGACGTTTGTTCGTAAGTATGCCGACTTGCAAGACGTTTTGAAAAACGCGGCGCAGCAATATCGGAATGACGTTACCGACAACACCTTCCCCGGACCCGACGAGACATTCGAATCATGAAATCGCCCGAACGTTTGGCCTTTGAATCCGTCGAACAGCTGCAACGTCAAGCGGCAAGCGATGTTGCAGACCTGATCCGTTCGACTTTGCGTCACCGCGATTCGTTTTCCATTTCGCTCTCAGGCGGCTCGACGCCCAAGCGGATGTACGAACTGCTGGCGCAGGAATCACTGCCCTGGGATCAGGTGCATTGGTTCTGGGGCGACGAACGAAACGTCCCTCATGATCACGACGACAGTAATTACAAGATGGTCAAAACGGCTTGGCTGGACCAAATCGATGCACCGGAGTCGAATGTGCATCCGGTGCCCGTGAAGGTGTCCGATCCACAGGCGGCGGCAAAGGCATACCAGTATGAAATCTTGGAACACTTTGGGGACCTGCCACCACGCTGGGACTTGGTCCTGCTGGGGATGGGCGATGATGCCCACACCGCTTCCTTGTTTCCGCAAACCGACGCAATCGGTGTGGACGACCAAACCTTTGTCGCCAACTGGGTACCCAAGCTGGACGCCTATCGGTACACGCTGACGTACCCCGCAATCAACTCGGGTGCAAGTGTCTGGTTTGTCGTGGCGGGGGCTGGTAAGAAGCAGGCGTTTGCACAGGTCACCCACCACGATATCGATGTACGCAATTACCCGGCTCAACTGGTGCGCCCCGACCGTTGGTACCTGACCAGCGACGTCCTGGGGGAATAATCGAGGTCGCCCTTAGGTGGCCGCTTCGGTTGGTCGAACCGGTCAGGTTGCCAGTGTCGAATGTTGGTCCGGGTCCGTTGTCGGACGCGACGAAAGCGATCGGGCGGCGGCATCGCCGGAAGAGCCGGCGTCTTCGGTCGGGCGTTGGCACAGTGGTTTGCTGCCACCGGTATCACGAATCATGTCCGCAATGGTCGTGTCACCAAAGGTTTCTTCGACCAAACGTCCGGCTTCGTCCAGCCGCCGGTGCAGCGGACACAGGGCTTCGCCGTGCAGGTTCACCGGGCAAGTGTGGAAACGCTGGATCGGGTCAATCGCGTTGATGACTTCCAGTGCGGTTAGGGATTCCGGCCGACGCCTCAGCGAAAATCCGCCCCGCAGGCCTCGCTGGGACTGCACCAATTCCGCTCGCGAGAGCGCTTGCATGACTTTGGACAAATAGCCGGCGGGAACGTGCGTCGCCTGGGCGATCATTGCGGTGGTCCTGGCCCCGTCCTGGTCGGCTAAGTACACGACCGCACGAAGCGCGTACTCGGTTGTCTGCGAAATCATCAGCCCACGGTGCCCGGTGCTCAACTGGCCTGGCAAACGGCAGCCGGCGTGCTTGGCCGGCCCGTTGCTCAATTGGAAAGCCCCCAAGACCGAGGGCGGTCGTCGCAAGGCTAGGCAGCATCGTGACTGTCGTCAATCATGCGTCAGTCCGGCGAGCGTACTGTGAACCGACCAAAAATGAAAAACTGGATGTTGACATCCAGTTTTTCATTTGTCATAAGAATTCCACACAAGAGGGGGCACCCGTTGATGATCAGCTGGCCCCCTGGACCTTGTGTTTTGCTCGGAACATCGGGGAAGGATCTTCGAATGGCTTCCGGGCCGACATCCCGCGTGTTTGCACGGACGTGACCGGCACGGCGGGATTTTTCATGCGCGGTCGGCGGCCTCGGAAGCGATTCTGTGCGGCCAGTCCGATCCCGATCATCGATCTGGATCATCGACGAAGTCGCCGAAAAAATGGTTTCGTCTGAGTAGACACCTGGGCCGATGTTCACGTCGGGCGTCGGCTCCAATTGGCAACCCTGGGGGGCAACCAGACGAAGGCCTGTTCAGGACGCCGATTCCGGTCGCTGTGGACGCTCCGGTCGACTGTCTTCACGGTCACCACCGCCGCCGAATCCTCCCCGGCCGCCACCGCCACCGCCGAATCCACCGCGACCGCCCGCACCGCCGCGTCCGCCGCCCCCGAATCCACCGCGACCGCCGCCGCCGAATCCACCGCGACCGCCGCCGCCACGGTTGCCAAATCCCCCACGTCCGCCCCCTGAGCCGCGCCCGCCGAATCCAGGTCCGCCGGGGCCACGACCGCCGGCATCGGTGGCAGCGACTTCGATGGAATTGTCTGCCGGATCGACCGTTTCGTTTTCGTCGGTGACGCAGTACAGGTGTTTGTTGCTGCGAAGAAGCAAGCGACCTTGGGCCACGGCGGGGGTGCCGCCAAAGGTTTCGGCATCGGCCGTGACGCGGTTGACGCCCAACAGTTCGGCTTCATCACCCAAGCGATAAACGAACGCTTGGCCCGAACCGTTGACATAGATCAGCTTGCCATCGGCGATGATGGGCGACCCATAATCTTGCGACCCCATGCCACCGCCACGCGAAGCACCTTCCAATCGGTTTTGGGTGACCTTATCGCCGGTTTCCGGATCGATCACCGTCAGCACGCCACCGGCGACCAAGTACAGGTTCTTTCCGTCAAAGACGGGCGACCCGAAGCGTGCCGAATCGCGACCGGTCCAATCGACTTGGCTGTCGGTCACATCACCGTTGCCGCCCGCTTGCACCGATGCACTGCCGCCGCCGCGTCCGGTAAACGCAAAGACTCGGTGACCGTCGGCAACGGCGCTGGAATGGGCCTGTTCGGCGTCGGATGTCGCCGCATACCAACGCAGCTTTCCGGTTCGCGGATCCAAGCCCCAGACCTCCTTCGGCACGCTCATCACCAAATCCGTTCTCTGGTCGTCGATCTGGACCAACAGTGGTGTGCCCCACATGCCGTCCAGACCTTCCGCCTCCTGTCGCCACACTTCTTTACCGGTGGCTTTGTCGACCGCGACGATCGCTTGGCTTTCGGCCGAAGCGGTCACGATCACGGTGTCTTCGAACAAGATCGGACTGGAGGATGAACCCCATTTCCAGGGATCGGATTCTTTACCCAGCGGGACGTTCCAAAGCGGATTGCCGTCCAAGTCGAAAGCGTGCAAGCCGCTTTTGCCGAAGTACGCATAGACGTTCTTGCCGTCGCTGACCGGGGTGTGCGATGCGTAACCATGGGCGGTCACGCCGATGCCGGTGTAGGGATCTTCGGGTTGTGCCGCGGGGACGTCTTTTTGCCACAGTGGCTCGCCTGTTCGCAGATCGACGCAAACCAAGTGACGAACCAAATCATTGATGTCGCCGGGATCCTGGCGGTCCAAGCCGTATCCACTGTAAGCCGTCACGAAGACACGGTCGCCGACCACGATCGGGCTGGAAACACCGGCACCCGGCAAAGCCGTTTTCCAGGCCACGTTTGCTTTGGGCGACCATTGTTCGGGCAGTGAACCGCCGTCGTTGCTGACGCCGGATCCGTTGGGACCACGAAACCGATTCCAGTCGTCGGCGCTGACGGACAGCATCGGCGTCGCCGCCAGAAGTCCCCCCAACGCGAACAACCGCCAGCCCCGATTAAAACGTCGATTCATCAAGCCATCCCCGCGATCGTTGTGCGAAAAGATTTTCCGAAAAGTGCGGTCCGCTGACCGCGTGCCGGAATTGAACACCGGCACGTCACGAGGGTAACGGCGGAATGTCGGAAAGCGTCCAAAATGAACGACGCACGCGCAAAATGCGTCACCCGCTTCAGCAAACGATCAGGCGATCAGTTCATCGATGACCTGGCCGCCGAACTGGCTGAGCTGTTTGAAGCGTCCGGCGTGATAGTACGTCAGTCGGTTGTCATCCAGTCCCAGCAACCGCAGCAACGTGACATGAAAATCGCGGATGTGGTGAACGCATTCGACCGCCTCGCCACCGATTTCATCAGTCGCTCCGATAACGTGCCCCGCTTTGACGCCGCCGCCGGCCATCCAAATGGTCATCGCGTTGGGGTTGTGGTCGCGTCCATAGGCCAATCCGCCACCGCGGACACCATTGTCCGGCGTCCGCCCGAATTCGCCCATCCAAACGATCAAGGTTTCTTCCAGCAATCCACGTTGTTTCAAGTCGGCGATCAAGGCAGCGATCGGACGATCGACCGCGGGAATCAACGCACCGTGTGCCTTGGCCAAGTAGTCATGGGAATCCCAGGTGCTGGCATAAACCTGAACAAACCTCACACCCTTTTCGACCAATTTGCGAGCCAACAAGCATCGGCGCGCAAAGTTGTCCGTTGGCTGAACCCCCACGCCGTATTCGCGCAGCGTCTGTTCCGATTCGTCGTCGATATTCAAGACCTCGGGAACTTGCATCTGCATGCGAAACGCCAGTTCGTAATTCATCATTCGAGCCTTCAGGTCTTCATGGCTCGGGTGCAACGATGCGTGTCGTTCATTCAGCTGCTGTAGAAAATCCAAGTTTTCACGTTGGTGTTGTCGGGTGACACCGTCCGGCGGGGCAATGTCCAGGATCGGTGATCCTTTGGGACGCAGCGGCGTGCCCTGCAATGACGTCGGCAGATAACCGTTCGACCAGTTGGCCGAACCGCCTTGGGGATACGCCAATTCGGGCAATACGATGAAGCCTGGAAGATCCTTGTTCGGGCTGCCCAGACCATAGTTCACCCACGCCCCGATTGACGGATCACCGCCAAATCGGTTTCCCGTGTTGACGTGATAGTTGGCCGTCGGATGGTTGACCGATTCGACTTGACATCCGCGATAAAAACAAAGGTCGTCGGCGACCTTGGGCAAATGTTGCCAAGGTTGGCTCATCGGAATGCCCGCCTGTCCGACGCGGCGGAACTTGAACGGGCTTTCGACGTAGTAGCGTGTGCCGCCGCTCATCGCAGATTGTTGTTCCCCCTGACGCTGAAACTTCTTCAGGTGCAACCGGTTCAACGTCGGCTTGGGGTCGAACGTATCGATGTGCGACGGGCCGCCTTCCATGTAAAGAAAGATGCAATGCTTTGCCTTGGCGTCCGAGAAATGAGGCTGCCGCTGATGCGATTGCCCAGCGGTGTCCTGGTTCGCGTCGGCCAACATCGCGGTGAACGCGGCCGACCCGAGCGAAGCCGAAAGACCGTACAGAAAATCGCGGCGCAGCATGGGGACGATCGGTGTTGGAAGGTGACAATTGCAGGGGCGAAGCGGCGGGTAGGCGACAGCCGACCGCTAGTACACGTACATGAACTCGTTCGTGTTCAAAATCATCAAAGCGACATCGGCCAACGCGCGGACATCGGCGGCGACGTCCGCCGGAAGCAGGTCCGGGACATAGTCGTCGTGGCCAAACAATCGCTCGGTGAATTGGAAAGGTTTCCCCGTGTTTTCATCGATCGCTTCACGCACGACTTTTTCAGGGCGATCCGCGCGTCCGACGGTTGTCTTTTGGTGCCAGGGAATCATGCGATCCCAGTGGGCGATCGACCATTCGATTTCTTCATCGGACGGCGGACGTTGTAGCGTCAGTTCGAACAATCGACGGATCACCGCCTTGCGATCGTCTGATTCGACGTCTCGGCAAACACGATCGGCCAATGCCAATGCGCGGTCGTTGGTTTCTTCGCTGTTGATCAATGTGAATGCTTGTGGTGTGACATTGCTTTGGTCACGCAGTTCGCACGACGTTTCGGACCCGGGTTGGTTGAAGGTCTCCATCATCGGCATCCGTTGCCCACGCGTTCGATGCACATAGACCGAACGACGATTTCGACGCTCGGGCAACGGATCCGCCACGTAGCTGGGGGCGAAGGTGCCCATGATCATCCGAGGCTGCAACGAGGCTTCCAAGTTCATGTCCGGCCGGATCGGAATGCCACCGACGGCCGGATTCCATTCACCACTGACATGCAGCATCGCATCGCGGATTTCCTCGGCGGCCAGACGCCGCGGCAGGAACCTGGCGTACAGTTCGTCATTCGGGTCGGATTCGGCCAACAAGGCAACCGACGGATGCGACGCACTGCGGCGATACGCTTTGCTGTTGATGATCATCCGGTGCAACGATTTGATTGACCATCCCTGGTCGCGGAACTGAACGGCCAGCCAGTCCAGCAATTTCGGATGCGTCGGCTTTTTGCCCGTTGCACCGAAGTTGTTCGGATTGCCCGCGATGCCACGTCCGAAATGGTACGACCAAATGCGATTGACGATGACACGCGGCGTCAGCGGATTGTCGGCATCCACGATCCAGCGAGCCAAAGCAAGGCGTCGGCCTTTGACGGAGGATGGCATTTGACGGACAACCGTACCGGTTTCGTCGACGACGCCGGGTAATGCCGACAAGACACCGGGTGACACGGCGGGACCATCAGCAAAGGGATCGCCCCCGGTCAAAATATGACTATTTGGTGGGGGGCCCTTCATCGCGTTGGCGGGCATCTTGAAGCGGGAGTTCATTTGGTTTCCCGGTCCCCGTGTGCCGCTGTAGACCGTAAATGCGTACGGTTCATAGCGATCCATTTCCCAGTCGAACCGCATTTTCCATTTTCGGCAGATTCTTTCTTCGCCAAGTTCTTCAGGCGTCAGAAAGGGTTGGTTCAACAAATCCTCGTCGACCACGCCCGCCTTCTTTGCCGCGTTCATCGAAGGATAGGGGATGCCTTTGTCGGCTAGCCATTCCGCTTCACGTTGACGTTTGATTTTGGAAATCTCCGCCAAGTTTTGTGCGTTGTGTTCACGTCTTTGTTGGTGGTATCGCCGGTCGTGCGACATGCCGTCACGATTTTCTTCGTCGATCCAGGCCGTTTTGCGTTCCGCAAATTGGGTCGTCGCAAAGGTGGCTTGGATGCTGTAGTAATCGCGGGTCGGGATCGGGTCGAATTTGTGGTCATGGCATCGACAGCACTGTAACGGCTGTGCCAGGAACACTTGGCCGACCGAGTCGGTCACGTCATCCAGGTATTGTTGTCGCGTCACCTTCGCGACGCTCATCGCCGTGTGTTCCCACGGTCCCATCCGCAGAAAACCGGCGGCCACCAGCAATTCGGCTTGTCGTTGTTCGTCCAAATCGCCCGCTTGTTTCAATTGATCGGCCCATTCGTCTCCGGCCAATTGTTCGATCACAAATTGATCGTAGGGCTTGTCGTCGTTGAAGGACCGGATCACATAGTCGCGAAATCGCCAAGCGTTGGGACGTTCCCAGTCGTTGGCGAATCCGCTGCTGTCGGCATACCGCGTCACGTCCAACCAGTGTCGGCCCCACTGTTCCCCGTAATGTGGGCTTTCCAACAGTCGGTTGACCAACGTGGCCAATGCCGTGTCATCGTCCGCCGGGTCATTGATGAACGCGTCGACTTCTCGGGGACTGGGCGGCAATCCGATCAGATCAAAAGTAACGCGTCGGATCAGCGTACGCCGGTCCGCCGGTGGTGCGGGTTCGACGTTGCGGTCACGCATCTTTGCGTCAATAAATCCGTCGATCGAGTGATGTTCAAAGCTCCGGTGCAAAGGCTGGAATGCCCACAGGTCTTCAGGCTTGTATTTGCGTTGGGTCCAGTCATCGGCCAGCCCGCCACTGGTTCGCACGGTGACGCCTTCGGCGAAACGTTCGTAGATCTGCTGGACCCGGTCTTCGTCCGGCCATGGTGCGCCGGCGTCGACCCACGCCGCGACCGCTTGGACTTGCGTGTCGCTCAGGCGGTCGGCTTCCTTGGGCGGCATTTCATATCCGACTTCTTCGCGGGCGATCATCGCGACCAAAGCACTGTATTCGGCTTCGCCCGGCTCGATGATGGCATCACCGTATTCGTCGCCACCGGCCAGCATGGCGTCGCGTGATTGCAAGTTCAGTCCGCCCTGCAGCGGATCGGCGGCATCGCTGTGGCAACCAAAACACTTGTCGCGAAGCACGGGAAAGACGTTTAACGCGAACAGTTTCTCGCCTTCGGTGACGTCCCACGTGTCATTGGCGGCTTGCCCGCTTTCCTGACCGCCGGCCTGCAGCGCCGGGAGCGTGATCGTGAGTACGAACAAGACCAGCACCGGCCGGATCAAGGCGGCGGCGTGATAACGATTGCCTGACGACATGGACTGTCCTGGGCGTTCGGTGGCGGGGCGGGATAAGGTGGGAATGGGGATCGGCGAAGCGATCCGGTGGACTGGGCGTCGCGGCGGACCTTACGGGATTATTCTTCGACTTCTTCGATTTCCGCAATCAATTCGCGAGCTCGATCGGCTTGATCTTCCAGGGTTTTGACTTGAACCCATCCGGGGGCTTCGGCGCGAAAGCCGGCCGTGAAGCCTCCCGTGGCAATCGCTCGAATGCCGTTTTCGGCCAATACGCTGACCAAAATGTTTGCGGCGACTTCGGTCGAACGTTCGGCGACCGTTACCAGCCGTTCTTGATTCAAATCGTTCATTCGCTCTTTGCCGCCGACGGCAACTCGGGAAGGGGCGTGGCGGGAACACTTGGCACCCAGAGGTCTTCCACTTCTTGTCCGCCACAGTCACGACGCAGCAACAGATAGATGCCGCCGATCAGTCCCCAGCTTAACGCAAACGCGATCACCGCTGGCAATAATTTCAGCCCCGTAACGATCACTCCGGCGAAGCGGCTCGGTTCGACGGCGATCAAGTCGACGTTCAATCCAGGCGGTTCGGACGACGGGGCGGCATCGGTGACGATCGCAAAGGGTTCGATCACACCCGCCGCCAACTGTCCGGTGCCGGTTGCGACGATCCCCGCCAGCCAAGACACGACGGCGACGATAACCATGCCGATCAGCAGGTAAGCGACCAAGTGCAGGGGGCGACGAAAAAGGTTTTCGTAGCCTCGGCTTAGCGAATCCAGCGGGTCCGCCGAAGGCTCGTTGATGATCGCCGCCATCGCGGAGGGGACGGCGACCAGGCTGCCCATTCCCAAAATGCCCGCCGGAATCAACACCAAAAGGCACAGGACCGCCGCCGGAGCGGAAAACCAGATGGGGTCGCCCGCGATCGAAACCAACCAGGCGGCTGCCGCAACGGGAACCAGCAGAATCGCAGTGCACACGGCCGGGGTGACCATGACCAGCCACGCATGGGGCGTACGCTGCAGGGCAAGGGGGACGATGCGCGAGATCGATTCGATCGGCCGGCCAGCGGTCAGCAGAGCGCCCTGACGAGCCAACGCCAGCATCGGTGCAGTCCAACAAACGGATGTCCAGACCCACGCCGTCAGCCAAGCCAGCCAGGAGAAGCCTGCAAAGACAAGGATCAACGGATTGATCGATCCGGTCACCGTGCAAAACCAGGACAACGGTTCCGCCGCCGATCCAACCCAAGACGATGCGCCGCTGATGGAAAACCAAGGGCTCAGTGGCCCGCCAAAGATCCACAACCCGCCGCCCCAGATCAGCGATACCACCGTGACGATCAACAGCCAAGCAGGCGAACCGGCCAGCCGTAAGACGCTGACCAGTCGGATCCACGGCAACAGATCGGTCCACTGGCGGACACGGTCCAGCATGCTGCCCTCCAAATCGTGGCCGGCATGCGTTTCGACCGCGCTGGAGGGCTTCCCGGCGGGCGACTCATTGGGGGATTCGGATTGTGAGGGGGCGTCCGTCATGACGTTGAGCCGGAATCCTTGGTTGGGAACATCATTCACGACGCGAACGCAAAGTCACGTCGGGGGCGGGTCGTATTGAAAACGACGATTATCGGGCGTGTGGAGCTTTGGCAACATCCCGTCGCGGCGGAAACAACGAACGCGACCCGACGTTCGCCAGGACCAATTTCTATCCCCCCGACGTCGATGTGGCTGCACGGGGACGGTTTGTGTTCTAGCGTTCGATAAACCGGATTCCCGCCCGATCGCTGCAAACACGCAGCATTTGGATTCATCGCGGATTCCACCGACGACTCCGACCCACCGCGAACGCCAACGCCATGTCCGCATCCGCTACCACCGCCCGCCGCAAAAAGACGATCGTTGACAGCGAAGTCCAAGGAGGCATTCTGCGAAAAATCGCGCTGCACTGGGTGGCGTTGTTCTTCTGCAATACCTTGGCCCTGATGATTTGGTTGCGATTGTTCGAGCAACCCGAGGCCGGTTGGTCCGAAGCGTTCCAAGAATGCTGGACCCGATTCCTGCCCTTCTTCATCGTAACGATGACGCTGATCCCCGCCTTCATTTGGGACACCTTGAAGCTGACCAACCGATTTGCCGGTCCGATCAGCCGGTTGCGTCAAGCGCTCCGCGACGCCGGCGAAGGTCGTCCGGTGGGACCGTTGAAGTTCCGCACCAGCGATTACTGGGCGGAGATGGCGGACGACTTCAACCGACTGATTCGCCGCATCGCATCTCAGGAAGCCGGTACCGGTGCCGACTCGGACAACGGCGTTGATGCCGAAGTTGCGTCGTGATCAAGATTCTCCGGTCGTTCCGATTCAGGTTCACTCCCATTCACCAAGCGTTGCCGATGTTGTTTCCGCTTTCCACCGGTTCACCCACCGACGATCGAAAGGTGCCCGCGCGATTCCAGAACGGTTACCGAAGATCTCCGGTGCAACACCGCGCACGCCGAGGTGCTGCTGCGGTGGAGTTCGCCGTCTGTCTGCCGGTGCTGGTGTTGCTGGTATTCGGGTCGATCGAAGCATCCAGCTTCATTTTCCTGAAGCAGTCCATCAGTGTTGCCGCCTACGAAGGCGTTCGTGACGCGATTCGCAACGAAGGCAGCAATGCCACGGCACAACAGCGGATCGAAAACATCTTGAATTCACGCGGCGTCCAAGGTTACGCGGTGGCCTTTCCATCGGGCGAATCTGCCGATGCGGATCGCGGCGACGAAATCGTTGTCGAAGTCAGTGCACCCACACAGCCCAACAGTCCGCTGGCCGGGCAATTCATCGCCAATCGAACCATTCGATCACGCGTCGTGATGATCAAAGAGTGATGTGTCGACACTTGGCGAGCGTGTCACGATCGATGCTCGCCCGTTCCGTTGTCTCTGTTAACTCCAAAAATGGTTCTGTCCCAACGATGAAACGAACGGCCCCTTCCCGTCGTCGTCGCGGCGCAATGCTGGTCTTGATCGCCGTGATGCTCTTAGGCTTCATGGTGGCGGTGGCCTTTTCCGTCGACGTCGCTCAGATGCACCTGTCGCGTACTGAATTGCGAACGGCGACCGATGCGGCCGCCAAAGCCGCTGCGGCCACTTTGTCGGACACCCTGGACCGCAATCAAGCAGTTCAGCGTGGCCAGCAGATCGCCGCGGCGAACAGCGTCAACGGAGACCCGTTGGTGATTCCCGCCGGCGATTTCCAATTCGGACGCAGCCAAGAACAAAACGGCGGCCGCTACGCATTCACCGCGGACCAAGTGCCGCTAAACAGCGTGCGTGTGCTCGGACGCCGGACTGCGGATTCGCCGTCGGGGGCCGTGCCACTGTTCTTCGGAAACATCTTGGGTGTCAGTTCGTTTGAACCGGTGGCCAATGCCACGGCGACTTACATCGAACGCGATGTCGTACTGGTGGTTGACCGCAGTGGGTCGATGGCCGGTCAAAAGTTTGCGGACTTGTCCAACGCGATCAACGTCTTCGTCAACACGCTGAACAACACGCCGGTCGATGAACGAGTCGGGCTGGCTTCCTACAACGACCGTGCCAGCGAAGACGTGCAACTGACCGCCAATCTGGCGGAAATCACCGCCGCGATGGGGGCAATGCGGGTCGGAGGATTCACCAGCATTTCACGTGGGATGTCGGCCGGTCAGTCCATCATGTTGTCTGGACGATCGCCCGATTTTGTGGAACGCACGATGGTGGTGATGACCGATGGCCGGCACAACCGCGGGCCTGAACCCCGCATCGTCGCCAATCAATTGGCCGCCGACAACGTCACGATTCACACGATCACCTTTGGCGGCAACGCCGACCTGGCACGGATGCGTGAAGTCGCCACGATCGGTGGCGGCAATCACTACCACGCCGACAACGGTTTGCAGTTGGAACAGATCTATCGCGAAATCGCATTGACCCTCAGCACGATGATTACCGAATGATGTCCAAGCAAATCTTTTCGGCCGGGGATCGCTCGGCAGCACTCGTTTCCCGCCGACCAGCTTCCCGGCGTGACCGCCGTGGTGCGACCATGGTGGAATTCGCTGTGACGGCACCGATTGTGTTCCTGTTCTTTTTCGCCGCGTTCGAATTTTGCCGCGTGGCGATGATCCGCCACACGGCCGACAACGCGGTCTATGAAGCCGCTCGGATTGCAATCATCCCTGGTGGAACCGCGGCCGACGCACGTACCGAAGCGGAACGTGTGTTGGGGACCATCGGTGTCACCAATTACAACATCCAGATTCGCCCCGCCCAGATCCAACGAGATACACCGGAGATCACCGTGCAGGTCGATGTGCCGCTGGATCAAAACAGCTTTGTTCCCAACCAATTCGTCGCGGGCCGTTCGATCCGACGGGAACTGACGATGCGCCGCGAAGGCGTTTGATCGCACCGGTCTAGCGATTCGCTTGCCGGTACTTTTGGCGGTATTTCTGGTACAGCATCGTATGGCGATTGCCCAGGTCGACGGGGCGCCCGGTGATGAACGCGTCGGTGATCTGTGTCTCCGTTTCCAAGATGTCGCCATCGGCGATCAACAGTGTCGCGTCCTTGCCGGCCGTGAGCGAACCGACACGATCTTCGACGCCCAGGATTTCCGCCGGCGACAGCGTGATCGATCGCAAAGCATCCTCGCGAGAAAGCCCATAGGCGACTGCACATCCGGCGTGGTACGGCAAGTTTTGGGTCAGCGAAGCACCGCCGGGTGATCCGAATCCTTCGCCCCCGATGGCAAAACGAACGCCAGCACGGTGTAGCCTGGCGGGCAACGTGTAGGCCGCGTCATAACGATCACTTCGCCGAATCGGCAAACGATAGGTGCCCGGGATCAAAACGCCGATGTCATCGGCCTTCAATAACTTGGCGCACTGTTCGGCGTCGAACCCACCGTGAATGATCAGACGCAGCGATTGTGTGCGGCAAAAGGCGACCGCGGATTCAATGGCCGACTGGCGGTTGGCCGTTGCAATCACGGGAACTCGGCCTTCGATAACCGGGATCAAGCTTTCCAAACGCAAATCCGTGGATGTCGATTCGCCATTTCGTTGGCGTCCCAACGCATATCGTCGTGCTTGGTCCAACCGTTCTGTGAATTCATCCAAGCGCTCGTCGCGACGTGCCAGATCCGCATCCCCGCCGCGTCCGGTGATGTGGTCCCAATTCAGGCACAATCCAGAGGGGGCCGACAGCACCATGTCTTGATAGGTCCACCCGTCCAGCATCATGACCGCCGACTGGCCACGAATCCATCGTCCCAGCGGCGCGACGTTGGCCAACAACACACCGCCGGACCTTGCGACGGGGATCAATTCGCTGTCCGGGTTCACGGCTACCCATGACTTTGCGTTGGGATTGATGCTGCCGAATTCGGTGTTGTCGACCGTCGCACTTTGGTTGCTGATTTCACGCAGCCCTAAATCGGTCATCGATTCGATCAAGCCGGGATAAACATGCTTGCCCGATGCATCAATGATCTTTGCATTATCGGGAATGTCGATATCCGAACCGATTCCGGTGATCCGACCGTCGTTAAACAGCAGGTCACCGTTTTGCATCACGGGTTGATCGACCCGATGCAACGTGGCGCCGCGAATGACGATGGGACGGGACTGCGGCGGCCCGGGGATTTGATCGTTGGCCGACGCGACCGACAGACAAATCCATCCTATCGCAGCCACCCACAGGCGTGCCGAGCGGATCGCAAAGCGTTGTGTGTTTAAGCGGTGCATGTCGATTGGCTCGAGCTGCTGAAGGGACATTCGACTTGGATGGATGTGGCGGATTGCGGCGGTGTTACATGCGGTCAGTGGATTGGGGCGTGAACCGTTCATTGTTGTCGCGTGGTGCAAAAGGCGTCGTAACGTAGCCAACGATCTTCTTCGGCCACCGTGTTGTCGCCATCCGGATCGTCGCCGGACGGTTTGCCATCGGCCAGAACTTTTTGGATCAGTGTTTGCCGTAGTGTTTGGTCACGATGGTGCCACTGTGCTTCTTTGTCCAAGCTGAAATAGCATCGGCCATCGATCCAAGTCTGTTCACAGCGTGTGGTGGTCGACAGTGGCGGACCGCTCCAGATCACCAAGTCAGCGTCTTTGCCGGATTCGATCGAACCAACTCGGTCGTCGATGCGCAGTTGCCGTGCGGGATGCAGGGTGACAAAACGCAAGGCTTGGGTGGCAGCGACATCACCATACTTGGTCGCTTTCGCGGCTTCGGTGTTCAAGTGCCGTCCCAGTTCCGCGTCGTCGCTGTTATAGGAAACCACCACGTCCGCATCGTTCATCAACACACCGTTGTAAGGAATCGCGTCGTAGACTTCGAACTTATAAGCCCACCAGTCCGAAAACGATGAACCCATCGCGCCGTGTCGCTTCATCGCATCGGCGACTTTGTAACCTTCCAGGATGTGCTGCAACGTGCCGATTTGAATGCCAAATTCTTCCAACAGTGACAGCGTTGCCAAGATTTCGTCCTGACGATAACTGTGACAGTGGATCCAACGTTCGCCCCGCTGCACTTGTGATAATGCGTCGAGTTGCAAGTCACGACGTACCGGCAACTGGTGCGTGGAAGGATCCGACATGGAACGTCGACGATGATCGTATTGCCGTGCGGCCAAAAGCTGATCTCGAATGATCTCCTGCACACCCATCCGCGTGTTGGGGTATCGCCCTGGGTTCCGCTTGACGTTTTCCCCCAACGCGAACTTGATCCCCGCCGGCGCGTCCCTGAAACGCAATTGATCCATTCGTCCGCCCCATCGCATTTTGATCACTTGGTTCTGGCCACCGATCGGATTGGCGGATCCGTGCAAGATGTTGGCGGTGGTGACCCCACCGGCAAGGTGTCGAAAAATGGTGATGTCACTGTCGTCGATGAAATCTCCAATACGGACTTCCGCCGTGACGGCTTGTCCGCTTTCATTCACGCCGCCATCGGTTGCGATGTGTGAATGACAGTCGATGATCCCCGGAGTGATGTGTTTGCCGTCGCATGAAACCACTGTCACGTCGTCCGTGGTCTTCAAATCGGTTCCCACCGCCGCAATTTTGCCGTCGCGTATCAACACGTCTTGGACTTTTGGGTCATCGTCCACACAAGTCCAGACGATGGCGCCCGTCAACAGAACTTCGGGTGGCTGGTCGGGCAAACCGGTCGTGCCGTATGCCCCCAAGGGATGCAGCAGAGGAATGTCATCGGTCGTGACATCCTTGTCATTCGCAGCCGCGACCGATTCCGTCGCGGTGTCGGACGAAGTTCCACCGTCCTGTTTTTCCGCAGCGTCTTTGATGGCCGCCGGTTGCATTTGAATCGACCAACGCCTGCCATCGGCGGTAACCAGAGTGCCATCGACTTTGGATGCATCGTCGCGGGTGAACGTGATGAGTTCAAGCAATGCTGTGCCGGGCTGTAGGGGAGTGCTGGTCACCTTGGCAAAGTTGGCTTGGTCGATCGTTCCGGTCAGACGAATCTGGTTGCGCCGGACGTCATCCAATGAAACCGGTTTAGGTTCCGACGCCTTTTCATCATCACTTGCTGGCTCAGATTCGGCTTTCTCGGTTGCAGGTTTTTGCACCTGAGCGGACCAGCGGTTTCGCTTGTCGCGTTTGATCGTCAATACAAAACGCGTTTTTCGGCCGTTTACGGTGCCCGACGCTGTCCAACGTCCCGGCAGCGGATCGTCGTTCGTCTCCCCGTTGCGATCGCCCCAGAAACTTTTGCCCGCGACAAAGGTTCGGATGACTTTGGCATCGAAGTGGTCCCACGGTTGGTCAGTGAGAAACAGATTGGCAAGTTTCCCCGCTTCGATGGTTCCGGCGTCATCGGTGATGCCAAGCCATTGTGCCGGCACCGTTGTCACCGCCGCCAAGGCCGCCGATTCATCCAAGCCATGTTCGATGGATTGGCGAATGGCCTTCAAGAAACCTTCGCCATCGTCCAAACCGTCGGTTGTCAGGCAAAACGGGACGCCGGCGGCCGACAAACGGCCCGGATTGCCGGGCGCGTGATGCCAGTGCAGCAGCGTTTGCAGCGTCATGTCATTCTGCGCCGAAGCCATCGAAACATCGGGCTTGTCGGGAAAGTCGACCGGGACAAGGATCGGTCGGCCGGACGCGGCAATGTCGTCGATCGCCCGATATTCGCGACCGCTGCCGTGGATGATGGTCTTCAGTGAAAATTCGCGAGCGATCTTGTCCGCACGCACGGCCATGCGTTCGTTGGGGGCATCAAAAACGAACGTGCATCCGTCGATTTGGTCGACCAACGTTTCCAAATCGGAATTCCGTTCCGGACGCGGAAGCGTGCGATCGGCTTGGTATGCGGCCCATGCCTTTTCGTACCAGTCAGCGTCATAAAAGGTTTGACGCACCAGCGACGTGGCGCCCATCGGCGAATTTGGATAGGTTTCGCCAGACAATCGCTGGCGAGGTACGGTCAATTGGACGTGGACCCAGTGTGGATCGGACAGGATCTGTCGCTGGGATTCATCGTCGGTCATCAGCCCCAGGACGCTGCGGCCTTTGACAATGCGACCGGCCGGCGCGACCAACCGAATGGCAATGCCCTGTTGTCGCAGTTTTTGCATGGCGGACGAACCGACGACCGATCCGTCATCCGCATTGCGGCGAGGCGTCACGTATCGGTTCCAGTAGCCACCGGCCTGCTGATCCGACGACCAATCGACGTCGGTTTCGCTGTAGGCGTCGATCAAACCTGGATAAAGGTATTGCCCGGTGCAGTCGATCTGTCGAGCATCCGGGGGGATGTTGATGTTTGGTCCCACATCCAAGATGCGGTTACCATCGATCAAAACGGTCGCCTGGATAGGATCGGCTTGAGGGTTTTGCCGCACCGTCGCCCCGGTCAACGCTGTCAACGTGGGCTCGCTTTTTCGCAGTCCCACCGCCGGCCGAGTGTTCAAAGGCGACTGTGCCGAAGAGTCTTGGTATGTGGAGCCGAAAAGAAAAACTGCAACAGACAGGCTGATCGTTCGTCGAATGCCAGTCATGTCATCTCCGGGGGCGTTGGGAACGGCGTCGGCGGCGTTTCGGTGACGTCGGCCGTGGATTGCGGAGGACTCAAGATAATCAGTCGTCGGGCTTTGCGCGGTCGGTCAACGGCTGGCGGGATCGATTCGATTTGCGTTCAGACGATGTCCCCCTTAGTTTCAAACCAGACCGCCGTGGCCACCGCACGGATGAATTCGCAGTGAATCCTTTCCCCGCAACCGAGTCGCGAACCCGACGATGAATCGTCCTGGACACCGCCGACCGGTTTGGCAAACCATGATCGTCCGCGCTCGTCCTTGGGCGATTTCGCTGGCGTGCCATCTGGCTTTGCTGCTGTTTCTGGCTTGGTGGGTATTGCCCACATGGTCGGGTGGTTCGCCGCTGTTTCTGGCCGGACGCTTTGAAGACGCGGCGCAGTGGAACGATGTAGCGTTGGAGGTCCTTCCCGCGGCCGACCCGGAGCCTTCCGCCCAGGAAGAAACGATTTCGGCAAGCCAGCCCGAGGCTGCGACGTCCGATCCCATGCCGTTACCCAAAATTGAAACGGCCGATCGCCCGGTTGTCCCAGTGAAATCCACCGATGTCGACACGGTGGCCGAAAGTCCGGCGCCGGTTTTGGCGACGGCCGACTTGGCCGATGGCGCCGGTTTGCATGCCGCCGATGGGGTGGCCCAGGCCATGGAATCGGTCCAGGCGGCAATCAAGGGGCAATTGGCTCGGGGAGATCTGTTGGTCGCTTGGTTGTTCGATTCTTCCACCAGTCTGAAAGAGCATCGCGCGGTGATGGCGAATCAGGCGTCGGCGTTCTTCAATGAGCTGAAGTCTTCGTCACGGTCCAAATTGGTTTATCAAGGGCAGTTGTACGGGGCCGTGATTGCGTACGGTCGTCGCCACAAAGAGATTCAAAGACCGACCAAGGAAATGACTGACGTCCTGGCGGCCATGCGTCGATTGCCGGTCGATCCGTCGGGGTATGAAAACGTGATGGGATCCATCCAAGACACGCTACGGCAGTATCGCGATCGCCGGGTCGGTCCCGATCGAATGATGATCGTCATCTTGACCGATGAATCCGGAGATGATTTGCCGATGCTGGAAAACACAATTCAGCATTGCAACCACTATCGCGTGGCCGTCCACGTGCTGGGGGCGACGTCCGTCTTTGGCCGCGAGATCACGCGGCAAGTGATTGACGGTCGTCGTGTGGCACGCGTTCGTAAAGGACCGGAAACGCCAATGCCGGAGACCTTTCTGGCTGGCTTTTGGTATCAAACCGAACCACCGACCGACCGCCGACACGCCAAAGCGTTTCCTTGGTGTGGAGGCATCTTTCGCGAAGCGGTTCCATCGGGTTTTGGCACCTATGCCTTGTCGCGTTTGGCGGTGGAAACCGGTGGCGGATACACGTTGTTTGATCGGAACAATCCGGATCCGACCATTGGCCAGTACGATTTGATCGATTCCCCCGGCTATCATCCCAGTCTGCAATCGGCCGAAGACTATCTGCGTGACGTCCAAATTTCGTCGCTTCGACAGTACGTTTATCAGGCGGTTCAAATCAGCCTGGATCCAAATTTTCCGGCACCACCACCGACGCAATTTCCGTCCAACTATTACCGGGTCGACCCGTTTCGTATGGATGCACCGGAGGATCACTTGCGACGTGTCGGAGAACGCCACCAGTACGTGCTAGCGGTGGACGAAGTCACGCGGTCCCTGATCGCCGCACGCGACCGCTTGTTGATGTTGGAACGCGACTTTGAGGCCGTCCAAGATTGGCAGTCGCTGTGGGACGCGGAGTCATCACCGCGATGGAAAGCCGCGTTCGATTTGACGCGTGGGCGTGTGTTGGCTTGGATCGTGCGAACGAACGAATACTTGGCGACGACTCGCTCGATTTCCCCGGGGGCGATGGATGTCGCCAACCACGTTCGCTGGATTCCCACGGATGTGTTGCAAGTCCCGTTGAACCGTCCGCTGGCTGGGCAAGCACGCAAGCATCTGGATCGGTGCGTCCGTCTTCACGCGGGAACCCCTTGGGCAACGTTTGCGGACTGGGAATTGCAGATCCCGATGGGCACCCGAGTCCAAATTCGCTGATCCGCGTGTCAGGTCCAGGTTTTTCCGGATCTTGTTCATGCCTTGGTCAAGCGTGACAGCGCCGACGCCAAGTGATCGACGTCTTCATCGGTGTGGATGGCCGAAAGCGAGATACGAAGTCGGGCGGTACCGGCAGGCACCGTGGGCGGTCGGATCGCGGGCACGTAAAAACCGGCTTGCCGCAGTTCGGATGACGCTTGGGTCGCCGCGGAATCACTGCCGACGACGTGAATGATGATGGGGACTTCGGCCGCCGGTTCGTCGGGGCCACATTGCTGACCGATCGCTTCACGCAGACGGCGGGAAAGTCGGCGTACGTGGACCCGGGGTTGCGGGTCACTTCGGATTTGATCGATCGATCGTTGGGCTGCGGCGACCGCACCGGCGGACAGAGATGTGCTGAAAATCAGTGGCCGGCAATGGTTGACCAGATAGTCAATCACCGCTTGGGGCCCGGCGACAAAACCACCTTGCGCACCGACGGCTTTGCTAAGCGTTCCGATTCGAACCGCGATTTCATTCTTCAGGCCCAACATTTCCACCACACCAGATCCAGCTTGACCAAATAGGCCGGTCCCGTGTGCTTCATCGACGATCAGGTCGGCGTCATATCGCTGCGCGACTTCGACCAAATCGGCCAGCGGTGCGATGTCGCCGTCCATGCTGAAAATGCTGTCAGTGACGATCCATACGCGTTGTCCCGGCCGCGCGGTTTGTTGCAACTGCTGCTGGACGAAAGCGACATCGCCGTGCGGATAGACCACCACATCGGCTTTGGACAATCGGCACCCGTCGATCAAGGATGCATGGTTCAATGCGTCGCTGAGGATCAAATCGCCCGGTGCCGCCAGCGTCGCGATCGTCCCACTGCAGGCGGCAAACCCGCTGGGGAACAGCACTGCCGATTCGGTCGATTCCAATACCGCAATCGATTCGGACAAGCGATGATGTTGTTGCGTCCAGCCGCACACCAGGGCGCTGGCGGTGCTGCCGGCGATGTTGGTGTTGTGCGTGGATGGTGATGGGGGCGTCGAGGCCAACGCAAAGCCCAGGTAGTCGTTGCTGCCGAAGTTCAGCAAACGACGGCCGTCGTCATCGACCAAAAATCGCCCATCGATACGTCGGGGAACCAAACGTCGACGCCGTCCCCGAGTTTCCAGATCGGCAAGGGCGCTGGTGAAACGATCCAGGTTCATCACTATCGATTTTTTCCATCGCAGCGGTTGGCGATGACGTGTCTGCGGCGGCGTGACGGATCAATCTGGTGGCCAATCAACCCGGCGGCGAATCAACCGGGCGGCCAGGTCAGTTTGCGTCCGCCCAAGACGTGAAAGTGTAAATGGGGAACTTCCTGGCCGCCGTCGTCGCCGCTGTTGCAGACCAGACGATAGCCACCGTCCAGCCCTTCGGCCTGGGCGACTTTGTGGGCCACCATCACGCAGCGACCCACGATCGCTTCGTCTTCGGCGGTCAATTCGGCCAGCGACACGATTTCCTTTTTAGGAATCACCAGAATATGTGTCGGGGCTTTGGGGGCAATGTCGCGAAATGCAAGTGTCAGGTCGTCTTCGTAAACGATGTCGGCCGGAATTTCTCGCTGAACGATCTGAGTGAACAAGGTTGCCATGGGGACAATCCGTGCGGCGCGGAATCGGCAAAAATGGATGACGCGATGACTATACCCCAAGTTGATTGTGTCCATGAGTATGGGAGCCGTCGGAACGATGGATGATCCACGTCGCCAACGATTGACCAATGTGCTGCAGCCGCTGACGCGATGCGAACGATTCACACGGGATGAGGCCGCGGAACTGGTCGCCGATGCGGATCCCGGATTCGTTACCCGCACGCTGAACGAGATGGTCCGTGACCAGATGCTGGAACAGTACCAGTTGGCCAGCGGCGAATCGTACCGCTGGACGGTTCGCGAACCGGACAAAGAAGTTCAGCTATGGATCGATCGTCAGATCTGTGGCGATCAAGTGAAACAGATGCCGGTCAACGAACGGCCACGCGAACGATTGCTGAACGAAGGCGTCGCGGCGCTATCCAACGCGGAACTGTTGGCCATTCTGATTCGCGTGGGCGTGCGAAACGAATCGGCGACGACCGGTGGACGCAAGGTGGCCAATCGTTTCGCTGATGATCTGATGGCCCTGCGGACGTCATCGCACGAAGACCTGCGTCAGATCAGCCCGGCGGTGACCAAGCCCAGTTATTGCCAGATCATGGCGGGCATCGAATTGGGACGAAGGGTTGCAGCGGAGGAAGCCAACCGCGAACCGGAAATCGATCGCATCACCAGCACGACCGAAGCGATCGCATTCTGCTCGCGGCGGTTCGCGCACCTGGCGGGCGACGCGGTTCAAGAAGAATTCCACATCGTGACTCTGGATACCAAGCACCAGCCGCTGCGGACGCATCGCATCACCGTGGGAACGTTGGATGCCAGTTTGGTCCACCCGCGTGAAGTGTTCCGGCCGGCCATCCGCGATGCGGCAGCGGCCGTCTTGCTGGTGCACAATCACCCCAGCGGCGATCCGACGCCCAGCCGCGAAGACCACGCAGTGACCGAACGATTGACCGAAGCCGGCAAGTTGATCGGGATCACGGTGTTGGACCACATCGTGGTCGCCCGACGGGCCAGTGTCAGCCTGCGTGAAAGCGGCTGACACCGGCGTGATGTCCGCGGCGTGGTCCCTCAGTCGGTCTTGACTTCCTTGCCCGCACGGAACCGTAAAAACGCGTCCAAGAACCCTTGCAGTTCGCTGCCGTCCATGACGCTATTGAAACTGCCAACGTAGTGGCCGGTTCGGGCGTCTTTGACACGTTGGTCGGGGTGCAAGAAATAGTTGCGAATCTGGCTGCCGAATCCGGTTCGGGCTTGCGATTCGTATTTCTGTGCGACTTCGGCTTCGCGGCGTTCTTCTTCCAGTCGTGCCATCTTCGCCCGCAGCATCTTCCAAGCGGTAGCCCGGTTTTGGTGTTGGCTGCGTTCATTCTGGCATTGCACGACGATGCCCGACGGTTCGTGCGTCAGACGCACGGCGCTGTCGGTTTTGTTGACGTGCTGGCCACCGGCACCACCGGCCCGATAGGTGTCTTCGCGGACGTCCTTCTTTTCGATTTCGACTTCGATCGAATCGTCGATTTCCGGCGCGACACTGACCGCGGCAAAGCTGGTTTGGCGTTTCCCTTCGCTGTTGAAAGGGCTGATCCGGACCAACCGGTGCATGCCTTCTTCGCCCTTGAGGTACCCATAGGCCATCGGCCCACGGATGGCGACCGAAGCATGGTTGATCCCCGCCTCTTCGTTCTCCTGACGGTCCAGCAATTCGATCTTGTATTCCTGTCCGACCGCCCAGACGCTGTACATCCGCAGCAACATGTCGGCCCAGTCGTTCGCATCGGTGCCGCCGTCGCGGGCGTTGATGGTCAGGATCGCGCCGGCCTGGTCATTGGGGCCGTTCAGCAGGGCCTTCAGTTCCAAGTCGTCCAGAACGTCTTCCAATCGGCTGATTTCTGATTCGACTTCCGCCGCGATCGATTCGTCTTCTTCGGCCATTTCGAACAACGCATCCATGTCGTCGACGGACGTGGACAGCTCATCCATGGGGGTGACGATCGACTTCAATCCCTTTAACGTGGCGATGGTCGTTTGCGCTTCTTCGTTGTTGTCCCAAAAATTGGGCTCGCCCATCTTGGTCTCGATGGCCTTGATTTCGGTTCGCTTGGCAGCGTGGTCAAAGAGAGTCCTGCAGTTGTGTCAAACGCTCGCGGATCGCTTCGCTACGTTGAACCAGTTCGGCGTCCATGACGTCAGTGACTCCCGGGGATTTGTTTTGGGACGAAGTGAAGCGGCCACCCTTCCGGACGGTTACCGGCGATGCGATGGGCCGCATGGAACCAACACGTTTAGGACTATACAGCACACGGACACAAAATGGCACGAGTGGTTCTGGCAATGAGCGGTGGAGTCGATTCCAGCGTGGCGGCACACCTGCTGACCGATGCCGGCCATGACGTGATCGGCGTCTTCATGCGGCACGGCGAGGAATCCGCCCAGCAGTGCCGCGTCGATGATTCCGGCGGACCCGCCGCCGGGTTGCCCGTCGTCGCACCGATGGCCCACGGACGTGCCGACCACAAACAGGGCTGTTGCAGTGCCACCGACGCGGCCGATGCCCGTCGCGTTGCGGCAAAGTTCAAGATCCCGTTTTATGCGTTGGATCTTCAGCAAGACTTTCGCCGGATCGTCGACTACTTCGTCGATGATTATCTCAACGGCCGGACGCCCAATCCGTGTGTGAAATGCAACCACTGGATCAAGTTCGGGCGGCTGTTCGATTATGCCGCTGGTGTCGATGCCGATTATGTGGCCACCGGCCACTATGCACGAATGGTCCGTCAGGGTGGCAGCAACCGGTTGCACCGTGGACGCGATCAGAACAAGGATCAATCGTACGCGTTGTTCGGGATCGGACGTGATCGGCTGTCACGGATGATGTTGCCAGTGGGGGATTTCACCAAGCCACAGATTCGCGAAATGGCCGAATCTTTGGGGCTGGGGGTCGCTGCCAAAAAGGACAGCCAAGAAATCTGTTTCGTCACCCAGGGGCACCACAGCGATTTCGTCAAAGCCCGCCGCCCGGAAATGGTGGGGGCAACCGCCGGTGATATCGTGACCACCGAAGGTGACGTCGTGGGTCAGCACGCCGGAATCGAAGCCTTCACCATCGGCCAGCGAAAGAAATTGGGCGTGGCAATGGGGGAACCTTACTTCGTCGTCCGCATCGACCCGGATACGAAGCAGGTGGTCATCGGCAAGAAACCGGAATTACAGCGTCCGCGTCTGAGCGCGGTCGATGGGAACTGGCTGGTCGACCGATCGGAATTGCCGCCCAAGGTCGGCGTTCAGATTCGGTACAACAGCACGGCCAAGCCGGCAAGCGTCCAATGGGCCAACGAAAACGGGACCGAGTTCGATGTCCAATTCGATGACCCGCAAGAAGCGATCGCACCGGGGCAAGCCGCAGTGGTCTACGACGGCGATCGTGTGTTGGGCGGTGGATGGATCCGGTAAGCGAATCGGATCGATTTGGGCGTCCGGTCAGGACGTCGATGCTTGGCCGGTCACGTGTTCGACCGGAATGCTGATGCCGCGAAGCACACCTTCGACGACCAATTTTCCGTCGACGGCGCCTTGGAATCGGGCCACGATCATGCGGCCACGGCGAACCTTTTCCAAGCAGACCATGATGATCAGCCGATCGCCGGGCGTGACGACGCCACGGAACCGGACTTCGTCCAAGCCGCCGAATCCGACCATGGCCGAACCCAACAGATCGTGTTTGGACGCGTGATAGCTGGACAATTGTGCGGCGGCTTCCAGCATGATCACGCCGGGCATCAACGGCATGCCGGGCATGTGGCCACGGACCCAAAATTCGTCCGCGGTGATCTCTTTCAGCGCGGCACTGACGTTACGGTCCAAATCCTCGTACAGGATCGCCGTTAGCTGTTCCATCTCGTGACGCTGTGGATTGACCGCCCGAATCGCTTCGATATCCGCGATCGGTTTGTCGGGATCCAACAGGTCCAAATCGATGATGAATTCGTCTTTTGCCACGCCGCTATCTTCCCAGGCTTCGTCAAGTCGAACGCGATCAGGTCTTGATCTTCTTACGCTTTGCCTTGCGGGCTTTGGCGCTAGCGGGACGTCGGCCGTGATTGGCTTTCTTCAGCTTGTGTTGCGGTTTTGCCATGAAAACGTGCCCTCGCGGGGCGGTCATCGTGGGGAATGAATGTGGAAGGTGATCGGGCAGGTTAGCAAATTCGCCTCTGCGGCGGTAGGCTTCGGCGGCCATAAACGCCAATGAAACCCGCGGCTGCTTCCGCGGGAAGGCCGTCGCCCCGGTCGCCGGGTGACGCCGCCTTGCCTAGGAAAGCATCGACCTAGCGAAGGTAGCGGGCCGCGTCGGCGTCATACTGAACGGCCTCCGACGCGGGGGTGTGCCAAGCTTCCTGGTCGATATCGCCGGCCCGGAGTGCTCGGGCCTGGCCCTGAGCGGGCGCCGGGAAATCGCCGCGGGCGATTCGCTGTTCGGCTTGCGGGTGGGCGGTCGAATAGAACTGGTCGCCTCGAACCGATGGCGGCGGTGCGATCGCCGACAGGGCCGTGCCCGACGGTGGCGTTTGAATGGGGGTGCTGGCGTGTCCGGACGATCGGCCAGGTTCGGCCGCCGCAGTTCGCGGCGATGCCGGACTGACGGATGCCGTGGATGCAGACGCCGTGGCTTCGGGGTTGTCGCGATTCCGCAAGTACCAACCGCTTCCGGTGGTCGCGCTGTCACCACCGGGTGCGGGCTCGGTCGCACCGGCCAAACGGACCGACGGCGGATCATTGGGGCGTGCGGTGGTCGTCGCGGCGGCCAGCGTGACTGGCGATGTGGCGGCGTCGGACTTCACATACGCGTCGACGTCACCGCTGCCGTCGGCGACCCAAGCCAACCAGTTTTCTTGTAATTCGCGGAGCGATTCGTAACCGTAGTGCTTGCGAACGTTCTGGGTCCACGACGGTTGTTTCATGTAGTCATCCAAAAAGCGGATGAACGTTCTGGCGTCTTTCTGGGCGATCAAGAAACGGCAAACGGAATAGCCTTGGGCGTACATCGGCAGGATGTCGCTGGGGTATTCCTTCATCAAGAAAAGCTCGTTCATCTTGATGCCGCGCCGAGTGTGCAGGAACTCGCGCAATTTGATTTCGTGCTTACGTTTTTCGTCGGGATGTTCCACCGTCGTACAGATGCCTTCGTCGGCCCAACGCGGCAGCGGACGCCCGAAATGGGTTGCCAAGACGGTGTGCGTGATCTCGTGCGGCAGCACGCTGTCCAGGATCCGCTGAGGGGTGCCGACGACTTCCATCCGGAAATCGCGAACCGGTTGCGGGTTGTAGGTGGTCACGCCTTGAGCCGGATAATTTCCCGCGACGACGTTGATCGGGCACGGCGATGGCCAGTCCGGCAACACGCGACCCAGCCAGTGCATCGCCAAGTCTTGGCGGTACTTTTCGGCCGAACGGGCGACTTGTTGCGCCAATTGTGGCGTCGGCGCGTCGACCATGAAGTTGATCGTGCGTGCTTTGGCAGCGGTGGCGAACGATGTCGGCATCAACAGCCAAATCATCCACCCGAGTGCGAGGCAAACCGATCCGCCGGTGCGGCGTGAGCGAAAAACGGCATCCATGCCCAACGTTTCTCCGTCCTGGAGGTTGTGTTGTCCTGCCAACGAGGGCGGACCGACGTCTTGTCGGCTGATCCCGCCGGTGACTTGAGCCGCAGTCTAGGAGAAGCACGCGAAAAGTTGAAAGACGGATCTGCTGATTCAAAATCACGCGTTTCACGTCGGTGTTGGCACCGGAAACCCGCGAAATAGCGGATCCCTGTGACTGCGAAACTGAAAAACGAAATTCGTCAAAAAGAAGATTCTTGGCGCCCGTCGGTCGATGGTGCGCCGAAATAGCCGGCGACCTGAGGCGATCCCAGGTAATGCCGCCCCCACAGCATCAATCCGATTTTGACGGTCGCCCACACCAACCAGAAAACCAGCCCGGCCCACATGAACGTGGTCGTCAGATTGGCGAATCCGGGCATCTGCTGGGATGATTCGCGAAAATACCGTTCCATGATCGGCATATTGGCCGCTTGTTGAAATCCGGCCAGGATCACGCGAATTACCTCCAGAACCGCGGCTGCCAGGAATGCTTTGCGCAGGCATCCGACCGACCAAAGCCGACGCATTGCGATGCCCGCGCCGCCGGCGACCAGGCTGACGGCAATCGTGATTCCACCCAACAGCAGCAATACGTTGGGAATCATGAACCGACGGTTGGTTTCTTGCAGTTCCATCTGCATCCGGGCCTGGGCGGTGTCGCCGGAACTGGCCGCCATTTCGGCGAACAGGTCGCCTAAGAACAAGCCGCCGATTCCCAGAATGCCCTGCAGAGTTCCGAACACGCCGAACAGCAAACACAACACCATGATGATGGTCAGGCCCAACGGCCGAATCGGCGGGCCGGTGTACGCCGGTGGCGGTGCGGCACCGACATTGCCGATCGGATCCCCGGCAACATTGGCGGTGAAGACATCGTCGGAAACGCCTTCGCCACGGTCGGACGGTTCTGGGCCTGGCATCACGTCGGCTCCGCATTGTGAAAGGAAAGAAACGAAAGGTCATTCGCCCGGAGTCGCCGAGACGTTGGGCGGGACTTGCCCGGTCGGTGTTGCACCGCGACTGAACGCCTGTTGAATCGCCTGGGGATGGTGGCCACGGCGGCGTAAGTCGAATGCCAGCACGACGCCACGATTGTTCAAGACGACCAGGG
Organism: Crateriforma spongiae; assembly: GCF_012290005.1. Taxonomy (NCBI): domain Bacteria; kingdom Pseudomonadati; phylum Planctomycetota; class Planctomycetia; order Pirellulales; family Pirellulaceae; genus Crateriforma; species Crateriforma spongiae. The sequence continues at coordinate 67,535 of NZ_JAAXMS010000003.1, forward strand.
CATAAATGAACAGCAACAGGCTGGTCGGCAAACAGTAACACGTCAGCCCCGACAATAGGCCGAAACTGACCGCCAGCAGGGCGCGACCACGGTGGCGAAATTGCACGGTCCATATGCCCGCGAAGATGTTCGCGATTCCGATCGCCAGGACGAAAAAGCTGACCGTCGCGATCAACGCGGTGGCGACCCAGGTGGCTTCCGGTGGAAGCGGCGGATTGCCGCCACCGCCGGGACGCGATTGGCTGATGGCCTCGGGCAGGATGAAGGCATAAACCCCCACGGCCGCAGACATCAGGACGTCCAGTCCGCCCTGGACCACCATCAAGATGCCCAGGATCGGCACCTGGTGAACGAAAGTCCCGCGGACGTCCGGCGGCAAATGAATCGGACCGCCCACCGCCTGTTCCGGGATCTCGGCGGTCGGCGTGTAAGGATTGGCGTCGGGCCTTTTCGGTGGGTGCATGGCTGGAATTCTAGCGACCTGAACCACTCGCGTTGCGCCGGCACCGGTCGGGACAAACGAGTCGGCCGTTTTGGCCAACCGCCGTTGTTTTGCCACCAAACGAAAAAAGACCTTGTCTGAGGTCTCAGACAAGGTCGCTGATGATTTTGACAAGGCCGGGCTTGGCGATGGCTACAGTTCGACAGGTTCGCCCGGCGGCAGATCCAGTTCTTCGGGGATCGGTGTCACGTCAACCGGCGGCTGTGCGGGCCAGCTGAGTCCGTCGACCGTTTCGGGGATCGGCTGCAATGGCGGAGCCGACATCGGGGGGATTTCGCCGGTGGAAATTTCAGGCATGGGCTGCGACAGCCCCTGCCCACCCATCAAAGATTCGTGCGGGACGTTTGGCGTCATGCTGGGAACCCCGCCGCGATGGACTTCGCAGTTGCAGGTTCCTTCGGAAACGACGACCGGACGCGAATAGAACGACGTTAGAAAACAGCCGGATTTGCAACCGGTCATGCCGGCCAACAAGATGCCGGCCGTGGCGATCGATAGGACAGGGCCCCGAGTCGTCAGTGACGTTCTCATCGGGTATGCCTCCTGCAAGTGACATGCGGAAGCATCCGTGCAAAGTGTTCGAAGGACAATCTCCGTTTTGTCCGGCGCGTGGCTTCATCGAACCACGTTCAGTGGTGGGTATCGGAACCAGAACGAGGCGACCCTCAGCGTCACCAAAAAGATTCACTGATTCGCCGGAAGCGGTGGTGTTACAAGCCGACTGGATGTCACATCCGGCACAGAAGCAACGATGGTTATCGCCACCATGATCCGTCGGCGGTCACCGCCCGGCACGGGCAACGCATGGAATCCAACGCCGACGCGACTTCCCCGATGGCCCATTCGACGTCGGTGACTTCCAATCGGTATTCCGGGTATCGCCAGCCCTTGGGCCAAATCTTGTGCGGGGCCGGCCAAGACGAATCTTCGGTGACGTGTTGGATTCGCGCGATCAGTCTTGGCATGCGGGGATCGTCCCAATGGGTGCGGTCGGTGATGTCCAGCGAAGGCAACGAATCGCTGACCCAAGGACCTGCCGGCATAGCGGCGTCGGCAGTCGATACGCCGTCTTGCACCGGAGATTCCGCGAAGCGAATCTGGCTGGGCGGAAGTGGCGCGTTGGCGATCGTTCCGGTGGTCATCACACGGTCGGACGATTGGAACGTGGTCACCCCGTGGTCTTCGGTCAGACGCCGGCAAATCAACTTTCGCAGGTCTGCATCGCCGCCGACCAGGCATAACGACGGTTGTGCTTTGGCAACGTGCCGTGAAAGTTCACCGATCGTCCATCCGAATCGCGGATCGCGATAGTGATCGGCCACGTCGCAGGCGGGATGCAGCACGAACGTTCGTGCGGGGTAACGTGGATGGGGCACGACCAGATGACTGTCGCCGCCCACCAAATCGCCGTACAGCACGACGTCCAAATCGATCGATCGGGCGTCCCAACGCCTCAGTCGTTGACGGCCCAGCCACTGTTCGACTTCTTGCAACAGCGACAAAATTTCGTGCGCCGACGATTCGGTATCAAACGCCGCCGCGGCGTTCAGGAAAGGTTCCTGGCCACCCGGGCCGCCGATCGGTGGCGTTTCATACAGGCGGCTGGCACGAAAATTCGACACCACCGATGACTTGGCAACGCGTTCGGCGGCGCGATGCAGTAATTCGCTGCGTTGGCCCAGATTGCTGCCCAGGCTGATCAAGCACTGGGACATGACGCCGTGCCTTGAATCAATGCACCGATCGCCGCGACCAGCGGTTCGGCGGCGTCGTGCCGATAATCCACATCGACCGCGGATTTGTTTCGCAGGTCTTTCAACTGGACGCGTCCGTCCTGCCATTCGTTTTCACCAGCGATGATTGCGGCGATGAATCCTTGGGCATCGGCGTACTTCAGTTGCGCGCCCAGCTTTTTCGGTTCGTGATAGACTTCCACTCCGATCCCGGCGCGACGCAGTTGGTTGGCCAATTGCAGGTAGTCGTCGCGACGGTTGCGATCGAAATAAGCCACCATCACCGGCGCGGCTTTCTTGGCATCGGGCAACAGGTTCAACTGTTCCATGGCGGCCAACAGACGGTCCAAGCCCAGCGACGCGCCGATACCGGGGAGGTGTTGTTTGGTGAACAGGCCGGCCAGGTTGTCATAACGGCCGCCGCTGCAAACGCTGCCGATTCCCGGCAAATCGTTCAGCGTCGTTTCAAAGATCACGCCGGTGTAATAGTCCAGGCCGCGAGCAATGGAGACATCGATGTGGATACGCTGGGGGGAAACGCCTGAAGCGACCGCGCCGCGAAAGATCTCGCGCAATCGTTCGATGCCTGCCGCCGCCGTTTCATCCCCGCCGGTGATCTCGGGCAAGGCGTCCAAGACGGCTTCGTTGTCACCGTCGGTCTGACAGTCGGCCAAACGCAGCACCGCATCGGCCTTGGATGCGTCGATCGAAGCGACCTTCATCATTTCGTCGGCAACTTTTCCTCGACCGATCTTGGCCAGTTTGTCTAGCGCCCGCAGGATCACGACGCTCTGATCGCTAAGTCCCAGATGATTCAACAGCCCGGTCAGGATTTGGCGATTGTTGATGCTGATTGTGAAGGCGTCAAAACCCACCGCTTGCATCAGAGAATCGATCACCGCGACCGCTTCGATATCGGCCAGAACGCTTTCGGTTCCAATGGTGTCGAAATCACACTGGACGAATTCACGATAGCGACCCGCTTGCGGGTTTTCGCCTCGCCACACCGGTGCGATGTGATAACGCTTGAATGGCGTGCCCAGGGTTCCAATGTGCTGGGCCGCAAACCGTGCCAGCGGGACGGTCAGATCAAAACGCATTCCGACGTCGCGTTTGCCGTTGTCTTGGAAGCGATAGATTTGTCGGTCGGTTTCGTCGCTGCCCTTGCCGGTCAAGATTTCCAAGTACTCCAGCGTCGGCGTGTCGATCGGCGCGAATCCGAAAGAACGAAAGACGCCGCGAGCGGTTTCCATTAAACGCTCGCGGGGAATCATCACCGCGGGCAAATAATCGCGGAAACCTTTCAGGGTACGTGGTTGGATCATCGATGGTTGGGGGATTCAATTGTTTTGGGGGAAAGGGCGGTCGTCTGGCAATCGATCGGTATCTCAATGGGCCGCGGCGATCGGCAGGCCCGTCGGGCGGCGGCTACGCAGGGCATGATGATCGGCCAACGTTGGATCGGGAAACTGTGGCCCGAACATCGCGTCGGCGTACTCGTCAATTTGCTCGGGCGATTCGAAGTACTTTTCGTAGCACCAGTCGTCTTCGAATTCGCATTCAGCGGTGGTGTAGTCGCGACAGATCTGTGGCCGTGTTTCGTAGATCCCGCAGCGATGGTCTTCCTGCAGGTGTTTGCAAGTCGTGTGGACCAGCAGGTACCAGGTATCCGAATCCACGAAGACCGACGCGCGATCATGCAGCAGGTACCACCGCATGAAATCAAAGTCGCGTCGTGACGCGGGTTCTTCGATCGGCAATGCAAAGTAGTGACAGCACTTGGCGGTACAGTGTTCACACAAATTAGCGTCGGCAGGATAGTCTTCACGCCGCCGCTTTTTGGGCGGGCGTGGTGCCAGCGTCGAAGCCTTGGCCGATTTCGATTCCGGCGCAGGGCCCGTTTTCTGAGGGCGGGGCGATTTGGATTTCTTTGATTTCGGCAAGGCAAAAGACCTCCGGCGGTCCCCGCGGATGCGGCCGGACCCGATCATGGTGTCGCGATTCGGGCCGGCGGGGAAAAGGAACCCGCGGTGAAAAAAATCCCGTCGTGACCTAAAATCAGCCGATTCGTCAGGAATCGACGGTTATCAGCACGCCACACACTATCAAAGTCATCCCACCATGGAAGTCGTCATCACCGCTCTGGGCCCGGACAGCACCGGCCTGGCTGACCCGATCATTCACCATGTGACCGGACGGGGCGCCCGAATCAATGAGATTCAGATGTATGACCATGACGAAGAACAGCTGTTCGCGATGCTGTGTCGGATCGATCTGGAATCGGCCGAATACGAGCCGATGATCGACGCGATGCGTCAAATCGGTGATCACACCAAGCTGTCGATCCGAGTCTGGAGCCCCGATCGAAACGTCGCCAAGCCACGGATTGCTCTGTGCGGCACCTTTGTCGAACACACCCCGCGGGCGGTCCTGGAAGCGGCACGCAGCGGTGAAATCAACGCGGACGTGACGGTCCTGATCAGCAATCGCAAAAAACTGGCTCCCCTGGCCGACCAGTTCGACATCCCGTTCGAAATGATCGGTGACAAGGCGGGGGCGGCCGATGACCGCGAAATGGTTCACGTGATGGATCGCTACGACGTCGACTACGTCGTGCTGGCCCGCTACATGCGGATCTTGCCTGCGGCGACGTGTTGGCAGTTTGCCGGCGGACGGATTTTGAATCTCCATCACGGACTCTTGCCAGGCTTTCCCGGTTTCCGGCCCTACCACGACGCCTACAACGCTCGCATGCTGACCTTCGGGGCGACCTGTCACTTCATCATTCCCGAATTGGACGCGGGCAACCAAACGGTCAACCAGCGGACCTTCTCGGTCGCGCCGGGAACCCCACTGGATTCGGTCATCTCACGCGGTGAACGCGAAAACGAACCCGCCTGTCTGGTCGAAGGTGTCCGGCGAGTGGTCGACCGCGAGGTGCAATTGCGTTTCCACCGTGTCGTAGCCCGGCGCGGCGGTCATCGCTAAAGCCACGCCGATGTCGACGCAGCGGAAAATGTCACGGCGAAAAGTTTGGTGGTTCCGGTCACTGGCGATTTTGATCGGTCTGTTACCACTGGTTGCCGCGGAGATCGTGCTGCGAATTGTCGATGATTCGTCGGTCACTTGGGACGATCCACTGGTCGATGTTTCCCGCCAACCGGCGTTGTTCATCCCCAATGAAGCGGGCAACCGGTTCATCGTCGATCCACAGCGTGGGAACTACTTTCGGCCCGCATCTTTCGCCACCGAAAAGGTCGCCGGGACCCGGCGCGTCTTTGTGTTGGGCGGGTCCACCGTTCAAGGCCGTCCCTACGCACACGAAACGGCGTTTTCCACCTGGCTTTCCCTATGGATGCAAGCTGCCGATCCGGATCATCCGCCGGAAGTCGTGAACGTCGGCGGAGTTTCGTATGCCAGTTATCGCGTGTCGCGATTGCTGGAAGAAGTCCTACAGCACCAGCCAGATTTGATCGTGCTGTACACCGGGCACAACGAGTTCCTGGAAGACCGCACTTACGCGGCGACACGTGCACGAGGTCGCTGGCAACGCTTGATGGATGGCATGGCCACCACATCGGCGACGGTACGTTTCGTCAAGAAGCGTCTGGGCGGCAACGCGAATCCACTGTCACCGACGCTTGCACCGGAGGTCGATGCCCGGTTGGATCATGTCGGCGGTTTGGATGCGTACCGTCGCGACCCTTCGTGGCGCCGCAGCGTCGAAACTGACTTTGATGCCTCGATCAGGTCGATGGTCGAAAGGTGTCGCCGCGCAGCCGTTCCGATTCTGGTTTGTGTTCCCGCGTCGGACCGTGTCCGTACGCCGCCATTCAAAACGGTTGCAGATCCAAGTTTGCCAGATCCACAACAGCAATGGATCGACCATGGGTGGCAAGAAGTTTTAACTGGCCAGGACGCATCGAAAAAATCATCGGTTTGCAAACAAATTCTTCAAACCGATCCACTTCACGCGGGAGCCAATTACTACTTGGGGCGTCAACGTTGGGACGGCGGGATCCGTGATCAAACCACGCGTACTTTCTTGACCGTCGCCCGCGACTGCGACGTGTGTCCGTTGCGTGCGACCAGTCCCATCGTCACCAGTGTGCGATCGATCACGGCCGAGGCCGATGCATCAGTGGATGTTTCCAAACTGTTTGATGAAGACAACGATTCGGTGGAAGACCCGGATTGGTTTGTGGACCATATCCACCCGTCAATCGCCGGACACCAACGGATCGCCCAAGCCATCCTGCGGGCTTTGCAACGATCGGGTTGGATTCAGGTATCCGCTGACGCGGAAGCGAAATTTTCGCAACTTCGCGACCAACATCTCGCTTCGCTGGGCGAAGAATATTTTCTGCGGGGGCGGGCCCGTTTACGTGGTCTGCAACAATGGGCGTCCGGACGTGTCGGGCAATCTGATCAGTGATTGATCGATGCACTGCGACGTTCCGGTTCGGCCGACTTTTTTCTTTTCGATCGAGTTTGTCTATGAATCCCGTGCGGTTTTCCATGGTGGTCATCGTGGCCACGGTTTCGTTTTGGTTATCAGGGACTTGCACCGGAGCGGCGCAGTCGGCGAAGACGTCCGGTGCCGATGCGGTGACGATCGACAATGTCGGGCCTGCGCAAACGGAGACGGATGAAACGTCAACGGAGAAACTGACCGAAACCCTGGAAGGCGAATTCGATACCACGGACATCGCCGCGACGACGGCTTGGGCGGAATCGCTGCACTTGGCGGATTGGCTGGGCCCCCTGGCACCGGTCGCCTTGTCCCCGTTTTTCGGAATCGCATTGTTGTCCGGCTTGGCGTTGTACGGCCCCGATTGGATCACCGACAACGCGTTGCTTGGGGCCAGCGGGCCGCTACAGAATCCGACCCTGTTTTGGATCTTCGTCGGGTTGACGGTTTTGACCAGCCTGCCGCGACTGACCAAGGTCAGTAAGCCGATCGCCCAAGCGTTGGATCGACTAGAAACTTATGCGGTGATCGTGATCTTGTTGGTGATCAAAGTCGTCGCCGCGATTGAGTCGCCTGATCCGGAACCTCAAGTTACGATGGTCCAGTTTGGCGTGATCAGTTTCACCGCCGACACGCTGTTGGCCGTCGCCATGGTGATCAATATTTTGATCATCAACAGCGTCAAATTCTTCTTTGAATTCTTGGTATGGCTGACGCCGGTTCCGTTTTTGGACGCCGTGTTCGAAGTCTGTAACAAAACCATCTGTGCGGCTTTGATGGCGGTTTACGCTTACAGCCCCACGTTGGCCACCGTCATCAACTTGTGCGTGCTGGTGGTTGCCGCGTTGATCCTGCGATGGATCAGCCGCCGCGTGACGTTTTATCGAACGATGGTTTTGGATCCGATTTTGGCCAAGCTTTGGACCGGATTTGGTTCACCCCGAAAGCCCGAACTGATCGTCTTTCCGCAAGACGACATCGGGCCGTTTCCTGCCAAAAGCCGACTGACGCTTTGCCGGGGTGCCGATGGAAAGGGCTGGCAACTGAAACAGGCTGGCTGGTGGACGTCCCCAACAGTGCATCCCATTCCCGAATCGGCCGCACCGACGTTGCACCACGGTTGGGTGATGCACACGATCCGGTTCGCCGATGGATCGGCATGTTCGCTGGTCACCAGTCGCCGCTACGACGAGGCGATGGACCGGGTGGCCGAAACACTGTTGTTAAAACTGGCGACGGACCGACCCGAAACGGATCAGCCCACCGACCTGCGTCAGGAGTTCGCGTAGGAGGTGGATGCCGGCCGGATGAAACCATCGTGTCCACCACCCTGGTTCGCGTTTGGGCGGATCAGCGTTTCGGAGCGCGTCCGCGGATTTCCCAGTTCGGATTCGGCTGGTGTGAATCGTCCATCATCTTCGTCGCCTTGGCCACGATTTCCGGGTGGTCGGCGGCGATGTTGTTGGATTCCGAAATGTCTTGGTCCACGTCGTACAATTCGACCTTGCCGGTGAACATCGGTTGGCGGATGGCTTTGAACTGGTCAAAGCGGACGGCTTGGCGGCTGCCCTGTTCATAGAATTCCCAGTACAGAAATTCGTGCCGCCTTTGCCGGTCGGGTTGGCCCATCAGGGTCGGCGCGAAACTGATGCTGTCCAAGTCGCTGGGCGGTGTCGCGCCGGCCAACTCCGCCGCCGTCGCCATCCAGTCGCCGAAGTATGCGATGTGGTCGCTCGTGGATCCCTCGGCAACGGTGCCCGGCCACCAAGCGATTCCGGGAACTCGGATGCCGCCTTCGTATAAGGCTCGCTTGATCCCTTGCAGCGGGCCGTTGGGATCAAAGCGGTCCAAGTTGTGTCCGGCTTCGTCGTGGGGCCCGTTGTCGCTGCTGAAAAATACCAATGTATTTTCGGCGATCTCAAGCTTGCGTAATTGGTCCAAGATTCGTCCGACGTCGCCGTCCATGCGGGTAATCATCGCTGCTTGGCCCTTGTCTTGATCGGACCAATCGCGATCGGCATAGATCCCAAAGTCGGGCACTTCGGCGCCGTTGCCCATCATCCGAGTCGCCTCGTTGTTGGCATGTGGGATCGTCAAAGCCAAGTACAAAAAGAACGGACCGTCGGTCGCTTGTTGCTGATTGATAAAGTCGGCGGCCTGTTCGACGAACAAGTCATGGCTGTAATCGATGCGTTTGGTTGCGTAGCCGCCGGTGAAGCCGCCGTAAGATTTGTCGTTGCGTTTGACTTTGTTACGAAGCTTCAGTTTTTGATCGCCCGACCACAAGAATTCCGGGTAGTAATTATGGGCGTGGACTTGGTTCAGGTATCCGAAGAATGAATCAAAGCCTTGCTGTAACGGAAAGCCTTCGTTGTCGACTTCGCCCAGTCCCCATTTGCCCACCAAACCGTTGGTGTAACCGGCGGTCTTCAAGACTTCTGCCACGGTGACGTCTTCATCACGCAGCGCTTGAATCGACATGTCCGTGTTGGCATTACCGCGAACAAACGTGTGACCCATGTGTTGGCCGGTCATCAGCACACTGCGACTGGGGGCGCAAACCGTGTTGCCCGCATAGAACTGTGTGAACCGCATGCCCTCGGCGGCCATTTGGTCCAAGCGGGGCGTCTGGATGACTTTTTGACCGTAGCAGCCCAGGTCACCGTAGCCCAGGTCGTCGGCCAGAATGAAAATCATGTTGGGCTTTTCCGCGCCGGCGGCGGTGCCGCCGATGACGGTCAACGCCATCACGGTGAAGATCGAACAAACGATGCGATTTCGAATCATGAGATTTCGTTGCGGGTGAAGGAAAGGAGACGGCTGTAACAGGGGGCAGAGGCTTTGGATCAAAAGCGTTGCCAGATCCAAAGCCCCCGGTGCGATTGCGATACGAACGACACGCCCCCGGTGTGGTCAGCAAACCGATTGGGAACGTGCTTTTCGGGATCGTGATTTAGAAGCCCGCGTCGCGGTGCATCTGGGCCAGCTCGTCGGCCGACAGTTTTTGGACTTCACGGTCGTAGGTCATCAAACCGTTGACTTCGCCTTCGACGTCGGTGGTTTGGGTATAGACGCCCGCGGCGATGCCCTGCGTTCGTAGTTCGGCCAATTGTTTTAGCGTCGTTTGATAACGCTCCTTGTACTCTTGCGGCGTCTTGGGCAGTCCGCCGTATCCCCAGTTGCGCATTTTGGGGTTCCACTGGTGGCCTTGGATCACCAAGCCATGCCCGCCGAATTCGCCCACGACTTTGACGTAGTCGGCAAAGCGGGCATCGTCCAGCGGGAAGTCCGGATGCGGGTAACTGTGGTGATCGGCGACGTCACCGACGGGGAAGAAGTTGCCACCGCTGGCAATGTTGATCGGACGACGCACGTCCAAGTTTTCCATGAATCGGCCGACACCGATCGTGTCGTGCTGTCCCCATCGTTCGTTGAACGGGACCCACATGGCGACGCTGGGGCTGTTGCGCAGTTTTTCAACCATTGCTTTCAGTTCGGACCGAAACTGGTTGCGGCGTGCTTCATCCCAGGTTTCTTCCGGCGGCCACGTCGTGGCATCAGGGCCAGGTTTCATCCGTGTCCATTCGGGACGCCCGCCGGTGCTGGGCATGTCCTGCCAAACCAGCATGCCGACTTTGTCACAGTGGCTGTAAAACCGTCGCGGTTCGACCTTGATGTGTTTGCGGATCATGTTGAATCCGGCCTGCTTCAAGTAGTCGACGTCAAAGCACATCGCTTCGTCGCTGGGCGGTGTCAGCAATCCGTCCGGCCACCAGCCTTGATCCAACGGTCCGTAGTGAAAGATCGGTTCGCCGTTGAGCGTCAGACGCAGATGTCCGTCTTCATCGCGCTGGATGCCGAATTCACGCATGGCGGCATACGATTCGACCTGATCGATCACGTTGCCACTGGCGTCAATCAATTGCAGCGTGATGTCGTATAGATGTGGCGAATCGGGACTCCAGCGTTTTGCACCGGGCAGAGAGACACTGAGCGATGAATCGGCCGTTGCAATCGTTCGGCCGTTGTCGTGGACGCGGATGACCATTCGTTCGCCGTCGACTTTCGGACCGGCCAAGGTTGGCAGGACACGCAGGGTGTCTTCGTGCAATCGAGGTTTCATCTTCACGCCGGCGATGTGACGCTCGGGGACCTGTTCCAGCCACACGGTTTGCCAAATCCCTGAGACCCGCGTGTAGTAGATGCCTTTGGGATTCTTGGTTTGTTTGCCCAAGGTTTGATGTGGGGCGGTTTCATCGATCACTTGAACCACGATTTCGTTTTCGCCCTCGTGGACCGCATCGGTGATGTCAAAGCGGAACGGATCACTGCTGCCGATATGTTGGCCGATCTTTTGGCCATTGACGAAGACCGTTGTCTGATAGTCCACCGCTTCGAAATGCAAATGCGTCCGTTCGCCTTCGGCCGGCTGGTGCGTGAATGTCCGCTTGTACCAAAGCGTCTCGTTGGGCTGTAGCAATCGGCCGACACCACTGAGCGTCGACTCGATGCAGAACGGCACTAGAATTTTGCCGTCCGCCTGATCGGGGAAAGATCCGAGGTCGCGCCCGGTCACCGCGTAATCCCAATGCCCATTCAGGCATTGCCAAGCGTCTTCGCGACGAAACTGGGGGCGGGGGTATTCCGTCCAAGCGTTTTCGGCCGTGACGTTCTTTCCCCAGCGGGTCAACATCGTCGGCGTGGCCGGCTGGGCGGGCGTCAAATCTTGGGCCACGGCGGGCGGACCCAATACAGAGGCGACGAGGCAGAGGATCGCCAGGGCAACGATCGCGTGATTCTTTATCGTGGGATGTTTCATGGGTGGGGTGGAAAAGGTGGGACGGGAAGGAAGGGGCGTAAGTTTCGATCTTTGGTCGATTCTTTTCCGAGGCGGCCAGTATCGCCCGCCAGCCCGCCGCTTTCCACAGTCTGCGTCGCCCGCGACCGCACTTGTCGCAGGATCGGTGGTCGACCGGGGCCACCCCACCGCGATCCACTGGACACATCCGAAGCGGTGTTTTGCCTAGCGGGATCCGCTCGCCGCGGTCACAATCGGCGGGATGAATCCAAGTGAAAAAAGTGCCGAACACCCGTCACGTCCGCGGCCTGAACTGCTTGCCCCCGCTGGCGACTGGGACTGCGTTCGTGCGGCGATTTGCAATGGTGCCGACGCGGTCTATTTCGGGTTGGATTGTGGATTCAACGCTCGGTACCGGGCCAAGAATTTCGGCTTGGATGATTTGGACGAATTGATGCGGACCCTGCGTTTGCATGGCGTTCGCGGCTACATGACGATGAACACGCTGGCGTTTCCCAGCGAGATGCCTGAATTGGTCCCGGTGATCCAACGGGTCGCCGCCGCGGGTGTTGATGCCGTGCTGGTCCAAGATTTTGGCGTCGCCAGGTTGGTTCACACGGTGTGTCCCGATTTGCCCATCCATGCGTCGACGCAGATGAGCTTGACTAGCGCGGAGACGATTCGTGTGGCGGCCGACCTGGGAATCGAACGCGTCGTGTTGGCTCGCGAATTGTCGATTGCCGAGATCCGCAAGATTCACGACGCGACCGACTTGCCACTGGAAGCCTTCATCCACGGTGCACTATGCGTCGCCTATTCCGGGCAATGCCTGACCAGCGAATCGTTGGGCGGACGCAGTGCCAATCGCGGTCACTGTGCCCAAGCATGCCGACTGCCTTATGAATTGGTCTGTGACGGTGAAGATCGTGACCTGGGCGATGTCCGCTATCTGTTGAGCCCCCAGGACTTGGCTGGTTACGCTGCGATCCCCGACATGATCGACGCCGGCGTGATGTCACTGAAGATCGAGGGGCGTCTGAAAACGGCGGAATATGTCGCCAACATCACCGGACATTATCGTCGTGCGATCGACCGAGCCGTCCAAGGTGAATCGACCGAGTTATCCGAGCAAGCCCGGCAAGAAATGGAACTGTCCTTTTCACGTGGGTTCGCCCCTGGATGGCTGGAAGGCAACGATCACAAACGCTTGGTGCCCGGTTTGTATTCGGCAAAGCAAGGTTTGGCCGCCGGCGTGGTCGACGACGTTCGGGGCGACCGCATCCGATTGAAACTCCGGTGCAACATCGCGCTTGGCGATGGTGTTTCGGTTCAGTCCAAATCCGATCAAGGCAAATTCCAGGGCAGCCGTGTCTATGCGATCGAGCAAGCCGGACAGTCGGTTCGGTCGGCCCATGCGGGGCAAGTCGTCTGGCTGGCATTCGGACACGGCGATTTGGATTTCGGCGCGATTGGCGCGGATGATCCGGTCTTCAAGAACGACGATCCGCAACTGAATCGGCGGCTACGACAAACGTACACGGGCAAACAAGACGACGCCGGTTTGTCGGTTGATCTTGCGGTGCACGCCGCCGGCGGCCAGCCACTGCGACTGGAAGCACGGATCGGGACCGCGATCAGCGAGATGGTCCGCTCCGAAAAGCCACTGGAAAAAGCCAATAAACGGCCCGCCGATGCGGCCATGATTCGCGAAAAACTGGGGCAGTTAGGCGACACCGAATTTCAGCTGGGTGACGTTCGAATCGAAATCCAGGACCAGCCGATGGTGCCGGTCAGCGTCTTGAAATCGCTGCGTCGCGACTTGGTCGGCCGGTTGCGCGATCGCTTGACTTCGCCACCGGTCCGGCGGATTCAACCTGATGCGGGAATTGAACTGCTCAAGCCGTGGGGCCAACCGAGGGCGGCCCAAAATGCCGGCGTCGAACCGCCCTCTGGTGCCCCGTCCTTGGCCGTTTTATGCCGAACCATGGACCAAGTCCAAGCGGCCATGGATTCCGGCGTGTCGCTGGTCTACGCCGATTTTCACCAACCTCGCGATTACCGACATGCCGTCGATGCGGGCCGGCAACGCGGTGTGACCGTCGGGCTGGCGACGGTGCGGATGCACAAGCCGGGGGAAAATGCTTTGCTGAATGCCGTTAGCAAGTATCAACCCGATTTGATTTTGGCAAGAAACTTGGCCGCGATCGAACATGCGGGGAAGGTCGGCATTGATTGCGTCGCCGATTTTTCGCTGAACATCACCAACCATCGATCGGCCCAGTGGCTTTGCGAGCAGGGTGTGGGGCGATTGACCGCGTCGTATGACTTGAATCGTGACCAATTGAAAGACTTGGTCGACAGTGTGCCGGCGGACCGATTGGAAGTCGTCGTTCATCAACACATGCCGTTGTTCCACATGGAGCACTGTGTGTTTTGCAGCGTGCTTTCGCCGGGAACCAACAAGACCAATTGTGGTCGCCCCTGTGATCGACACGTCGTTCAACTGCGTGACCGGGTGGGCGCCTTGCATCCCCTGCAAGCCGACATCGCGTGCCGAAATACGTTGTACAACGCTTCGCCGCAAAGCGGTGCCGAAGTGGTGGCGGACTTGATTCGCCGCGGCGTCGGTTGGTATCGGGTGGAACTGCTAAGCCAGGATGCCGAAGACACACGGCGAGTCATTCGGCTGTACCAGGACTTGTTGGCCGGTCGTGTCGATGGCGGCAACGTGTGGCGAACTTTGCAAGCGACCAATCGTGTCGGCGTCACGCGAGGAACGTTGGAACCGAAACGAAACCCGTTGGCGATTCTTTAGGGCAAGTCAGGATCGTCCGGGTCGATGCAAAGCGTTTCCAGCCTTTGCAACAGGTAGTTGCACCGGAGCGTGTCTGCGGTCGCGCCGATGGCGACCGACGCGATGTAGCCGGGGCGTGGGCTGAAGCAACGAAACGTCCAGTAGCGTCCTTGATCCAGTCCCGGTTGCAACACACGCAAGACCGGTTGGTCGTCGTCAATCTTTTCGAATGCGAAATGGCCCAGCGGCGTGTGCAGCCCCGTGCCGATCGCTTTGATGAATGATTCCTTCAGCGTCCAGATTCGCAGGAATGTCTGTTGTCGCTGAACTCGATCGCGGCACCGCGACAAGTGTTCAATCTCGGGCTTGGAAAAATATCGCTCGGCCAGCTTCGCATCGGTCTTGCGGTCCAGCGGTTCGACATCCACGCCCAGCAAGATGTCGTCTGTGTTGGCAATGCCGCAGACGACCAACCCGTCGGTGTGCGCGACGTTGAACGCCTGCTTGGCTTCATCGGGCCGTCGAACTTCCGGTTTGCCATGCGGCAGCCAGTGGAATTCAATCGCGTGTGGATCGACCCCGTCGCCGCCCAACAACCGGCGGCTCATCCCACGCCCGATGATGTGCTGGTGACGCGTGGTGGGACGACGGAATCGCTGAGCCGCCTGGACCTCGGCGACCGGCATCCAACGTTGGCACTGAGTTTCAATTCGGCCAGGCTGCTGGGCGGATGAAGGCGCATGCCAAAGCTGGATTTGGGCGGTTGTCGATGTGGCAGTGGCGATGGCGTCGGGCACGAAAACGATTCGGGATGGAAAGCGTGCAGTCGTGGATACGCCGATGATTCAGGTTGTGGCGATGAATCCGGCGAATTCTGGTCGCATCCAGTTTGACGTGCCAAAGCCGGTTGCAAAAGCGATGCTACGTTTGGGTATGAACTTTCCCGCGATCCTATCGATGGCCGAATTGGACCGATCCAGCCTGTTGTTTCTGGGCGGAATGGTGATGCTGGGGTGGGTTTTGGCCCGCCGCACGATTCGGTCACGTCGGCGTTCGGTCCGCCAACAGCGTGAAATGGACCACGCCACCGCCAAAATTCGGGGCGACCATTCCACCGCGGTCCCGCTGTGCGACGCGCCCGTCGAAACCCAACGCTGGCAGGTCGCCATGTTCGATTTGCAGCGGGAATTGAAAGGCGATTTAGATACGCGGATCGCCATCGTCCAGACGCTGTTGCGTCAGGTCGACGAACGAATCGCAACCCTGCAGAGTCTGTCGCCAAGCGACCAAACCACCCTGGCGACGCCGCCCGGAGGCGGCAACGGGACCCAGCAGAGCGGGGCTCATCAGAACGGGGCCCAGCACTCGGTATCCGTTCCGTCTGTGTCGTCCCAGGATACGGACGCGTCTCGGGGGACACCGTCCGCTGCTTCTGTTGCACATTTGCCGGAAACGGACTGATACGCCCACGCAGGGAAAACGGCAGTCTGTCGCCGGCAAAAGGGTGTCGGCCGGCGTTCGCCTTGGATCGACGTCCGGGCGGCATGACTGAAATTCTGCGGGGCGTTCCTGGCCTTTGTTGCTGCCTTAAGGGGGCTGTCGGCTCTTCCTGGTGTGATTGCAGCGATCGTCGGATGTGATTTGGGTTAAATCACCGTCGGTCGGGTGTTGCGACGGGAGGCACGTCGTCTAATCTGAAACTGAAAGAAGAACAGCCACGAATTGGAACTGTGGGAATCACAGGGAGGTGGTTGGTTGCATGGACGTCCGGCCGCACTTTGCGTGTCCCGGTCGGCTGCAAGCGACGCGATTGAACGCGTCGTCATCTTTTCTGATGTTCTTCCTCGGATCACGCCACGGGGATCCAACGCACCGGCTTGTCCGACCAAGATCGAATTCGAACGAGTACATCTTGGCAAGTCGATGCGTTCACCCACCGCATCCGTTCGCTTTTGACATTGAGCAATTTGGTATGACGCACGCGAAACGAACCCGCCTGATGGATCGATTCGGCTTCGGCCCCGTTGTCGTTGCCCTGGGAATGACCGTGATGTGTGGAGGCCTGACGGTTTCGGCACAGGAAACATTGCGTCAGAAGACGCTGGTCGCCAACGTGGTCGTGCAAGACGAGCCGATGCGATTGCCCAAGGACAACACAGTTGCCTTCACGTCGCGTGCCCCGCGGATCCAACTGGATGTTCAATACCTCGCGGACATCGGTTCGCCAAGTGAGACACAGCTGACCGTCGTTACCCCCAACGGGTCCACCCAAGACTTGACGCCGGACGGCAACGGAAATTTTGTGCTGTCCAATCCCGTCAGCGGTCTGTACGCCGTCGTCGCCAAAACCGCGACGGCGATCGCCTCCATCCCGTTCTACGCCAAGCAAGTCGGCAATCTGGACGGGATCAGCAGCGCGGACAATACGGTCACCGTACCAGTGATTCCTGATGGGCGTGCGGTAAACGATCGCTTGGTCGAACAATACGTTTCGTACACCGAACCGAAATCGGTCGACCCGATTCGTTACGACTATGACGAATCCGATGACCACGGATACCAAGTCCGACTGTCGGAGAACGGCCGTTTGCCGGGACAGATCATCATTCCTTCGGATCGCCCGAACACCCGCGGTTTGTTGGCTGAAAACAACGTGTTCTTGATCCGCAATGGCGTGCGTCTGCAAAGCGTGGTTTCCGATGCTCGCGGTCAGTTCGCACTGGCCGGTTTATCACCTGGTGTTTACGGTATCGTTGCTGCCGGGCCGGCCGGATACACGTCGTTCAGTTTCGAAGCATTGCCCACCGATTCCTTCGCCAGCGACGGCACGATCGACTCCATGCAAGACGCCGGTTTTGTCGCCGCCAACGCAGCAGCCGAACCCGCGTCGGTCTTGCCAGTCGTCATGGTGCCCCCGGAATTGGTGCCCTCCGTGGTCGAAGCCCAGCGACGTGATGATTTGCTGGGTGCCGACGGCGTTTTTCCCGCCGAAGGTGTCGGGACGCCTGTTGCCGGTAGCGGTGCGGCGCCCGCGGGCGGCGGATTCGGCCCCGGTGGCAGCTATGGTGGCGGCTACGGCGGCGGTGGTGGCGGCGGCTTTGGTGACCTGAGCGGTCTGCTGGGGCTGGCCGGATTGGCCATCTTGGCTGATAGCGACATCTTCGACAGCAACGACAACGACTTTAATCAGGGACAGCCGATTCAGCCCGTCCCACCGCCGATCAGTCCCGCGGTTCCTTTCACCATCCAAAGCGCCTTTTAGTCGCGGCGCTTCTCACGCTTTGCCGGTGTGCGGCGACGTCGCCGGCAGCATCTGGTGGGGGCCGGCTGCCGCAAAAGAATGGACTTTTGAATCCCAGTTTTTGGGGGCAGCTGATATGCTTGAACGAGTGAATCCTTTTGCACTCTCAAGCAGTCCGCCAGGCCGTGTCCAACAACGATCGAGACGACAGCAGCGACCGTCGGTCGGATTCCGCGTCGTCCGATGAATCGGTTGTCGGGCGTCCCATCGATTCGGATCGATCGGGGCAGTGGGAATCCCACGACGATCACGATCACGATTCGGAGGACGCGGCGTCGCTGGACACGATCGACGCACAGACATCGGATTCCATGCTGGATTCCGGTTCAGCATCTGGATCGGAGATCTTGAAGCCGTCCGGCGCTGTCGCTGACGAAACTCCATCGCCCGACGATCTGCCCACGATTGCACCGCCGCCGGACCAGGTCCCGAACGATTCGTCCGAGGACGGATTATGGGCGACCGAATTGTCCGAAGCGGATCTTCCTATCGGCGATACGGATCGCGGATCTTCCGGCACAGCGCCGACGATCGATATTCCTGCGGAATTCACGGCATCGATGGCCGATGGGTTTGAAAGTTCCAGCGTGGGCCATCGGACGCTTCCCAAATCCATCGGCAAATTTCATGTCGTTCGCGAACTCGGACGCGGCGCATTTGGCGTTGTCTATTTAGCGCGTGATGAGGCGCTGGACCGAAAGGTCGCCATCAAGCTTTCGTTGGTCGAAGACGTCGCCTATCAAAAGCGATTGTTGGTCGAAGCGTCGAATGTGGCCAAGGTCGAAGGCGATCATATCGTCCCGGTGTTGCATGTGGACCGGACTGAGTTCGGTGCGGTGTACATCGTTCAAAAGTACATCGACGGTTGCACTTTGGGCGACTGGGTGCGACGACATGATCGACCGTCGCCCGGCCAAGTGATGATCTTGATGTATCACCTGGGCTTGGGGCTGATGACGGCGCATCGCCAAGACATGCTTCACCGGGATCTGAAACCCGACAACATCTTGTTGGACGTGAATGGAGTTCCCTGGATCGTTGATTTCGGTTTGGCGATCAGCGAACAGGAACAGGTGGGGCGACGCCGCGAACTGGCCGGGACCCCGCCCTATATGTCGCCCGAACAAATCCGCGGTCGTGTGGATTTCATGGATGCACGTTCCGACATCTGGGCATTGGGCGTGATCTATTACGAGTTGCTGTCCGGCGGGTTGCCGTTTGCGGGCCGAACACGCGATCAGTTGGCGGACCAAATTTGCCAGCGCGATCCCAAGCCGCTTCATCAACGGGATCCTGATCGATTGACCGAGGATATGGACGCACTGTTTCGGCGGTGCTGCGCCAAGGAACCGTCGCAGCGGTTTGCATCGGTCGATGAATTGTCCAGTGCGCTTCTGGATTTGATCCGGCAACATGCCAAGCCCGAGGATTTCGAAAGGCCCTTGGGCTTGGATTCGGTTCGCGCAACGGTGACGCCGTTTGATCGTGGATCCCCTTCGGCTCGTACGGGGCTTTCCACGTTGCGTGACAGTCTGGTGTCGCAGCGCGGCGTCATGACCGATCAACGCACTTTGGTCGGCGGGACGTTGGAACGTGCGCCGGATCGGAAACGAAGGCTGACGGGAATCGCCGCAGTGTCGGTGGGCATTGCGACGCTGATCATCGCCGCGATCTTTCATCAGCCGATTCTGGCGCTGCTGCGGTCGCCGGAGCCATCGACGCTGGTTCCCGATTCAGGACCGTCTACGGCCGTTGCCGGCGGCTTTGCCAGTGATCGCGTGGACTTGGACATCGGTGATCCCGTGCCGTTGCCGGAGGACGCGTCTGATCCGCCGGTGGATTCGCTGTTGGTTCCCCATGATGCGGATGCTGGTCCCCGACGCGTGGCCGTCGACGGTCTAGCCAACCACCGACGGATTCAAGAAGCGATCGATGCCGCTGCGGACGGTGAAACGATTCAAATCGCCGCGGGCTATTATCGTGAATCGCTGCGCTTGCAACGTTCGATTCGATTGGAAGCGGCACCCGATGCGCAAAGCCGACCGGTGGTCATCGGTGACGGTGCGTCGCCGGTCATCGTCGATGGTCAGGCAACGGTGACGTTGACCGGATTGGAAATCGCAGCCAGAGACTTGTACGAAAACGCATCGGGCATCCCATTACCATCACGCTTCAACACGATCGAAGTGCTGCAGGGAACCCTGGGCCTGAAGGACTGCGACATCAGCAAAGCCAGCTTTGGGGACGATGACAATTACAACAGTGTCAAAGTCCACCCGGCCGCTTCGCTGGCATTGCTAGCGTGTCGCTTTGGGTCGTCGCCAGGTTTTTCCGTCAGCGCAAAAGACGCGTCCTCGGTTCAGATCAGCGACTGTGCTTTCACCGCCAGCGGTGTCCAGTTGGTCGCCAGTCCCGCCGTCGTCAGCGGGTGCCGATTCACCGGAGACATCGGTATCCAGGTCCATGAGCCGACCGATCGTCCGGTTCGGCTCGATGCTTGCCGGTTCAACGCGGCGCGTCAGTTTGCGGTGAATGTCACCGCCGGAGGACGCTTGGCGATGTCGGGCAATTCTTTTGAAGACTGTTCCCGCGGTGTTTGGATGGTCCGGCATGATCGTGATTCGCTGATTGGGGACCCAGACGACGACGTCATGATGCTGCCACCGGTTGTTCAAATCACCGGTGATGTGTTCACGCGGTGCGACACGGCGATCGACATGTCCGGTGGTCAGCTGAAAGTCGCCGGCGACAGCCAGATCAAAGGCGGCGGGACCGCTGTGTTGATTCAGGCGGGCAACGTAGGGATGGACAGTGTCCAGATCCGAGAGAGCCAACTGGCCGGGATTCACATCGCCAAAGACGCGGGGCAAATCGAACTACGCAATGTCGAAGTCGATGCGGGGCGTGACACCGGGATTTGGATTGAAGCTTGCGAGTCCTGCAAGATTCTGGACAGTCGATTGACCAATTGCATTGCGGCGGGGCTGACCCTGACCGGTGGGCGTGTGGAGTTGGACGGATTGACCGTGATCAATTCCGCAGTCGGCGTCCAGGCGTTGCAAACCGCTGCGGTGGACAAAGCGGTACGAATGGAAATTAGCGATTGCGACCACGGAATGATGTTCCAACCCGATGCCGAACATGCCATCCAGTTGGCGATCCGCGATAGCGTTTTCGATCGTTGTGGGACCGTGGCGATCTACGCCAGTCGTGACGTTACCCTGACGGTCGCAGACACCGAATTTCGATCCATTCCGGGCCCACGTCAGTTCTATGCAATCAATGGGGCCCAAATCAACGACGCCGAAGTCATCAAAGCCCGACGTAACGAAACCCCGATCGACCAACCGTGACGATTCCCCATCATCGTCACGTCTACCGATCGATAGGTCTTAGGATCGACGACGACGGCGTCGTGCTCGCCATGCACTGACACTTGCCAATCCACCCAACAGTGCGATCGACCCGGGTTCTGGAACCGCACTGGCTGAGACGTAGCGAATGGAATCAATTCCAAAGTACCCGGAAGCACCGGTCGCAACAGGCGTCAGGATTTCAATCGACTCGAACACGGTATCTGAGTCTGTCACTCCGAAGAAATACTTAAATCCGTTTCCCGATCCTGTCGGATTCACCTGCTCGTTGGAAAATGCCCCATCAGTGAAGTTAAAGGTCTCGCCATTCACTCGGACTTGTACGTCGTCCGGGAACAAAAGCATCTCTGGTGAAAGGAACTGTAGGCTGAATGCCGAAAAACCGCCTGGTCGTGATATTGCGAAGCTGACTCCTTCGCCGATCAATTCTTCGGTGTCGTTACCTAGGTAGCCAGGTGCCGTTACCGGATCGTATCCAAACTGACTGGTGGGGCTATAGACAACACGCAACTCGTCCGCTGCGAGTCCCATCTGATAGGTGAACTGAAGGCCGTCAAATATTTCACCATCGCTGATCGTTTCGTCGGCCAAAACAGAATCAAAATCAACGACACTGACGGTGGATCCCGCCACTTCCGTATTGAACGCACCCTCGTCCAAAAAACGGGTGGGCACAGCGTCTGCTGTTTGGCAAAACGTCAGCGAAACGACAAGCAAGCCTAGGACAGCGCGCAGCAAGGTTTGAATTCGCATGAGAATCAAGAAGAGGAGAAGCTGTGGGGAAAGGAGATCGTCGACAGGTGAACTGAAGACGACCCTTCAATTTAGTCCAAACCCATGGGGCTGCCATGAGTTTTCGTCTGCCCTTCTGCCGGGTGGTGTTTGGCTTCTCGGCCGGGGCGGTTGGAATTCGGCAAGCGTCCTGGCCAGTGACTGATGCCGGTCACGGTTACGGAACGGCGGGGGCGGACGGCGGTGCTGTGGGCGACTCGACGACCACCGGTTCCGACAGAACGCCTGCTGGCAACCACTCGACCTCTTGAGGTGTCAAAACGACCGACCCGGCGTCCTCCTCATCGCGCGGGCCCTCGTTTGAAGCCGACAACGAGTTCCAGCCATCGGAATCGTTCGGGTTTCCGCGATCCAGCAACGGATTGAAGTCCAAGGCCAGTTGATCGTGGACCCACCGAAGCCAATCGGGGCGGTATTCGATCATGGCAAGTTGTTGCAGTTGGGCGTGAACCAGTTCACCGCGGTCACCCATTCGAACCTTGCTGCGGACCAGATTTCCCAGGTACTTCGGCTCGTCTGGCGACAGTTGTGCCGCTGCGGCGTAGAACTCGATGGCTTCCCCCGCGCGCCCGCCGGCCTCCAACGCCATGCCCAGGTTGTTCAGCGGGGTGGGATCTTCCGGGCGCAACATCACCGCCGTGTCAAACGCGGATGCGGCCCTGGCCAATCGGTGTTGTTCAAAATAGACCAGCCCCAAATTGTTGTGCGCCCTGCCGTGGGTCGGGTCCAATTCAACCGCATGGATGAAGTCCCGCTCGGCCAAATCCAATTTGCCATGGCGGTAGTGTTTCACACCGGATTTGAACGCCGCATGTGCTTTGGTATTGGTCACCGGTGAAGCGTCGGCCGAAACGACATCAAAAGAGTTTTCCGGTCGCAGCCAACTACATCCGCCGCAGGCCAGCGTCACGATCACCCACAGGAACCACCGGGAAACCCAACGGGATGCTGCCTCAAGCGTGCCGACTTGCCGTCGATGACTTTCCGCCACCGGAACGTCGTCACCGCCCTCGCCGCCGACGTCGTTCACGCCAATCCATCGATCATCGTTGGTGGCGGTGTACCAGCACATCGGTGGACGAATCGGTCCAGGCTATCGGTCTCGCGGAAGCACCCGGAATGGGTGGACAACATCACGAGTCGCTTATGGGAGAAAAGATCAATTGGGTCAAGGTCAGCTGGGCGTCCCAGACCTCCTGGTTTCTCTGGTTTGCGGTGGCGGGGGTCAGATTTAACTGGGGTACCGCCATTCCCTGTTCCGGATCGGGCAAAGCCAGCGCGAAAACCGCCAGCTGCCGCAACGTCACACCACGCAGTTCAATCAGCGTGGTTCGAGTCGCGTAGTCCGACCGCGGCACACGACTGGGAGCCTGCGGTTCGACGGACATCAGTTGTGTCGGAGCCGTGGAAGACTGTTCCAGCGCGGCTTCAATTCGAACGGCCAGGTGGCTGGGAGATTCCGCCTGCAGTGCCGCAACCTTCGGCCGCCGCGAGGCGGCTCGAATGTCGCCCGCCCACTTGGAAACGTCGGCTGCATCACTTCGCAACTGCGTCAGTTCCGCCTTGGTGCTTCGATACCGGACAACGCCCAAAACGATCGCAATGAATGTCAATCCACAGACCATGACCCAAACGATCGTTAGGACGTTTTGCGCGGGTTCCTTTGACTGACTCATGGTGCAAAGCTGCCTTCGAACCGAGTCCGGACTTGTTGCCGCGTGATCCGTGCGCTTGATGGTGGCTGGATCTGAAAACCCTCGCTCGCCCAAGCGTCGGCAATCACGGTGGCATCGGCATAGTCGTCCAATCGCAAGTCGGCGACGAATTCAGATTCACGGATGCGGAGCGATTCGATGGCAAAGGAAAAACCATCGGGCATCGATTCCAATAGACGCATCAGGATTGGCAAGGCGCTGGTCGGGATTTCCACCTGTGACACGTCTGCCCGCTGGCCCAGAGCACGACGCTGTTCGCTACGCATCCGTTTGACAAGGGCCTCTGGAACTTTCTGCCCGGGAAAGGTCCGCTTGAACTCCTGTCGCATTGCTTGATAGGCCGCGTCCGATTGCTGTTGAAGTTGCGAAGTCTTGAACCAAACCGAGGCGGCGATCAACGCCAAGGCAATGGATGTCGATAACGCAAAACAACGCAAAGGAAAACGCACATTGCGCAGCCGATCGTGACGGGCCAAGACGCCCCTGCGTAAATCAAACCAGGGGCGATGCGACCGCGATTGAAGCATCGCATCACGCAAGGCTCCAGATTCATCGAATGGCAACTGAGTCGCACCGGCAATAGCCGGCAACGACGCTGTGTCTTCCGGTGCACGAAGTTGGACCACGGGCAACGTAGAATCATCCTCCGCTAGAGTGTCGGGGAGCGATTCAATCCTTGGGTGGTCGCCGGACGGCAGTAGACGCCACTGAACCGGGCGTCCCGATTTCAGTGTGAACAATTCCCCCGTCAGACCGCCAGATAGTGACGGCGACGGCATGATCAGATGACACGACTTGGGAACGGGGCAACACGCGATGATCTGTTGCAACACCAGCATGGAATCGGAGGTGACGGTGATGACCCGGATTCCGTTTTGTTCCAGCAGATCCACCAACGGTTCAGCCCGCGACGTATCGATCGCGACCAGCGTCCGATGTGTTGCCGTCGTGTATTGCGCGACTTCGATCTGTTCGGCATCGATCGGCAAGATGTCTTCACAAGAAAACTTCAGCTGTTCATAGGATGAACCTGCGTCGGTGGCTAGCATGTCCGCCGTCAGCATGTAACAGTCCATCGATCCGATCGTCACCGCGGCAGACTCCGATCGACCCTCGGTCCGCTGGGCAATCCATTGGCGAATCGTTTGGCCATCTTGATTGCGCAGTTCATCCGGCCACGGCGCATCGGTGATTGCCGTCGCGAGATCGTTTTCTTCCGCGGCGAACCAACGCGTTGAACCCTCTTGGGTGACCACTTCAAGGGCCTGGTCCAGTAATCGAACAAGCATCATCTGTCTGCGATCCAAGATGTTTTGATCCGACGATTATTGACCATTCAGCCAGTCCAGTTCGTCTTCCAATGACATGTCGTTCAAATCGCCCGGTTGAATCGGATCGTCGAGCGGTGGTGATACAGGTGCGGTGTTTGGCGAATCCGATGTGGCGTTGGAATTGCGAAGCGGCTTTGGTGGCGACGTTGGGGACGCGAGTGGTGATGACTTCGGTGGGATCTGAACCGGTGAACCAACGGGGGTTTCAATCCATTGGTCTTGGGATTGCATTTGAACCCTGCGCGAATCGATGGAACGAACGACCATGGCCGGGGTTACAGATGGGATCGTCTCGCCGGTGCGCAGGAACAATAGCCCATCCTTTTCCGACATGAAGATGGCAACATCGTGTCCGCTTTCGACGGCAGTGCCCAACAGACGCAGCCCCAAGATGCGAGGTGCAGGCCGTACGATTTGTGCCGCGGGAGGTGTCGCAGGACGTTTCGGGGCCGGGTCTTGTGGTTTCGGTGCGGTCACCGTTTCGTAAGGTTTTCCTTGAAACCGGCGACTCCACAGCGTCTGGAAAGGTTCCAAGTCGATCGGCGGCGTCTGGATCTGCGTTCGTATTTCCTGTCTCAGTTGTCGCGATTGGGTACCACTGGCCATCGCTTGGACGTCCGATCGCGACCACGCGACTGCGATGATCGAAATCGCAACCCAAAACGCGGTTCCCATCCAAAGCCATCGTTTCGTCCGGTCATCGGTGGTCGACATTTTCGCAGAACCAATCGGCATCACGAGTTTATGGATAAACGAATCGTCGCGTTTGGTAGATGCCCGCATCATCGATCCGGCGAACGGCCAGTGATTGGCGACGACGTGATGGCCCGCTGGCTTCGATCCAAAGTGAAGTCGCTTGGCTGGCGTCGGCTAGACGTTGCCGAAGCGTCTGCCGATGTTGCTGATTTGTAATGGTTTGATTCAACACCAGTTCGACTTGGCGAAGGGAGGTGTCGGAAATCCGCTCCGCCAGACGTCTTGCCAGTCCATCTTGCACCACATCGCGGCACACGGCAACGATGGCTGCTTCATTCGCCGACCAGACGTTCAGGCGACCGCTGCCGAAGATCGTCAAGTTTCGGCTCAGTTCCGCCAAGACACGTAGACTGCCCTGCTGTTGAACGATCTGCGATTGATCAAAGACTTGCCCCCATGATCGGAATGCCGGGGGCATGTTGGCAAAGTCCACGGTGGGGACGGTCGGGCTGTTGTCGCCAAAGCCGTTGATGCGTGACTCTTCGCGTTGCGAATCCTTCGCAGTGCGATCGGCCAGGCTTCGACGTTCGGGGGTTAAGGTCAGCCATCGGTATTGCATCGGCTGAACCATGTCTTGAACCAGGCGTTGGCATGCACGTTCGCCGGCAAAATCGTAAACCGCGTTCAGGTTGGCTTTCGCGTCCTCGTCGGATAGCAATAGATCAAACCTTTGGCCGCCCAGAACGATTCGGTCGGCCACGATGGCATGTTGTGATTTGTCAGCAAACATGGGGCCTGCGTCGACGTCGTCACGTGCGATGTTCGTGGCGAACAATCCTGCGGAGGCGGGTAGGATGGCCTTTTCTAAGCTTTGTTGCCCCCAGGATTGTTGGACATCCTCGTTCAGACGAATGGTCATGCGTTGGAACATTGCCGTCTGATTGGCCGTCTGTACCAGTATCACGCTGCTGGTGATCAACGCGACCAGCACGATCAACAGGACAAAGGCAGGGCGGCGATCGCGACTTTGGTGTGACTTCATTGGACTAAAGACCCTCATGGTGTCGTATCACCAATGCGATCTGTTCCATTCCCCGTGAATCGGTCAAGCGAATTCGAATCACCGGTGGCATAACATCAGATCGCAGGTCGTCTTGCCACAGATCATGCGTTACGTCCAGTCGGCCGACGTCGTCGGAAATCGGCTCGACTTGATAGTTCACCATTCGACCGGTCAACGGGTCGGTTTGCCACTGATGCCTCAGCAGCCATCGATTGAAGCGATCGTTGGTACGTGTATTTTGTCCTTGTGAAATGGGGACGACCTGATAGCGGACCGTGGCCGATCGACCCGTGGGCGTTCCAATGGATGTGTCACGGTGGATCAGTCCTGACAGCTGGATACCGTCATTCCACCACTGGATACGATCAGCGTGGATAAAGTCACGCCGCATTTGATCGCCAATCAGCCGTGGGTTGATCGATGTTCGAAGGTCGTCGCGGATGTCATTGGAGGCGGTGATGATCTGGCGGCCGGCAACCAAAACGCACCCCGATGCGATCACCGATAGCACCACAGCCACGATCAGTTCCATCAAGGTGAATCCGGGATGGACCTTGCCCATCGCCAAGGTAGGACGCCGCGGTCGAACGTTCGACTGATTCATGGCTGGTACGTCCTCGGCGCGGTGCGGCGATTGTCTCGGCGAACGTATTCGATCGATGTCAACGGTTTGTAGGTTCCATTGGTGCGAAACTGGACAATCTCCAAACGCATCACGTCGCACCAGACACCACAAATTGGGCGGCGATCCAATTGACGTGTCTGGTATCGCATTGTGTCGTGTCCCATTATCGGGCCGGCGACCACACCAGGTAAGCCTGTCGGCAAGTCGACCCATTGTGACATGAGTTGGTCGGCGATCTTGATTGCTTCTTTGCGGTCTCGGACCTCGGTGGCGGCAACACGGAATCGGCTGATGGCCAGCAGCACGGAAACGATGATGGTGGAAAACAACGTGATCCCGACGACGACCTCGATCAGCGTGAAGCCTTGCAAAAGGCGGCGAGGTTTTGATGTCGCAAACGTCATCGTTGAAATCGCTCCGTCGGCACCGCATCCAAGGTGTGACCAGATCGCAAGGTCGAAAGTACGGCTTCCAATTGGGATTGTGATCGCAGGTGACGAACCTGGCCGCTTAACCCCATGACCAGAACCCATTCGGTTACATCACCGCACCGAAGTTCCATCAGATGCGTGCGGCTTTGGCCGTTGGCGAAGTACGGCACGCGGTTGTCGCTGGGACGCATTTCCGCTGCTTCCAATACTTGCCAACGCTCCAATTGCAGGCCCGGCGGAATGGTAAGATGTCGGTCGGCTGCGATGAACGTCAGGTCGCGATTAGAACCCACGATTATTCCGCCTGAACGATTCTGTTTCGCGGCTTCATGGCGTTCGATCTGTTCGGTCAGCAGAAAACTTTCAATCCATCGCTCGGTAGTGGCTTTGCGAATCAGCCCGCGCGTTGAACCGATGGCGATCCCCGCGACCAGGCCTACCAAGATCAGGACGACGACCAATTCGATCAGGGTGAACCCACGGTGGTCTTTCAAGATTTTCATTCGAGGCAATTCAAGACACATCAAGGTTATCGCTGCTGATGTCTTGGTCGCCGCCGTCGCCGCCTTCACGTCCGTCACCGCCCAATGACAAGATTTCAAAAGGGGATTCGTCGGCCGGGCTGATGTATTCGTAATCGCGTCCCCAAGGATCCTGGGGGATCGTTTTCAAGAAGCCGTCTGGGAAACTGTCCGTTCCCAGCGACAGAATCTCAATTCCTTCTTCGCTTGTCGGATATCGTCCCTGGTCGGCGTAAAACGTCTCCAGTGCGCTTACGATCGTGGCGATTTCGGCTTTCGCAGCGTTTTGCTTGCTGGCGATCAAATAGCTGCGGGTTTGGATTGCGACCAAGCTGCTAAGCAATCCGATGATGACCATCACGACGATCAATTCGACCAAGGAAAAACCGGTCTTTGTACGTAGGCGATGGTGATGAAGTGACGACATGACGGGGGATGCGATTCAGATTTTAGAAAAGGAAAGTCAGGTCAGGTTTGGCGTGCGTGCTCGTTTGACCGATGGCGAAGTATGGATTTCAGGTGACCTGTCCAGCCTGCAAGATGGGTAGCATCGTGGCGACTAAAAGAAACCCGACCAGAACAGCCATGAACAAAATCAGCGCGGGTTCCAACATGGTGGTCAGGCGAGACGTGGCGCGTTGCACCTGTTGATTATAGTCGTCCGCTAAACGGATCAGCATCTGATCCAGTTCACCGCTTTCCTGGCCGACCGCGAAGACGCGGATCGCCAAGGGAGGAAACAAGCCTTGATCCTGTAGGGCGGTGGCAACGTTTCCACCGGCCGACAGATCGTCGACGCATTTTGCCAGTGTTCGACGCAGCGATGTGTTTCGGGTGGATCGTGAAGCCAGTTGCATGCTTTCACGCAGCGGGATGCCGCTGCGCAGCAGCATTCCCAACACCATGGCGATTCTTGCGACGTTTTGTTTGATCAGAATCGGACCGATCACCGGCAGTTTCAAGACCTTGCGATCTATCCAGGTTTTGCCCCGTTCGGTCGATACCATCCAAACGCCGATCACCAACAACGCACCTGAGACGACCAGCAGCATGAGGCCATTGTTTACAAGAAACGTGCTAATGGATTGAGCGATTCGAGTGGGCCAAGGAATCTGCGTCAGCGTTTCTTGCAAGTTTTCAAGAAGTGGTGGCAGCACCCAAGTCATCAAGAAGATCATCGCCGCGACCCCGAAGGTCAACAAAAACATCGGGTACATCAAAGCGGTCGCAACCTTGTCACCGAACTCGGCCATGCGTTGCTTCAGCTGCGCAAGTTCGTCAAGCACGGCGTCCAAGTTTCCCGCGTTTTCGCCCACCTCGGCAAGACGCACGGATGCGGCGTCAAAGACATGGGGCTGCATGGCCATCGATTCCGCCAACGAACGGCCGGCCGTCACGTCATCGTGTATCCGGCGAAGAGCGATCCGAAGGCCACCACGATACTGGTCGGCCAAGGTGTCCACCGCTTCGTCGACGCCCATGCCGGTTCTTAACAGCATGGACAGTTCGTGGGCAGCCACCGCCCATTGGGCCCGTGCACGATGTTGTCGGAGGTATTGCAGCCATGACCGCTGGGCAGATTCGTCAATCGGCCGGATGGCTGTGACGGTAACGCCTTGTTGTCGAAGCGAATCACGTCCGGCCCGCGCCGATTCCGCGTGAATGCTGCCGCGCAATCGTTTGCCGTCGGTCCCCGTGCCTTGATAACCGAACACGGGCATTACGTCACCACATTCCCATCGGCATTCGGTTGATTGACAACCGTCACGCGGGCAACTTCCTGGGCCGTGGTCAAGCCTTGAGCGATTTTGTGTTGTCCGTCATCGCTAAGCAGTTGCATTCCTGCCGCCTGTGCGGAATCGCGGATCGTGCGGGCGCCGCTGCGTTCTTGGATGTGCCGTCGAATGGTTTCATCGACGACCAACAGTTCGAAAATGCCGATTCGACCGCTGTATCCAGTCTGGCGACATTGGGGACAGCCAGCTGCCGTGGCCCGTTCTGGTTCATCACCCGGCATCGTCGTGCCCACGGGTGTTTTACATTGGGGGCACAATGTGCGAACCAAACGTTGCGCCAGTGATCCGACAAGGGAACTGGCCAACAAGTAAGGTTGGACGCCAAGATCCAGCATCCGGGTGATCGCGCTGGCCGCATCGTTGGTGTGCAGCGTGCTGAAAACCAAATGGCCTGTCAGCGATGCCTGGATAGCCATGGTCGCGGTTTCCTGGTCGCGAATTTCTCCTACCATGATCACGTCGGGATCCTGACGCAGCAGACTTCGCAGTCCCGAGGCGAACGTCATCCCCTTCTTTTCATTGATCTGTGTTTGGCTGATTCCGGGAAGTTGATATTCGATCGGATCTTCGAGTGTCAGAATGTTGGTTTCCGATGAATTTAGCGTTTGAAGCGCGCCATACAGGGTCGTGCTCTTGCCGCTTCCCGTTGGTCCGGTCACCAGGATCAATCCATGATCCACGGAGATAAGTTGTTGCCATTGCTGCAGCATAGCCGGTGGCATGCCAAGTTCACCCAGCGTGTAACGACGCACGCTTTTGTCCAGCAGTCGAATGACAATGCGTTCGCTGTGGCTGGTCGGCAGTGATGCGATTCGCAAGTCGACATTGCGATCACCAAGGGTTACCGTTGCGCGTCCATCTTGAGGCAGTCGTTTTTCTGCGATGTTCATCCGACCCAGGACTTTGATCCGGCTGATCACTTCTTCCTGGATTGATTTTGGCACTTCCACCACATCGAACATCACGCCGTCGATGCGTTGTCGAATTTGTAGGCGGTCGTCCCGGGGCTGGACGTGCAGATCCGACGCGCCCGCGACGACGGCATCGAACAGCAATTGATTGACCAACTGGATAACCGGAGGCCGACGGTCGCTGTCCAACAAGTCTTCGGGGCGGATGCTGGTGCCGATGGTCGGTTCGCCGACGCGTTGGGTATCGATTGAATGCAGCAAGTGCCGGGCGTCGCGATCGCGTTGCGCGTACACTTGATCGATCTTGGCCGTGACAACTCCAGCGTCGCAACGAATCGGTTGCACCGGAGTTCGCAGACGACGAGCAACGATGTCGCACTGCGGCAAGGATCGTTGGTCGCCGATCGCCAATAGCAATCCGGTAGATGTCTCTGCCGAACCCGACGTGGTGGGGCGAATGCCAATGATCTTGTGACGTCGGGCGTGTTGGATCGGAATGCGATCCAAGAATACCGGGTCGCCGTCGAAACGATCGAGCGAATCTTCGAAGCTCAGTTGGTCGAAAGGCAACACCGACAAAAACACCGGTTCATGAATCGTTGGGTCATTGCGGCCGGAAGCGATGGATAAAGTCCGCCGTTTATGGAATCAGTTCAGGCCGGCTGGATGGATAGTCACCGGGCAAACACTGTTCGCTGAGTTCATTTTGCGACAGATACTTCAGGTCCGCAAACCGCGAATCTCGCAACACGATGGGGCGAATGAATAGAAAGAAGGACGTGGTCGAATATCCGTCGTCGGTTCGACTGGTCAATTCCCGGATAACCGGAATCTTTTCGGCCCATGGAATCCCGGCAAAGTTGTGGTCTTCGCTGGTTCGTTTCAGTCCCCCCACCACCACGGTTTTGCCGCTGGGGATGGTGACGATACTTCCGACGCGATCGATCTGGCGTGGGGGGGGAAGCCCGTCGGCCCCCTGTCCGGAAAAGGTGCTGAATTCGACATCGAATTCAAGCTGCAAATGATCGTCTTCGTTGATGTGCGGTGTGACGGTGATGATCGTCCCGGCGGTCTGGTCGCCTCCCAAGCTGGTCGTCGCAACCGTGTCCGATGCGTTGACACTGGCAAAGGGGACGCTGACCACGCTTTCCAGCGTACCGGTGCTGTTGTCATTGACCAGAATTTTGGGGGCCGCCAAGACGCGTGATCGTTCGTGCTGCGCAAGTGCACGCACAACGACATCGGCGACCTCGGGGTCGATCAACGTTCCATTGAATCCCAGCCCCGGAATGATACGCAGGGCTCCGGTGTCCGGATTGACTTCGCTAAGGCCAAAAGAGCTGAACTTGAACAAACGCTTGATCCCTTCGCGGTCTCCGACGGACACTTCCACCCCCAAGGTGTAGTCATCTGACGTGCTGACAGCGATGACTTTCGCTTCGATCAAAACCTGGGGACGTCGTTGGTCCAACGATTCGATCAGCTTGGCGTACATCGGTTGGACGCCGGCCGGCGCGAAGACGATCAGGCTGTTGGTTGATACATCGGCCGATACTCTGGCGCCACCCGGCAGCGTGGCCACGCCGCCGCCGGCCAAATAGCCGCCAGCGGCTTCGACGCCCGACGCGAATCCGCGCGCCAAACCGTTGGCCTGCGGACCTGCGGCAAGCGTCGGTTGTGCCAACGGATTGTTGGTGGTGGGGGATTCTTGGTCGAACCGAGACCCACTGGCCGGCGGCAGCGGCAGCGAAGTCATCGGGACGGTCTGTCCCGTTGCAGTCGCAAGGGGCGAAACCAAATTCGGTCCGGCCAATCCCATTGGCGTCAGGGCGTTCAACGCGGTCGGTGCAATTCCGCCAAACGGCCCAAAGCCGGAAGCGGTTGCATAGGGTCCCGCACCGACCGCCTCTTGCAACGCCAACAGGGAGTAAAGGACATCGATCGCGCTTGCGTTCTTCAGCTTGTAAAATTGAATCGGGCTGCCATCGCTTTCGACCGCTTGGTCCAACTGTTCGATCAAATCGGCAATTTGGCGATGGACATCACTGCTGGCTCGCACGATCAGCAGATTGCCTTCTTCATCCACCGTTGATTGATAGGCCGATTCGCTATCGTTCGGCGGTTCGATGAAGCCACCAATCAGTTTGTCGATTCGCTGCGCCGAAGTATTGCGGATTCGATAGACCGATGTTGTCACTCCCAAGGCGACGTCCAGACGCTTCAACAGCGATTCGGCCTTCTGAACCACGGCGGTGGAGCCCGCGACGATGATGCGATTGCCCAGCGGCTGTGGGATGATTTGGATCTGTCGCGTATCAATGTCGTTGTCGCCCGACGTCTTCAGCAATCCGATGACCTGTTCGCTCAATCGATCCGATGATTGATGTTTGGCTTCGTATAACAGGAATCCGGCCGAACCCGCCGGCTTGTCGATCAGGGTGATCAGATCTGACAAGGTTTCGATGGCCGCGGCATAGTCGGTCACGATCAGCGTGTTTGAACCCGGAACGGCCGAAAGGTTGGCCGACGTGCCGCTGAGAAAGGGTTGCAGAACCTGAGTGACCGATTCGGCGCTCAGGTTTTCAAGCACGAACACTTGGGTGATCGGAGTGGCCGGATTGGTTGGCGACACGACCCGTGGTGATGCATCGGTCGGGGCCGACTGCATGGGGGGATTGATCGAAATGGGATCGGTGATCGAAGTGGCTGGACCTCGGATCCCCGGTTGAACTTGCGAAACCGACGTCATCTGGTCGGCGGGAATGATACGCTTCCATCCGGTTCTTGGGTCTTCAATCAGGACCAATTGTTCGGTCCGCAATACATTGCCCAGCAGAATCGGCAGTGAACTGACCGGCAAAGTGCCGGGGGATCGCACCGTCACCTTTCGGGCCGCGATGGCATCGTCGTATTCGATACGCAAGTTCAGGCGACCGGCGATGTAACCGATCAACGCGTCAAGCGGGACAGTACCGTCCAGGTTCAATTCAACATCGGGGCCGGGGGTGTCCACGACCACGGGCCGCGGCAGTTCCTGTTCCTGGCCCAGCAATGTCGAACCACAGAAACCGATCCAAAGCAGGATCGTTGCGGCCACAAGAACCAGCGCCGGCTTTCGTCGGTGCGCCCCGTGAAAACCGTCAGCGACTTGTCGTTGGGTTGTGGCTGGGAAGGTCACAAACGGACGCCGCGATCGGAGGTGGGGATGTCAACGTATGAATGTCCACTACCAAGTCGGGGCTGGTGGCGTCAACGTGTGGTTTTCCGCCGCCGTCAAGACCAGCTCGTCAGGCCCAGCACGACAAGCCCCAGACGTCAGGCCAAGAACCCGATCGGAGCCGATGATCCGCCGCTGGCGTAGAAATTTCGGATGTTGGGCAGGACGTCTTGAAGCGTTTGGTTATTAGGGATGCCGAACCACATTGCCAGTTCCGCGTTGTACTCATCCACCGATGTCGTCGGAATCAAACGCCCGCGACCGACATCCAAGTCATTGTTCAGCGCCAGCGATTCGGGATAGTCACCGTAGGTATTGCCGCCCCGGACCGCACCCCCGATCACGAAATGGTTGCCGCCCCACGCGTGATCACTGCCGTTGCCGTTGGAGGACAGCGTTCGGGCAAAGTCTGATGCGGTGAAAGTGGTCACGCAATCAGCGACCCCCAATTCTTCGGTTGCTCGATAGAACGCATGCAACGCTTGGCTGACTTGCGGCAGCATGGCGGCTTGATTGTCTATCACTTCGTCGTGGTGATCCCAGCCACCAGCGGACACAAAAAAGATCTGCCTTCCTTGCCCCAGCGTCTGCCGACCGGCGATGGTCTTCGCCACCATCTCCAAGTTTTCGGCAAGACGATTTTCGGCGGGAAAGGTCGTGTTCAAGGTAACGTCGGTTGCCGAATTGAATGCATCGGCGGCGTCGATACTGACACGCTTCGTTTTTGCCAAAGTTCGCTGCAGCAGATCGCTGTAGATTTGCCCAAGTTCGCTGTCGGCCGTGGACGGATACATGTGATCGATGACACGCCGGTAGACGCGATCGCGTGCGTTGTTGTTCCCATACCCGTACAACGGTGTGGCACCATTGGTGTTGACCACGTAGGGAACGATTTGTCCGCCGGTTTGAAACACGTTCAGCGAACCCAACGCGATGTTCATCGCGATGTTGGGATTGTCATTGGTGGTGGCGTTCAAAATGTCCGCCATGCGTCCACCCCATCCGGTGACTTGTGAACGTGATTGGGGAACGGACGTTTGCCAATGCTTGATCAGGTCGCTGTGAGAAAACAAACCCAACGGCAATTTGACGGTCGAATAGTTGGACTTGTCGGTGGGGAACACCAAGCTGCCGACGTTGGCGACCACGGCCGCATTGCCCTCGTTGTACAGCGTCTGCATTTCCGGCATTCCGGGGTGAATGCCCAGTGTGCGTCCGCCGGGTGACGACGAATCCATGGGGATCGAAAGCAGGTCTTCCCGCGGCAATGCGAGGTTGGTGCGGATACCGGCATAGGCGTCGTATTCGCTTTGCACGTGCGGTGTGATCATGTTGTAGCTGTCGACACCACCCAACAAAAACACACACACCAAGGCTTTGTAATCGGACCCGCCGGTCGTATCCGCCGCGACCGACTGTGTCAGCTGCAGATTCAGGATCTGGGACAGGATTGCCGTTGATGAGAGTGACGCACAACCGCCCGACCATTTCAAAAAATTGCGGCGTGACAATGGATCCAGCTGAGGAGAATTCATACCGGACAAGGTGGCTTCGCGGCTTTGGCGTTTCATGGCGGGCAAACTGAAAAGAAGAAGACGAGAAGAACGGCAAGGGCGGTAAGCCGCGTGGTTTGACGGGGATGACTTATTCGACAATCATTCCCGCGGGTGACATCAGCACGGACAGAATGGCACCTCGTGTCCGCTGTTGCACGTTGGTTTCCTGTTGCAACGCGTCGACGAGGGCTTCGCGGAATTCGTTGGTCATCGTTCCCGCGCACAGCGTCATGTCCAAGTGTTTGGCCAAGGCCATCGGGTCTTCACCCAGTGTTTCTTCCACCGAAAAATCCATCGGCAAATCGACATCATGACGTCCCGCTTTTTGGTTGTTCACGGCGGTGTAGTCGGCATTGGCATCAGCAATGTCGCCTCGAATGCGGTTGGCCATTCGGTTGGCGACGACGGCATCGAACAGTTGAAATTCCGGAGCGTAGATGCTGCCGTTGGGGATTCGCGATGATGCCTGGTAGGCGGTGATCGGGCCGGCCGGTTGGAAATCGGGCAGGTAAAAGTTGAACACACTGGGCGATCGATAAGGGGCTTGGACCCAGTTGTAATTCAACGCGGGCAAGCGATACCAACCGTCGGGTTCTGGGGAACTGAATCGACGCAGAAAGCCCGCGTACATCACCACCGGTTCGGCCAACCGACTACGTTCGGTCCCGGTCGGTCGAACGATGATTCGGACGGGACGACGGCTGCGCGATACACGAATCGAATTCCAACACTCGCGGTCCAGCAGGATGGCTTTGATGACCGCCTTCATGTCGCCTTTGACGCCCTGGCCGTTGTCATTGAAGACCGCCGCGACCCGACCCAAGTAGGCGCGTGAGGGATTGGAACGAACTAATCGTTGGATCAACAAGCGGCTGATGAAAGGTGCGACATTCGGATGGGCATACAGATTGTCCAGTCCCGCATTGATGTCCGCGATGCCATTGGGATTGGCGGGCAATGTGACGCCGTTTAGAAGCGTCTTGGGGTCTTGGTCGTGCGAATCGTTGAACATCATCATCGGGTTGTGCAGGTCGCGCCGCCCGTTGTTGATGGTCCTGCTGCCCGCGAACGTCAGTCCCGTAAACAAACGCGCAAACGCTTTGATGGTTTCGTTGTCGTAGGTCGGGATATCGTTGCCTTCGGCGTCGACTTTCAATTGGCCGTCGGAATCCATTTCGTACAGGCCGATTGAAAACAGTTGCATGATTTCGCGGGCGTAGTTTTCATCCGGAAAAACCCCTTTCGACGGGTCGCCCTTCTTGTTCCGCAGGTGACTCAGGTACGTGCCCATGACGGGGCTGAAGGTCACGTCCCCCAGCACTTCGCGATACGTGTCGTCGCTGTTTTCCAACAGCATGTCGTAGTAATTCGACAGTCCCAACCAGTCGGCATTCTGGTTGTTATCCAACCCGCGGTTATTGAATCCGGCGCCCTGGTTGCTGATCACACAGATTTGAATCAACGCCCAGGCGATTCGCTGCTTCAACTGATCCGGGGCGGTGATCGCGATGTGCCACCATGCGTGGTCGCGATAGCGGGTGATGTTCACCCCGTCTTCGTTCTCCGCCCAGCCGTCGGCCGCCATCATCGCTCGGGCGGTGGCGACGTGAGACGTGGGTTCCAGCGCGAACTGTTGGTCAATCCATTCTTCCGCGGCGGCGGTGACGCCGATCTGGCGCATCCGCATTGTCATCGCGTCGATCTCGTCCTGGGTGGGACCGAACGTGGCACGTTGCAGAAACTGAGTCGCCCGCACACGGACCATCACATCGATCATCTCGTTGCGACTGAAGACTTCGAAATCGCCGCCGCGGGCAGAGGTGCCGTGGAAGCAAGACATGACGGCGGCCAACAAAATGGCACACCGAACGCCGAGTCGCATCGCCATGCGTCTCTCCGGTAAAGCAGACAAGGAGTAGATCAGTGGAAAAGTGGACTGCCCGTCGTCCAGAGCCCATTGCCCCGCATCTAGCGGAGCTGCGCCGAAGTGAAAACAGCGGCGGCATGCCAAAAGTACCCAGCTAATAAGGTTGGTGAGTCGGCCCTTGGGCGGTTTCACCGTAGCTGTGGGCTATTTTGTCGTCAAATCAGGGTTTCGATTTGAATCCCACGCCGGATTTCGTCGGCGAGAAAGAAAGACCCACAGACGACCACCACGCCATCGGGGCCCGTGGCGCGACAGGCCATCGCAACCGCGTCTTGGGACGATTCACTGGATTGAACGTCGCGGAACGATCGCGGGGGGACCGCGTCGGCCAATCGATCCAGCGGCAGGTACCGCGGATTGTCTTGAAATCGTGTCAGCACCAGTCGATCGGTCAGCCGGCTGAGCACGCGAAGCATTGATCCCGCATCTTTGTCCCGGCTGGTTCCGAAGACGATGACCATGCGGCGTCGATCGGGGGCCGAAGGGCCAAAGCGGTTTTCAAGCGTCGTCGCCAAGGCGGTGATCGAGTCCTCGTTGTGCGCGGTATCGATGATCAACATCGGTCCGTCGGGCAAACGAAAACGCTCGATTCGTCCAGGCAGATTGATCGAATGCCAGGCGCGGACACATCGTTGAATGTCCAGGCTGGGTAGCTGAAATCCGGCTGGTTCATCGTCCGGGAGCAGTTGAGCATCGGCCAAGATTTGCAGCGATTTCGCAGCCAACGCGGCGTTGCCGGCTTGATGCATCCCTTCGACGCCCAAGTGGAATTGCAGCTTGGCGGGCGGCGGCATGTGCGGGGATGGCGGCGGACAAGCGTCGTCGTTTCGGGTGGGGGCCGGCAGATCGAACAATTCGACGTCGCTGCCCCATGCCCTGGTGGGCCGACAGCGGAAATCAAAGTCTTCGCCCAGGGTCAGCAACCGTGTGCCGACTTCACCGGCGATCCGGCGGATGACCGGTTCGGGATCATCGTCTGCCTGGATGTCGCAGGCCACGTTGTTCTTTGGAGGTGTGGTTTGGCCACAGGCGGTGCCGGTCCGGGAGGGATCCACGGTTCGGCACCGGACACCGCTGATCACCGGAACACCCGGTTTGATGATGCCCGCTTTTTCCGCGGCGATGGCGGCTTTGGTGTGCCCCAGGACGTTCTGGTGGTCCAGGCCGATGCTGGTGATGACCGATAGGCTGGATTGGATCACGTTGGTGCTATCCAGGCGTCCGCCCAGCCCGACTTCGATCACTTGGGCCTGGCAGCCCCGCTGGCGAAAGTGCAGCAGGGCCAATGCGGTGGTCAGTTCGAAGAACGTCGGTTGGCCGACCTCTTGATCCGCCATTTGTCGGCAAATCGGGATGGACTGTTCGATCAGATCGTCCAACTGGTCCGGCCGGCAAGGTTTCCCATCGATGCGGAAACGTTCTTCCAAATGGTGCAAGTGCGGGGACGTGTACAGCCCGGTGCGTACCCCGGCGGCGGAAAGACCGGCGGCAATCATCATTGCCACGGATCCTTTTCCTTTGGTGCCCGCGATGTGAATCGTCGGGATCGGAGCCGGTTTGGGGGCCGATTTTTGATGCAGTAAGTCGCCCAAATCCAAACGCCGCAGCAGGTCACGCATCCGTTGCAGACGAAACTGGAAATCTTGCGTCCTCGCCGAAGGACGTTCGAAATTGATCAGACCCATCAGAAAGTCGACGGCGGGGCGTTTCGACGACGGTCCGGGGGAAGCCGCCAAAACGGACGCGGAGGGGCCCGTCGCCGCTGTTGTACGCGACGATTCTGACGGGACATCAGATGAGCAAGCGGCATCTTGTGGGCCGACTGCGTCACGCGGGCGAGCGGGGGGGACTGATTCTTCCACGTCGCGGCAACGAGAGAGAAATACGGAGAAGACGGGTTGGGTCGAGTGCTTTTGACGTCGGGACCGGCCTGTGGCGTAAACGCACCGTTCTGAGCGGACACGCGTTTCATCACACAGAGACGGACGACCGAATGTCCAAGTTGACCGGTTCAGCGGCCTCAATGGCAAGCCCCAATGTCGGGCCGATCATGGCCGAACCGTCATGTCCACTACCACGGCCAGGGCGAATCCGAATTTTCTGGCCGGCGAACCCCGGTAGCCTCGATTGCGTACGCAGGCTCGGAGTCTATTCTAGGCCCGCGATTAATTGCATTTTTCTTCGTGATCTTCTTGTCGGAATCGTTTCCCGTGGCAAATGACGCAGCGGCAGTCGCCGAATCTCAACCGGACTCCCACACCGATCCCACTTCGGCTCCGGCAGGGGCCCCGGATTCGGGGGTGGTGATCGAGACTCGAAACCTCAGCAAGGTGTACCGCGATTTCTGGGGGCGTCGCAAAGTCAACGCGCTGAAATCGCTGGATATCGAGGTCCGCCCTGGCGAGATCTTCGGTCTGCTTGGACCCAACGGAAGCGGCAAGTCGACCACGATCAAGCTGATCCTGGGCCTGTTGTTCCCCAGCAGCGGTCGGGTGTTGGTGTTTGACAAGGATGCGTCGGAGACCCAGAAGAACGAACGCATCGGGTACCTGCCCGAAGAATCGTACCTGTACAAATTCTTGACCGCCGAAGAGACGCTGGATTTTTACGGGCGGCTGTTCAACATGTCGGCGGCCGACCGGAAGCGACGCGTCGCCGAGTTGATCCAGATGGTCGGTCTGCACGGGGCCAAGCACCGCCAGTTGCGGGAATACAGTAAAGGGATGACCCGACGTGTGGGTCTGGCCCAAGCACTGATCAATGATCCCGATCTGATCCTGTTGGACGAACCGACGACGGGTCTGGACCCGATCGGGACTCGAGAAATGAAGGATCTGATTCTTAGCCTGCGGGACCAGGGCAAGACAGTTCTATTGTGCAGCCACCAGTTGGCGGACGTCCAAGACGTTTGCGACCGCGTGGCCATCCTGCACCAGGGCGAACTGAAAGAACTGGGGCGTGTCACGGATCTGTTGAAGGTCCAGGACGTCACCGAAGTCCACGCCAGCGGTCTGTCCGATCAAGCCAAACAAGAAATCGCCGAAGTCATCCAACGTCATGGCGGCGAGGTGAAGTCGATCGATAATCCGACCGCGACGATGGAAGACCTGTTCTTGAACATCGTTCGCGAAAGTGAGGCTCGACCCGGGGCACGCCGCGTGTCCGCCCCGGCGACTGGTGAGAACCAGGCGGCGGGCGAAGGAGCCGATGCCGGCTCGCGTCGTGATGACGGTGCGTCCGCTGATGATCAGGCGGAGGGCTAAGAATGAATCTGCAGCCAGAAGATTTTTGGTCCTTCTATGAATGGCTGATCCGCCCGGACGCGTTTTTGGAAAGCGCCTTGTTGCAAGGTGCGGTTCTGATCGTCTTGGCGATCGTCGTGGGGTTGTTGGTCGGATACATCATCAGCGCCGCACGCTATGGGCCATCCGAAGGTTTCTATGCCGTCGCGCGTGGCGTGCGTGACCTGGTGCGGTTTGATCTGCCCGGTACGTCACCGCGTCGTGTCATCGCGTTGGCGCGTTTGGCGTTCAAGGAAGCCATTCGACGCAAAGTTTTGTTTGTGATCGGGCTGTTTGTCGTCGGTCTGTTGTTGGCCGGCTGGTTCTTGGACCCCAACAGCAGTGATCCCGCCCGGCTGTACATCAGCTTTGTTTTGACCGGTACGAATTACCTGGTGTTGGCATTGGCGTTGTTCATCAGCGCCTTCAGTTTGCCATCGGATATCGAAAGCCGCCGGATCTACACGATCGTCACCAAACCCGTTCGGGCGACGGAGATCGTGCTGGGACGGATGCTGGGTTTCATCGGCGTGGGCACGATGATTTTGGTTCCAATGGGCCTGGTCAGTTACGTGTTTGTGAAGCGTGGTTTGCGGCACACTCACCTGGAAGTCGCCGATGTGCGTCAGATCGGTGACCAGTTCGAAGGTGAAACCGACTTTGTGCGATCCCACAAACACAGCTTTACGTTGGACGCCGATGGTCGTGGTTTGACCGATGTGGTGCGTGGGCACCGTCACGTGGTGACTCGGGACGAAGACGGCCAGTTCGTGATCGGTCCGCCGACCGGTGATTTGCGGGCTCGCATTCCCCACTATGGCGAAGTCGTCTTCTTTGACCGTCGTGGTGAAGAAAAGGAAATCGGTCTGAACGTCGGCGACGAATCGTTGCCCGGTGGCTACGGCAGCAGCGGTATCAGTCGCGTGATCGGGATGTCCCAAGGCCCCAAGAAACTGGAACACGGTTACATCGAAGGCGGAACGTTGTGCGCCGCCGTTTTCACGTTTGATGATGTCACGCCGGAACGTTTCCCCGACGGTATCCCGTTGGATCTAACCATCCGCGCCTTCCGGACACACAAAGGGGACATTGAATCGACCCTGCGGGCGTCATTGTCGCTGAAGCATCCGACCAAAGAGATCGAAACCAATCCGATCGTTTTCGAAGTCAACGAGTACGAAGTTGACGAGCGTTTGATGCCGTTGACGATGGAAGGCAGCGACGGCGATGAGACTCGCGAACTGAGCCTTTTCGACGATCTCGTCGACGACGAAGGCCGTATCAAGGTTGTCATTCGCTGTGTCGACCGTGGCCAATACCTGGGCGTGACCAAGAGCAGTGTCTATCTGCGTCCTGGCGAAAGTTCATTCGAATGGAACATGGCCAAGGCTTACATTTCCATCTGGTTGCAGATGACGATGGTCATCGCATTCGGTGTGATGTTCAGCACGTTCCTTAGCGGACCGGTCGCCATGATCGCGACCGCGGTTTGTGTTCTGTTGGGCTTTTCGGCCGAACAGATTTATGACACGCGGCATTACATCGATTCGGGAGTCAACCGTGGCGGCGGTCCGATCGAAGCGATGGTTCGGATGCTGCGTCAGGATTCGGTGACCACCGAATTGGACGTCGATGTGTTGGCCAACAAGGTGATCAAGACGGCTGACGCGGCAATCGTTTACTCGCTGGACGCGATCGCAACGGCGCTGCCCAACCTGCCCAAGATGGTCAGTACGGCGGAATACGCGGCATCGGGCTTCGACATCTTCAATGCTTTGCTGGCGCGGCATGCCGCGGCGACTTTTGGTTACTGCCTGCTAGCGTTTCTTGTCAGTTACTTCTTTTTGAAATCGCGTGAGATCGCGGCATGAATTTGAAATCGGCATTCGGACGCAAAATTCTGTATCTGGGCGTCTTGGTCGTCATGTTGGTGCCGCTGTTCCTGTTGGGACAGCCGGCGACCGGCAAAGGCGACCGAGCGGGCCAATTGGCGGAAATGCGCGAGCGGTTCAACATCGCCGAAAGCGATCTTGGTGAAATCAGTCCCGCCAGTGAAACGATGAAGCTGGCTTCGCTGGGGATGCGCGGCGTTGCATCGACGTTGCTGTGGAACAAGGCACATGACTTCAGCGTTCGCCACGAATGGGACCGCCTGAAAGCGACGTTGAACAACATCGCGCTTCTGCAGCCACACTTCGACCGTGTCTGGGAATTCCAAGCATGGAACCTGGCCTACAACGTT
The DNA here is from genome assembly GCF_012290005.1 of Crateriforma spongiae. NCBI lineage: Bacteria > Pseudomonadati > Planctomycetota > Planctomycetia > Pirellulales > Pirellulaceae > Crateriforma > Crateriforma spongiae. The sequence goes on from NZ_JAAXMS010000003.1 coordinate 110,612, forward strand.
TCCAGCGAATTCGATGATTACCGCCAGCGTTACAACATGGTTGGCGAAGGCACCGATTACCTGACCCGCGGCGTCAAACAGAATCGTCACGCATCGCGTTTGGTCTGGTACACCGGTTGGTTCTATGGCCAGAAGCTGGGCATGAGCGACGAACGGAAGCAATTCCGCGAATTGTTTGCCGACGACGAAGTCTGGCACGAAGAACTGCTGGGCGAAGGCATTGCCGTCGATAGTCCCGAAGCCCGCGGGCCGATGGGAAAACCAGACAACTGGTTGGTCGGTCGGCTGTGGTTGAATCGTGGTTATGACCTGGTGGATTCCGGCGTCAAAATCCGCCGCCAAACGCCGATTAACTTCTACGAAACCGGTCCCAAGTGGCGGTTCAAGCACGCTGAGGCCATCGAGAAAGAAGGTGTGCTGGATGAACGAGCCCAGAACGCATGGGAACTTGCATCGGAGGACTGGGGTGTCTTGGGTAACCGCAGCATTCCGGTCACCGCGCCTTTCACGATCAAGCTGGATCGCATCGATGAACTGAAGCGTCAACGCGACGAAAAGGATGAACAGTTCATCGAATTGGTCGGCGACACCACACAGACGGTTCGCGATGAACTGATATCGAAACTTTCGGAAACCGAACGTGAGTTGTTGAATCGACCGCTGAGCGAAATGACCGGCGACGAATTCAATCTTCGTCGCGGGGCCGAATTCAAGACCAAGCCGGCGCGGGCCGATGTCGCGCGGCGCACCGATCCGGATGTCCGATTGCGGGCGATCCGTCTGGCCGGCGAAATTGATGACCTGGAAGCACGGATCAACAAGACCGAAGGCTATCGGAAGCAGATCAATTACCAGTACTGGAAAACACTGGCCATCGCCGAGCAGGAAGAACGAACCGTGCGTGCACGGCGGTTGGTTTACGAAGCGGAAAAAGCCAACGCGGACGCCGAACTGGACAAAGCGATCGAACTGTACGAAGAATCGTTCGCAATTTGGGCCGACATCTTCGACGACTATCCGATTCTGATCATCGACGATACCGCCGAAGATTTGCGTGATTCGATTCGCCGCTATGCGATCGCCATTGACAGCCAGGAATTCGACGAGGATTTCCCGTTGAAGACCTTCGTCGAAATGATGGACGAAGACGGCTACATGGATCCGGACTTGTATGAGAAGGTCCGTGAGACTCAGGCGGCCAAATTGGAAGAACGCCAGAAGGAAAAGGAAGCCGAAGAGAAGCGGTTGGCTGAAGAAGCCGCCAAGTTGGAAGCCGCTGAGAAGGCCAAGCAGCAGGAAGAAGCCGAATCCGAAGAGTCCGATTCTGGATCAGAAAGCGAATCGCCCGGTTCCGAACAGATGAACCAGGACGAAGCGTCTGAGGAGCCAGAGTCGGAGGCAGCTGAATCGGACGAACCAGAATCGTCGGTGGAGGAAACGGATGAAACTGGCGAATCGTCGGATTCCGCCGACGCCGAGACTGCCCCGGAAGACTCGTCCACGGCCGATGAATCCGATGCCGCGGACGAATCGTCGAATTGATTTCTGGGGCTTCGGCAGCTCACATCGTTCAGCGGCCTAAGCGGATGTTTGGTCCAGTGAATTTGTGGCCTGTCGCACGTCACGGCGTTGCCATAGCGATGCGGCGACGCCCATCACCGACATGACCGCAATTCCGGCAAACACCATTCGGTGACCTGTGATCCCCGGATATTGGTCGATGACCCATCCGGTCACGGGGCCGAAAAAGATGTCCGGCAGGAATCCGACCAGCGACACCAGGCCCGCCGCGGTGCCGACCAAGGTCGGTGGAATTCTTAAATCATCAAAGACGGCAAAGTAGACGCCGCGCAGTCCATAGATCGCGGCCGCGGTGCAGCCCAGCAAGGTCAACAAGACTGGGGTGGCCGAAAGGGTGACCGCGACCGGTCCGTTTGTCGGTCGATGATCGATGGCCAGCCAACCATTGCCCATCGCGACAACGGCGAACAGCACCGCAAGCCATCCCATGCGTCCGGCGCGATCCGCCACCAGCCCGGCCGACAACGCGGCGATCGGTCGGGCCCAAAATGCCAGCGTTGTGACCCATGCGGCGCGCGACGAGGATGCGTCGTAGGCGTCGACCACGTAGATGCCATAGTTATCAATGCTCTTGTAGCCACAGTAGGCGCACAGCACGATCCAGCCTTGCAGCCAGACGGATCGCCGACGCAGAACCCGACCGATTGCCTGGACGTTGATGCTGTGGCCGGGGGTGGCTGCGTTCTGTCCAAGGTTCGTCGTTTCGCAGCGTTCAGTGTTCGGCTGGTTCAGTCCGAGCCAAACCAATGCACCGGAGGCGGCGACCGACAGGATTGCCAACAGCAGGATTGCTTCAAACGCGTCGGCTTCGCCACCGTCGGCGACCAGGCTAGCGAAGACGAAACTGAGCAGACTGGCAAGCAGTGCTGCAAAGAGGCCCCGTCCGGCGTCCAGGATTCCGAACGCCCTGCCCTGGGTTTGTGTTCGTGCCAGGTCATGGGTGGCCCGAATCATTGGAGCCCAGAACAGCAAAATGGTGGTGATGCCAAATGCGGCATACGTCCAAAGCAAACGCGTGGCGCTGGGCTGTCCCCACAACGCCAATCCGCAAGCAGCGGTTGAAAGCAGTGCCAACATCATCATGACGCGAGGGCCAAATCGATCGGCCAGCGGACCGCCGGCAAAATAGGCCACCGCGGCCACGATCCCGTAAGCGGAAAACGCCAAGCCCAATTCGGTATTGGAAATGCCCCACTGCGCCAGCATCACCGGCCGAAACAAACGAGGCAGCACGAACGGCAGCACAAAGATGGCTTCGCCGGCGATCACCACGGACCACAGACGCCACAGGGGCGAACCGGCGATTGATTTGAAAGACAAACCGTCGTTGCTTGATCGTGACTGGGAACGACTGCGTCGATCAAGCTGGCCGATCAGCCAGCCGATGCGGACGAAGGACGCCGTTTCGGCTTATAGATTTCCGTCGCGGTTCCGAAGTGGATCTCACCCGCGTTCATCAACGTTTCCGACAGCGTCGGGTGGGGGTGAATCGCATCGGTGATGTCGTGGACTTCGCAACCCATTTCGATTGCCAGCACGGCTTCGGCGATCAGTTCGCCGGCACCAGTGCCGACGATGCCGCAACCGATCACGCGGTGCGTTTCCGGGTCGATGATCCACTTGGTCAAACCGTCGGTGGTCCCCAGGGCCTGGGCACGACCGCTGGCCGCCCAGGGATAGACTTCCACATCCACCTTTCGGCCCTGCGCCTTGGCTTCTTCGACGGTGATTCCCGCCCATGCAATTTCCGGGTCGGTGAAGACCACCGCGGGGATCGCGAACTTGTCAAACGCGACGTTCTTGCCGGCCAAAACTTCCGCGGCGACACGGCCTTCGTGGGTCGCCTTGTGAGCCAGCATCGGATCCCCGGCGACATCGCCGATGGCCAGGATCGACGGGTCGGCCGTTCGTTGTGAACGATCGCAAACGACAAAGCCGCGTTCATTGACTTCAACCTTGGTGTTTTCCAGCCCCAGGCCTTGGGTGACCGGTCGACGACCGATACTGACCAAGACGCGGTCAAAGCGTTCATTGCCGAAATGCTTTGGCCCTTCGAACGTCACTTCGATTTTGTCATCGACTTCGGCCATCGATCCGACTTTGGTGTGCAGCAGCACGCGGCCTTCACACATCGTGTCGATCTGTTTGACCAGCGGTTTCACCAGGTCTTGGTCGGCACCGGCCAACAGTCGTTCGGCCAATTCGACGACGGTGACTTTGCTGCCCAAGTGAGCGTAAACGGTGGCCATTTCCAGACCGATGTAGCCACCGCCGACGATCAGCAGGGTTTCCGGAACGTCTTTCAGTTCCAACGCGCCGGTGCTGTCCATCACGCGGTCGCTGCCGATGTTGAACGCGCCGGGCATGGCCGGCACACTGCCGGTGGCCAGGATGCAGTGGTCAAAGGTCAGTTGGCCGCCTTCGGGGATCGATTCGTCGTCCCCTTCCAGCTTCATCGTGTTGGAATCGATGAACGATCCACGAGCGCGGATAACCGTCACGTTACGACGCTTGGCCAAGCCACCCAAGCCGGACGTCAGCGTGTCGATCACTTTGTCTTTGCGTCCACGCACGACGTCGATGTCGATCTTCGGTTTTTCGTCATAGACGACCCCCCAGTCTTCGCGCAGTTCGTCGACTTCTTTGATGACTTTCGCGACGTGCAGCAGAGCTTTGCTGGGGATACAGCCACGCAGCAGGCAGGTGCCACCCAGGCGTGGTTCGGCTTCGACGATGGTGACGTCCAAACCTTCGTCGGCTGCCAAAAACGCGGCCGCGTATCCGCCGGGGCCACCACCGAGAACGACAACAGGAGCGTGCATGAGTTTGTTTGTGTTTCAGCGAAGTAAAAAATCAGGGAAGCGGTCAAAACGGTCGGCCGACCGAACTGGCATGGATGTGTGTCATCGGTGGCAAACCGAGGGGCCGAAACCGGAAGTCCCGAAGGAGGCCGGACGGCAATCATCAGCCAACAAAAAAGGTACCTTCGAATCCGGCCCGCTGGGACCACCACCCGAAGATACCTTGGCGTTTGTTTTCTGTCCCTATTCGGGAATCGCGAACGAATCCGAAACTAGCGAGACAGGAATTCGACCACGCTGTTCGCGTCCACCGGCAGGCTGATGTCGCTGGCGCCGGGCAGACCCAAAATGGTCGCGGTCAGGTTTTCGCTATCGAAGGTCACCCAGTCCAACGCGTCGGGGGACGCATTGGCGATGACGCCACGATACAGGTTCTTCAAGTTTTCACGGTTGCGGACTTCGACGATGTCACCGGGGCGAAGCATGTATCCGGGCTTGGTGACTTTGACACCGTTGACACGGAAATGGCCGTGGGTGATGCCTTGGCGTGCTTGCGGACGAGTCTTGGTGAATCCGACGCGTCGAACCACGTTGTCCAACCGACGTTCGCACATCAACAACAACAGTTCGCCCGTGTTGCCGACCTTGCGGCTGACATTTTCGAAATAGCGTCGCAGCTGACGTTCGCCCAAGCCGTAATAGTGCTTGATCTTTTGCTTTTCCATCAATGCCGCACCGTAGTTACTGGGGCGGCGGCCGCGGACGTGCATTCCCGGGGGCGAATCACGACGGTCCAACGCACGTGCGGCGCCGGCGGTTTCGTAAATCAGGGTGCCCAGGCGTCGGTTCACGCGGGCTTTGGGTCCGGTATAGCGTGCCATGTGTTCGGAAACTCTCTTTTCGGCATCCTGGGATGCCACGGGTGGAACAGCCAGGGTGTGGGGACGATGCCCTTCACACCACGCGATCCGCGTTTCGTTGACTTCGGTCTTCCGTCACTTGGTCCCAATGGATTGACGCTGGGACGCACCGCGGGGCCCGAGGAGGGGCCGAACCGTCGGCAAAAATGAAGCGGAATGAAAAAGCGTTCGCGCTGCGATGTTGGGAAACAGTGCACGCGGCAGCGGTCGCTGGGCGTCGCCCAGGGCTGCAGCTTGCAACCAGGAAGTGTGGCAATTCGTCCGCGTTTTGGCAAGGCCAAGCGATCACCGTGGACGGGATTGGTCGTGATGTCCCGGGGCCAGACAGCCCGGCGGAGATGCGCGGCGGAATCGTTATGGCGATGGTGATGTTCTTTCCGGGGGGATCGTGGTGGAACATGACCGGGTAGGCTTGCCGATCCCGCAACCCTTTATCAACATGAAGGCACGAATTTTCACCTCAGGACCGGTTACAGGTGGCATGGCACAGCATCAAGACACGAGCGATGCGAAAATATCAGTCGAGACGGCTGATTCGTCCTCCACGACCAGCCCTTGGAATGGCGGCTGGGACAGTGGGGCCACGGGATTTGCGGCGGAGCCGGCGGCTTCGCTGTGGCAGGAAAATAACGGCAATTTCCTGGTGATGTTCGCTGTCGGTATCTTCGTTCTCGGATCCGGAGTGCTGGCTTGTCGCCAACTGCGTTTTGTCCCGCCCCGTTTTCCCGACGGACGAGCGATCCAGCCACCGGAAGATTCACTGATCCCGATTCCTGAGACCGGCGCCGAATCGGTCGATGACTTGGGCACCACCGGCGACGAAGCCGATGCGGACTACGATGGGCTTGTCGGGGCGATCCAGCCGGTGATCCAAACGTCGCTCCAGAAACCAGTGTCCGCCGCAGTGTCCAAGGCGAAGTCGACCAACGTGTCATCGGGGGCTCCGTCCTACCGGATCATTGCTCGCGGAGCGGCGGCGGATCGCGGCAACATGATGCTGGCCGTCTACGATTCTCCCGATGGTTTCAATGATCCGGCATCCGCGATCCATCGTGACAGCGTGGGGGTCCGAGATGGCGGCGCGACGTTTCAGTTGCCGGCGGCCAAGCTTCCCCGCCGTTTCGCGGTGGCCGTTTACCATGACGAAAACGCCGACAGCCGTTTGAATCGAAATCTGTGGGGCATTCCGACCGAACGCTATGGGTTTTCCAATGACGCCCGTTCGCTGACCGGGCCTCCATCGTTTGACCAAGCGGTCGTGCAGAAGTCGGATCATTCCGACCGGTTGGTGATAGCGGTTCGCTGAGCGGTCGCTTGATTGCGTCGCATCAATCTTCGACAACATCGACGACCAAGTTGTCGCGATGGATCACGCATTCGTAGGGGCGGTGGCCCAACAGATCGCCGATCTGGTCGCTGTTGTGACCCTTGATCTTGGTGATCTCGCTGCTGCGGTAATTGCTCAGCCCACGTCCGACCGTTCGACCGTCGGGGCCCACGACTCGCACAACGCTGCCGCGTGGGAAATTGCCTTTGACCGCGGTGATGCCGATCGCCAACAGGCTGCTGCCGCGTTCGGACAATGCGCGGGCGGCTCCTGCATCGATGCTGATTTCACCGATCACGCTGGCCGCGACACCGATCCAGCGACGCCGGCCTCGAATCGTTTTCTCCTTGGGCATGAACAGTGTGCCCACCGGATTACCCGCCATGATCTGATCCAACACGTCGTCTTGCCGACCGGGGCCGATGATGGTCGGGTGGCCGTGGGAAACGGCGATCTGCGCGGCTTTCAGTTTGGAACGCATGCCGCCTTTGCTGACGGTGTTGGTGTTGTCCGATGCCAAGCCCAATACATCGTCATCCAGGCGACGAATCAGGCCGATCGGGTTGCTGTCGGGTTCATCGGGGTGTCCGTCATACAGCCCTTCGATGTCCGACAGGATGATCAGCAGTGCGGATTCCAACAGGCCCGCGACGTGGGCGGCCAAGCGATCGTTGTCGCCAAAGGTCGTTCGCAGTTCGGCAACGGCGACCGAATCGTTTTCATTGACAATCGCGATCGCCCCAAGATCGTGAATGCCAAGCAGCGCATTGCGTACATGCAGGTAACCGCTGCGGCGACGCAGATCGTTCCGGGTCAACAGAACCTGTGCCGCGTGGCGTCCGTGGTTGGCGAATGACTGTTCGTAAGCGCGGATCAAATCGGTCTGGCCGATCGCGGCGACGGCCTGCAATGGCCCCAAAGATTTGGGTCGGCCGGGAAGTTTTAGCTTGGCGACACCGGCACCGACGGCCCCACTGCTGACCATGATCGTGTGCCGCCCCGAATCGGCGATGCGGCACAGTTGGGACGAAAGCCGCTGGACACGCTGGATGTCCAACGTGCCGTCGGGTCGGGTCAGCACGCGGGTGCCGACTTTGACGACGACCGCCTCGGCGTTTTCAACGACCGCCTGTCGCAAAAGTTGTTCGGTCCCCGGGATTTCGCGGACGGCGAAATCGGGCGTATCAGCGTTCGACGACGATTCTTGGCTAGGCTTGTCCATGGATTCCACTATTTTCCACGCGGCCGCGTTGTCGGCTAGGGCGCTGCCAAAGCGGTGGTAGTGCGTGATTGCCGGTCGATCGGCATTCCGGCGGGTGGTGCCGGGTCGCCGTTTTTCGTTTCTTGCGGAGGGTCGATCGACCGTTAAGATTGATTGAGTACCGGGCCGGTCTGGTGCCGGGCGAAGAATGTCCGAGAATGACCACCGGCGACGACAAATTCTTGGCCCCCATTACGGCAACCCCCCGATCTTCATGGCCGAACTGAATCACGAGTGCGGTGTCGCGGCGATCTACCATCTGTCCGGCCGTGGTCGCAGCCCGATGTGCACCGAGCACGGCCCGCGACAAATTTCCCGCGTGCTGCCCCGAATGTTGTTGGACATTCAAAACCGTGGGCAACTGGCCGCCGGAATGGCCACCTATGATCCGGACCGACCTTCCCTGTTGCAGATCCGCAAAGACGTGGGGACGGTGACCGAGGTGTTCCGGCTGAACCATCGGGAAAAGACCGAAGCGTTGATGAAGCAGCTGGCCGGTCGGGCCGCGATCGGTCACACGCGGTACGCGACGTGTGGGCAAGATGATCGCGAATACGCCCAGCCGTTCGAACGCGTCCACATCCACAAGCGAAAGTGGTTTTCGTTCTGTTTCAACGGCCAACTGTCCAACTATGGCCTGTTGAAGGAACGTTTGCTGGCCAACGGCGATCACCATCTGAGGTTGGACACCGACACCGAAATCATCATGCATGAATTCGGCCGGATCCTGTCTCGCAGCACCGGTCCGGTTGATTGGGTCAGTGTTTTGCGCGAGGCCTGTGGTGGGTTCGACGGTGCGTACAGTCTGGCGATCCTGACCGCCGAAGGCGAAATGATCGTCGCCCGCGATCCGCTGGGCATCAAGCCGATGTGTTATGTGCACGAAGGTCCGTTGGTGGCCGCGGCCAGCGAAAGCGTCGCTTTGTTAAACCTGGGATTCGAAAACGATCAGATCAAATCCCTGCCGCCCGGACACGCCATCCTGGTCGATCCGGAACAGGGCGTGCGAATCGAATCGTTCATGCCGTCAGAAAAGACCGCGCACTGTTTCTTTGAATGGATTTATTTCGCCAACGTTGCCAGCACCCTGGATGACCGCAGTGTCTATCTAAGCCGGACCAGCTTGGGCAAAGAACTGGCGATGGCCGAGCGAGAATTCAATAAAGTCGATCTGAATCCCGAAGACACGATCATTGTTCCGGTTCCCGACACCAGTAAAGCCGCCGCCGATTCGATGGCTTTCGAGTTGTCGATCCCGTCTCGCGAAGGTCTGATCCGAAACCGTTATGCCGGTCGCACTTTTATCGAGGGCGGTAATCGCAAGGCCAAGGCGGCCACCAAATACACTCCGCTGCGTGAAGTCCTGCAGGACAAACGTGTGATCCTTGTGGAAGATTCGATCGTCCGCAGCACGACCATGAACGTCCTGTTGGATCGTATCCGTGATGTCGGTGGGGCTCGTGAAATTCACGTCCGTGTCGCCTGTCCGCCGATCATCGCACCGTGCTTTTACGGCATCGATATGTCGACGGTCGATCAGCTGATTGCGCCGAAATATTTCGAAGCCGGTGAAGATCTCAGCGATGACGCGCAGCAGCGTTTGGCCGACGATCTGGGGGCGGACACGTTGCGATACCTGCCCGTCGAAGCGATCAGTCGTGCGATCGGCATGCGAAGCGATCAGTTGTGCCGCGCCTGTGTCACCGGCCAGTATCCGACACCGTGTGGCCAGCATCTGTATCAGATCGCTCTGGACAACCGCGGGGCTTCGGTCGATCAGCAACGGACGTACGAGCAGTTGGCTGCGGCAATCGAAGCGGGGTGATCCGTTTCCGTCTCGCGTCGTTTTTGCCTTTCGCCTGCAGTGTGGCTTTGCCCGTCGCCGCGGGTGTTCCCGGTGCCTGCTGGTTGCTCAGTTGGCCGGTTTTTGCGGCCCATGATTTTTAGGGGGCACGCTGGTGCGCCGCGGCAGCAGTCGTTTGCTGCCCGTATGACACTGATTCGGCGGCCTATCGTCACTGGCTAGCGCAATGAAAAAGACCCCAACCGGTGTTGCAAAACAACGGTCAGGGTCTTCGTTGGATTTGGCTGCGGATCGGATGATCCGGCAACTGCCAGGTTTGTCGCCCGCACGACATTCGGATCGAACGCGATCGCGGGCGATTGAGGGAAGCCGCGTCGGGACGCTTACTTCAGCTCGACGCTACCGCCAGCTTCTTCGACTTCGGTCTTGACCTTCTCGGCATCTTCCTTGGAAACGCCTTCCTTCAAGGTGGCGGGAACGCCTTCGACCATCTTCTTGGCTTCCATCAGCGAAGCGCCGGTGATGTTCTTGACGACCTTGACGACGTTCAGCTTCTTATCGCCGAAGCTGGTCAGGACGACGTCGAACTCGGTCTTCTCGGCTTCGGCTGCGCCGCCGCCATCAGCACCGGCTCCGCCACCGGCCATGACGACCGCTCCGCCACCGGCGGCCGGCTCGATACCGTGAACGTCCTTCAGGTAATCGCTCAGCTCTTTGGCTTGCTTCAGGGTCATTTCGGCGATCTTGTCGCCCATTTCTTTGGTTTCGGCGCTGTATTCGGCGACCGCGGTTGCTTCTTCAGACATCTTCGGACCTCAAAAAACGATAGTGGGTTGCAGGAAGGAAAGGAAAAAAGGCGACGACGGTGCGTCACCGCGGCCGGGGACTACTCGTCGCCCTCGCCCTTTTGCTTGATTTGGCTGTTCAGCGTCTTTCCGGGGCCAAGCAGTGCACCATTGAGGGTTGCACCTGGTCCCAGGATTTGACCGACCAGCATGGAGATTTGTTCTTCGCGGCTGGGCCACTTACTGACGGCTTTCAAACCATCGGCATCCAGACGTTCGCCGTCCATCACGCCGCCATCGGCGCTGAACTCGGCAAACTTGTCTTCGTCCTTGTCCAGCCGGACAACTTCCTTGACCAACGAGACGAAGTCGGAGGCTCCCCAGCACACAGCGATTTGACCGCCGGCACCCTCGAAGGCCGGAGCCAACGAAGATCCTTCGGTCGCACGTCGTGCCAGCGAGTTCTTGACGACCATCAGGTTGATTTCCTTCGCGGCCAATTCGCTGCGAAGTTCATTCGTCTTGTTGACGTCCATCCCGACGTAGCTGACTACGACGGCATCGGCGACGCCTTCCAAGCGGTTCTTGATATCTCGAGTGACGAGATCTTTGACGTATTTGCTCATAGGATTCTCAGGCCACCTTTTCTGGGGCCGCCTTTCAGTTACAAGGCGACTTTCACGCTGGGACTCATCGTGCCGCAGATCGCAATGCCCTTGACGTAGGTGCCTTTGACGGACTGTGGCTTCATACCGGTGACAAAATCAATAAACGCCGAAACGTTGTCGGCGATCTTCGGAGCTTCGAAGCTCAGCTTGCCCACCATCGCGTGGACGTTGCCGCCTTTATCGTTTCGGAATTCGACCTTACCGGCTTTGTATTCCGAGACGACTTTGCCGACGTCCGGGGTGACCGTGCCGGCACGGGGGCTGGGCATCAAGCCACGCGGACCCAAGACACGACCGAGCGGGCCGACCAGGCCCATCATGTCGGGGGCGGCGATGCAGACGTCGAAGTCGGTCCAGCCGTCTTTGATTTTTTTCGCCAAATCGTCCTGGCCGACTTCATCGGCACCGGCTTCTTCGGCCGCTTTGGCCGCGTCGCCCTTGGCGAACACGACAACACGCTGCGTCTTGCCGATCCCGTGCGGCAACACCAGGCTGCCACGGATGATCTGGTCGGCTTGGTTGGGATCGATGCCCAGACGCATGTGAATTTCGACCGTTTGGTCGAACTTGGTCGAATCGTACTTCTTCAGCACTTCGACCGCTTCGCCCAGCGGCAACGGGCTGGACGGCTGCTTTTCGAGCGCAGCGCGATAACGCTTGGATTTTTTACCCATAGGGTCACGACTCATCGGTTGTGTCGGGTGGTTTGGCGAAGCTCACCTGTCCCGTCGGGCCGACGTCACCGTCTGTGGGGCGATGCCGAGTTTTACGGTCATCGCGTGGACGGGACGCCACCGTCGGCGGCAAGATTCTCCCACTTCACCGTTGCCCACTTTCGCACGCGTCTCCGAACCAGATTTTGCCGTTCCGGTTGGACATCGCGTCGGCCGTGATGGCGACGGGTCGGGCGGACGCCCGAAGGACCAAGGATCGTGTCGAAAGATTCACGTGACGTCAACGCCAGTTGAAGGATTTGTGTAAGAATTTGGCACGTCACGGCGTTCGGATTGCTTGCCCCGGGGGCTGAGGGCTGAAAAGATGACCCCATGCCAGATGACGATCGCCCCCAACCGAACTTGGAATCTGTCCTGCAGAAGCACTGTCGGCCGTGCGAAGGCGGTGTGCCCACGCTGACCGGTGACAAATTGGACGCTTTGATGCCGACGATTTCCCGGTGGTCGGTGTCGGACGACGGTCGTTGGATAGGCCGCAAATTCAATTTCCGTAATTTCGTCGAAGCCGTGGGCTTGCTGAACGAAATCGCCGCCCTGGCCGAACGGGAACAACACCACCCGGACTTGCACCTGACCGGCTATCGGCACTTGACGGTCGATCTGACCACCCACGCGATCGGCGGACTGAGTGAAAACGACGTCATCTTGGCAGCGAAAATTGACCAGTTGGCGGATTCGCCCGGCCAGGGTTCAAGCGACCGATGAAGGATTTACCACCGATCCCGCGGGCTCGGGCTTTGGCGCTGTTGATGGAATGCGAGGGGGACTACTTGTGGAGCCCCGAACTGTGCCGCGAAAAACGGGTCCCCGAATCGTGGATCGACGCACTTTTGGACGTCCACGAGTCAGGTTTTGTCCACGACGGCCAGACGATTTACGTCGACGCCTCGCTGGGCGAATCGTCCGCCGGTCCAGGCCGACAACGCATCACCAACCAGTACGCCGGGGTGTCGGACGTCAAGTTGGCCATCGCCATCGCCAGACAGTTTGGCTTGGACGTGGACCGCTACCAGGCGACGTCAATGACCCGCCGCCGCGTCGTTCACCAGATCCAGCAAGCGATCGAAGAAGGCGAATAGGTCGCGGTCCCGCGCGTGAACGCGCCGGTGCGGTTGCCCTGTCAGATGTTACGGTGCCCAAGGGGGAACCGTGGATCGCCGGCTTTGGCGTGCGGCAAGCCGCACGCCAAGAAGCAAGGTTCACTTCCCCCGTTCATGTCGCGATGGACATCCCGGGGCGGCTGGCTCAGGCGGATGCGACGGCGGCGCCCATCGACTTGGCGGCTTCGGCCAAGGCGTCGGCTTTGTCCGTCTTTTCCCAGCTGAATTCGCCGTTGGGGCCGGGTTCGCGACCGAAGTGACCGTGCGCCGCGGTGGCGCTCATGACCGGTCGCGTCAGGCCCAATTCTTTGATCAGACCGCGCGGCGTCAGGCTGAAGTGGTCGCGGACCAGTTGGACCAGCGACGATTCGTCGATCTTGCCGGTGCCGAACGTGTTGACATTCACGCTGACCGGTTCGGCCACGCCGATCGCATAGGCCAATTGAACTTCGACTTCGTCGGCCAAGCCGGCGGCGACCAAGTTCTTGGCGACGTAGCGGGCCATGTAGGCGGCACTGCGGTCGACCTTTGACGGGTCCTTGCCGCTGAACGCACCGCCACCGTGACGGCCGCGGCCGCCGTAGGTGTCGACGATGATTTTGCGGCCGGTCAGACCGGTGTCGCCGTGCGGTCCACCGATGACGAACTTCCCGGTCGGGTTGATGTGATAGGTGATGTCACCCTTGACGTATTCGGGCGGCAAAACCGGCTTGATCGCCTTTTCGATGATCTGTTGCTTGGCTTCGTCGGTGATCGAGTTGCCGTCGGGCGTCAGGATCGATTCGTCATGCTGGGTGCTGACGACGACGGTGTGCACGCGGATCGGCTTGTTGTCGGCGCCGTATTCCACGGTGACTTGGCTTTTGCTGTCCGGTCGCAACCAGGGCAATTCGCCCGATTCACGCAATTGTGCCAGGCGTTCGACGATCCGGTGGCTCAGGTGGATCGGCAGCGGCATCAGCACGTCGGTTTCGTTACAGGCGTAACCGAACATCAGGCCTTGGTCGCCGGCACCTTGTTCGCCTTCGACGTCGCTGGCCTTGTCGACACCTTGGGCGATGTCGGCCGATTGTTCGTGGATCGCGTTGAAGACCCCGCAGGCGTCGTAGCTGAAGCCGACGTCACTGTGGATGTAGCCGATCTTCTTGATGGTGTCGCGAACGACTTTTTGGACGTCGACGTAATGCGATGTGCGGACTTCACCGGCAACGACGACTTGGCCGGTGGTCACCAGGGTTTCCACCGCAACGCGGGCGTCGCCCGGATTGGGGTCGTTCGCCAGAATGTCGTCGACGATGGCATCGGAAATCTGGTCAGACACCTTGTCAGGGTGGCCCATGCTGACCGATTCGCTGGTGAACAGATAAGTGTTGGATTCGTTAGTCAAAACGTGTCTCCGAGGTTGGGGACGCGCACAGTCGTTGGGGCTCCGTTGGCAATAGAAGCAGGGAAACCGGAACGCGTCGGGTCAGAAATGATTCGGCGGGCAGACGTCGCGGACTCACGGGCCAGTTCCGACACGCCGCTACATTAACCCGTCGTCCTAAAATTGAGAAGAACTGAGCCGCCGTGGCGGGCCAGATTCACGTTCGGCCGATAACGTTTACAACAAATGTGTGGGCACCCACCACTTCTCGTGCCTTCCCCCTTGGTCGCACCCCGCTATTGCTCGTGCCGTTGAACCTGTCCAAGCCGAAAGCCGCACCGACCACCCCGCCGACGGCGGCAGGGATCGATGTCGCCCAGCCGCAGCATGGGGTGACCCCGGCGCTGGCCGCTTCGCTGGCCCTGCACTTCTTTTTGATGGTGGCGATCGGATTCGCCTTGGTGCGGCGCAGTAAGGGCACCGGCGGTCCGCCGGATCGGGAAATCGGCATCGCGGTGGTCCAGCGGATGCCCGACCGGGATCGCTACACCGACGCCGCCGAATTGCAGACCGAACCCACCCCCGACGCCAGCACCGATGCGTCATCCAGCAGCTCCGCCGCCCCTCCCGCCGAATTTGCTCCGCCCATTGACATGGCGGGCGTGCTGAAACAGTTGACCGAAGACGCGCGGCCGGTCACGGGAACCGGGCTGGCCGGTGAAAGCAACGTGGACGGCGACGACCTGGCCGGCGACAACGGCAAGGGGCGGCCGCAAAACCTGACCAAGAAAAAAGCGTCTCTGTTTGGCGTCAGCGGTTTCGGGTCACGGTTTGTCTATGTGATGGATCGCAGCGACAGCATGAACGGTCACGGCGGACGACCACTGAAAGCCGCCAAGTCGGAACTGCTGCGCAGTCTGGGGACGCTGTCAGAATTGCAGCAGTTTCAAATCGTTTTTTACAACGACAAACCCACCGCCTTTCAGTCCGGCGGTTCCGTCCAATTGATCCAAGGCCAGTCCAACTTGGTCGATGCGGCCAAGAACTACGTTCGGTCCATGCGTGCGTTCGGAGGCACCGAGCACGCCGTGGCACTAAAGATGGCTTTGCGGATGAGACCCGACGTGATTTTCTTTCTGACCGACGCCCGGATCCCGCGGTTGTCGTCGTCTCAGTTGCGTGAAATTCGCCATCGGGCCGTCGAAAGCGGTACCACGATTCACGCCATCGAATTCGGCACCGAACCGTCGCGACCGACCGACAGCTTTCTGATCGACTTGGCCGGCCAAAACGGAGGCCAGTACCAATACGTCGATGTGCGAAAGCTGTAAAACGGCATGGCCGACCGGCGACGTTACTGGCGGTCGCTTAGCCGATGTCGGCTGATCCAGTCGTACAGTTCCGGAGTCGCGTAGGTGGCCGACCAACAATTGTGCCCGATGTGTTCCATCGTGGTGAAGCGGATCTTTTCGCCGCCCGCCTGGCGGATCGCTTCGACCATGTCGACGCTCTTTTCAAATGGTACGGCTTTGTCCTGGTCGCCGTGAAATGCCCAGACGGGAACATTCACTAGGGCGGACGCTTTTTCCGGTTCGCCGCCGCCACAGACGGGAACGACCGCGGCAAAGCGATCGGGATGGTCACAGGCTAGCGTCCACGATCCATACCCGCCCATGCTAAGTCCGGTCAGATAGATGCGGTCGGTGTCGACGTCGTGCTGCTGGATGATGTGATCCAGCAATTCGACCAGACGCTGTTGTTGCGTCGGGCTTCGCCATTGGTCGTCGCGCGGGCACTGTGGGCTGACCAGCAGGTACGGCATCGCGTCGCCACGGGCGGCCTTCATCGGCGGACCCCATTTTGCGACCAGTGACAGCGGGCCGTTGCTTTCCCCGCGGCCGTGCAGGAACAGCATCATCGGCACCTTGTCGCCTTTGAAGTCGTCGGGGACTGACAGCAGATACTGGATTTCGCCGCCGTCGCTTGTTTTCAACGACGCTTGTTGCTGGTCACCGATGTCGTATTGGGGCTGTTCGGATTCTTGGGACGCCCGGCGTCCCGCGTCTTGGGCGGACGCCGCCGGTGCGATCAAGACCGCCAGTATTCCCGTCACGGCGATGAGGCCAAGGATGCTGCGGCAAAGACGTGGCTGGTTGCAGTCGAAGGTGTGGTGCACGATGGTTGGGCTCCGGGCGGCGATGGGACGCCAAGCCGGGCCAGCACGTTTGGGCGAACCCGCTGGGCGACTGGGCGGTTCAATTTTTCGCAGTGTATCGCAGTCGACACGGCCGCGTGGGGTTCGCCAAAGCCGGGGGGCCGGCCGAACGGATTCGCCGAAAGCCCTACCGAAAATCGGCCGTCCGTGGGTATCCTGGCGTCCATGTTCGCGCAAGAATCCTCGTCGGCCTTCAACACCAGCACCGTGCTGTGGGCGGTCGGCGTCGCGATCGCCGTCGGGCTGTTGGCGGCTTCGGCCAACCGGCGACAAACGTCCTTGGTTGAAATTCTTCGCGACTTCGTCAAACGCAACATGCCCGACGACGACCAAACCACCGACGAAACCAAAGAATGACCAAACGCGTTTTCATCCATACCGTGGGCTGCCAGATGAATGTGCTGGACAGCGAAATGGTGATCGCCGATCTGAAACGCCACGGCTACACCGTGGTGGATTCGGCCAAGGAAGCCGATTGCGTTCTGTACAACACATGCAGCGTGCGGGAACACGCCGAAGAAAAAATTTACAGTGCCCTGGGGAAACTGAAAAACGTCAAAGACCATCAGCCCGACAAAACGATCGGTGTGATGGGATGCATGGCGCAAAAGGACCAGCAAACGATCTTCCGTCGCGCCCCGCATGTCGACTTGGTCGTCGGCCCCGGCCAATTGCACACGATCCCCGAAATGCTGCAACGCATCGAATCGGGCCAAGGGCGTCAGATGGCGGTTTCGCTGGCACGCAAAGACGGCAAGCAGGCGATCGTCGCACGCAGCCACGAAACGTTTGACCCGTTGCGTGATCCCGGCATGCGGCCGACGCCTTTCCAGGCCTATCTGCGGATTCAAATCGGTTGTGACAAGTTCTGTACTTACTGTGTGGTGCCCAACACACGCGGGCCCGAACAGGGACGACCGCCGCAACAGATCTTGGCGGAAGCAAAAGTTTTGGCCGATCAGGGATGCCGTGAAATCACGCTGCTGGGGCAAACGGTCAACAGTTACAAGTATCGCGATGGCGACGATACGTCCGATCTGGCCGACCTGCTGATCGATCTGCACGAGATTGATGGGATCGAACGTTTGAAGTTCGTGACGAACTATCCCAAGGACATGACCGAACGCTTGTTGCGCACCGTCGCCGAATTGCCCAAGTGTTCGCCGTACCTGCATGTTCCCGCGCAAAGCGGCAGCGACGACGTGCTGCGTCGTATGAAACGCGGCTATACCGTCAGCGATTACCTGGAAATGATGGAACGTATCGAACGGTTCCTGCCCGAAGCGGCGGTCAGCAGCGATTTCATTGTCGGCTTCTGTGGCGAAACCGAGGAAGATTTTCAAAAGTCGGTCGATCTGATTCGTCGCTGTCGGTTCAAGAACAGCTTTATCTTCCAGTACAGCGTCCGCAGCGGCACCAAGGCGGCCGAACGCTTCGAGGATGACATTCCGCGGGACGTCAAAGTACGTCGCAACAATGAATTGTTGGCCGTCCAGGATGAAATTGCGAAGGAAGACAACTTGAAGTTTGTCGGTCGTGAAGTCGAAGTCCTGGTCGAAGGCCCCAGCAAGAAAGCGTTGCGGGAAATGAACAACGACGCACAGGCCGACGACGGCGATGAAGACAACGCATCGGCATTGATCCAAATGACGGGACGGACCATCTGTGACCGGATCGTCGTCTTCGATGGCAACCGTCGCCAAGCCGGGCAACTCATGGACGTCGTCGTGGACGATGCCAGTTGTCATACCCTGATCGGTCGTGTCAAAACCGTCGATGTGGTCAGCATCGGTGTCTGATCCTCCGCCGGACAGATGATGCTTCTCCGGTGCAACGGGTTGTCGGTTGTCCGGTTCTTTTCTTGTGATTCTTTTTCAATATGTCTGATGCGATAACTGTCGATGATTGCGTGATCCACACCTTGGCCAACGGCATGACCGTGCTGGTCCAGCCGATGCCGTGGTTACGCACCGCCGCCTTTTCATTGTCGATGGCCGCGGGAACCGAATCGGAACCGGACGATCGGCCGGGCTTGGCGTCGATCGTTTGCGAAATGGTCCAACGCGGTGCCGGTTCCCACAGCAGCCGCGATTTGGTGGCGATTCAAGATGCACTGGGGATCGATCGGTCCAGCGGAGTTTCGAATCGGTTGACCAGTTTCAACGCAGCGATGCCTGCCGATTCGCTGCACAAAGCAATGGAACTGTACGCCGACGTCGCTCGGCGACCGCACTTGCCCGCCGACCAGTTGGATGACGCTCGGATGATGGCAATGCAGGAATTGCGTGCGATCGAGGACGAGCCCGCGTCAAAAGTCATGCGCCGCGTGCGTCAGTTGCAATACGGAGAACGACTGGGCCGCAGCGCCGGTGGCACCATCGACGGACTCGGTCAAATCGCCCAGGACGACGTCCGCGATTACTTCACCGGTCACTATCACGCTGGTCAGTCGATTTTGGCAGTTGCCGGCAAAGTGGATGCATCCCGGGTGATCGACTGGGCCGAGCAACTTTTTGGGGATTGGAAGACCGGCACCGCCAAGCCGCCGATGACGCCCGATGGGCAACCAGCCCGCGAACACATCGCCGCCGACAGCAACCAGACGCATTTGGGTTTTTCATTCGATTCGCTTCCCTATGGGCACGACGACTACTTTGCGATGCGTGCCGGAATCGGGATTCTGGGCGACGGAATGAGCAGCCGGTTGTTCGATCGTGTCCGCGAACAGCGTGGGCTGTGTTACACGGTTTCGCTCAGCTGCAACTCTTTGAAACAGACCGCGGGCGTTTTCGGGTACGCGGGAACGACACCGCCACGTGCACAAGAAACCTTGGACGTGACGTTGCGGGAAATTCGGAACCTGACCGATGATTTGCAACAGGCGGAATTGGATCGCTGGAAAGTCCGGATCCAAAGCAATCTGATCATGGAACAGGAATCCAGTTCATCGCGGGCGTCATCCTTGGTCAGCGATTGGTACCAACTGGGACGGTTGATGTCGTTACAGCAATTGGAATCCGAAATCGAATCGCTGACGCTGGACCAGATCCGGCAGTATTACCAAGACCATCCGCCGCAGCGTTTTCGCATCGTTGTTCTCGGGCCCGACGATCTGCAAGTCGAAGCGAACGACGCCTGAGCGTTGTGACGGTGATGGTTCGGGAATCGTGCAAACGTTCGGGCCATCACGCATCAACGAAACGATCGCGTCTTGACCGATAGCGTTACCAAAGACAAATCGAATGCCAGAATTCAAACAAGCCGAATTGCCGAACGGGTTGCGGATCGTTGCCGAAATCGACCGACGTGGATACAGCGCGGCGATGGGCTACTTTGTCCGCGCCGGTGCCAGAGACGAAGTCGATCGCGAAGCGGGGCTCAGCCACTTCCTGGAACACATGATGTTCAAAGGAACCGACAAGCGATCGGCCGCCGACGTCAATCGCGAACTGGACGAATTGGGGGGCAACAGCAACGCCTACACGACGGAAGAACAAACGGTTTACTACGCCGCGGTGTTGCCCAAGTTTCAAGATCGCTTGGTCGAATTGTTGACCGACATGCTTTCGCCCGCCCTGCGGGACGAAGACTTTGACACTGAACGCCAAGTCATCTTGGAAGAAATCGCCAAGTACGAAGACCAGCCGCCCTTTGGTGCGTTTGAACGCGCGATGGAAAACCACTTCACACCACGCGGGCTGGGCCGTCGCGTGTTGGGCACCCCGCAATCGATCGCGGCGATGACGTCGGCCGACATGCGAGCGTATTTCCATCGAATGTATCGGCCCGAGAACATTGTCTTGGCAGCCTCCGGGAACGTCGATTTTGATTCGCTGGTCGATGACGTCGCGACGTTGACCGCCCCGTGGTCGCAACGTCCGGAATGCCCCACGCCCAAGGCCGATCCGGCCGACACCGTTCCCGATGGCGTGTCGGACGAATCACGCTTGCCCATTCATGACGCGTCGCAGGCCTACTTGGTCAAGATGATGCCGGGGCCGTCGATGCGAGACGCCGACCGGTACGCGGCACGAATGTTGTTGTCGGTACTGGCCGATGACGGCGGCAGCCGACTGTTTTGGGAATTGATCGACACCGGCCGCGCGGAAGTCGCCGCGATGTGGCCTCAGGAATTCATCGACGACGGGGCGATTTTCAGCTATCTGGTTTGCCCACCCTCGGAATTGGATTCTTGCGAACAACTGATGGACGATTTGCTGGGACGACTTGTCCAGCGGCCGGAGCAGTTCGCGGTGACCGACGATGAACTGATGCAAGCGATCGGCAAAGCATCTGCTGCTTGCATCATGGCCAGCGAACGCCCCGGAAACCGTTTGTTCGGCATCGGCAGTCGCTGGTTGACGTGTGGTGAATACGTCAGCACCGATCAGTTGCTGGATTTGTATCGGGGGGTGGATTTGGCCGCCGTCATGAACGCCGCCGAAAAATACCTACAGCCCACCAGCGTGACTCGGGTGTTGGCCGCTGCCGACACCGAACCCGTCGGATAAGCTGAACGGCATCGCGTCAGGACGGCATTGCCGTCGCCCATGACGCACCGTCCACGTGACTGTCGCAGGATTCTGAATGTCGACGCCGGATTCATCATCATCGCTGCCGTCGGTGCCCGATCTGTTGCGGATGGGTGATCGAATTGCCGTCTTGCCCGTCATTCATGGCAGCGGTCAATTCGCGTTGACCGTTCGCCGCTGGTTGCTGGAAGAAGAATACGATTGTGTGGCACTGCCGTTGCCTCCGTCGTTTCGCGACCAAGTCGAATCCGCCGTCTTGGATTTGCCCAGCCCGTCGATCGTGATTCAGCCCCATGGGATTTACAGCGACGCGCCGGGCGAAGCGTCGTCATGGTCAGAATCCGCCTGGGAGGAGGACGACGATGATGAAGACGATTTCGACATGGTCCAACCGGTCAGCTATGTGCCGATCGACCCGTGCCAGCCAGTGATCATGGCGATCCGCGCCGCAATGGGCGAACACATCGCTCGAGCGTACGTCGACTTGGAAACGGATCCGTTTTGGCCGTATTCATCGGTGATGCCTGACCCGTACGCCGTCCGTCATGTGTCTCCGGAACGATTCGCCGCGGCGTTATTGCCTGGTATCACACGACCGCCGGATGAACAAACGCGAAACCGGATCGTTCACATGGCGCATCGTTTGCGTCAATTGGAACAACGGTGCGAAAAGATTTTGTTCGTCACCAGCGTGTTGCATTGGCCGTGGGTCCGCGAAGCCTATCACTTGATGGACGATGACGCCGAAGCCGATGACCGGTCGGCGACCCAAATGGTGTTGCCCGAACATGACGATGTTCAACCGCCGGTTCGCTACGCGGTTGATCCTAGGACGCTGACATTTCTGTTCGGCGAACTGCCTTTCATCACTGGTCTGTACGAACGTGCCCGCAGCGAACTGGAAGACGACGAAGACTTGCAGATCGATGGCGTCAAAGAACTGTTGATCGCCGCCCGATCTTCCTATCGCAGCGAACTGGGCAATCGAGCCCGAAACGTGACGCCGTTGTTGTTGTCCAAGTGTCTGCAGTACATCCGAAACCTGTCGCTGATTCATCGACGGATGACACCGGACCTGGTCACGATCGTCACTGCGGCGCAGCAAATCTTGGGCGACCAGTTCGCGGTGCACGTTGCCGAAAATGCCAACGACTATCCCTACGTCGATCCTTTCGACGGCGAATCGGCCACGTCGATGGGGTTGCCGGTCGCGACGCTGGGCATCGACCAGGCGCGGCTGGCCGATGGTGAAACGGTGTCGATGGTCAATCGATTGCCGGGCCCGCCCATGACATGGCGAACGCTTCAGTTGCAACGACGTCCACGCACCAACGATAAACAACGTTGGGCTTATCAATGGAACCCTTACAGCCAATGCAGCTATCCGCCGGAAGACTTGCGGATCGAAAACTTTCGGACACGAGTCTTTGAACGGGCCAAAGCCATCATGGGCAATGATTTGGCACGGACCGAAAAGTTCACCACCAGTGTCAAAGACGGCATCGATATCCGCGACACGTTGCGGCATTGGTACGAGAAAGAGATTTACGTCAAAGTCATTCCGCCCAGCCGCGGAACGTTGGACGCGTGTGTCATGTTGTTCGACAGTCCGGCCGATCCGCGTGACTATCCGTGGCGGACGACTTGGTTTGCCGAACACGAAACGGAATCAACATTGGCGTTGTTTGCCACTGATTTTCGGCGTGAAATGGTCGGCCCCGGGATTGGATTGTCCGTCTATGGCGGTGCCCTGTTTTTGTATCCGCCGATCATCATTCCCGACGTATGGCTGGATCCGAGGTTGGATTTCACCGAGACGTTGGAAGAACGCTTGTTGGCTGCCGCGTGTTTGCACAGCAACAGCGGACAAATCGTTTTGTTGTCCGCGTTGCCGCCCGGTGCGGGATTCCGGCGACTGGCACGCAGGTTTAAAAAGCACTTGGTGCACGTGCCGCTGGGATCATTCAGCGATGAACAGGTCAAGCAATTGCGGATGGTTCATGTATTGAACGGCAGCGAAGTGCGCAGTTACGCCGAAGAATTCATTCGCAAGATTTGATGGCCGACGTCGGTCTGGCTTTTTTTGTTTATGACGCGTTGGCCCCAAGTGTTTCCTTCAATAACTGGACCCGATCGATCCAACGTTGACTGACCTCATTTAGCTGATTCAGGTGTTCGGCATCGGTCGTTTGTTCTTCCTTCGCCGCGTGCTCCAAATCCGCCGCCAAGCGAACATCTTCGTCATCGGCGACATACCGCAGGCAGCTTTTCAGCGTGTGGGCAGCCCGTGTCAGTTCGGCAAAACGTCCTTGGCGATGGTGGCGGTCGATGCGACGCAAAAGTTCGGGCACTTCTTCCAAGAAAGCATCACACAGCGAAACTGCGATCTCGTCGCTTCCGGCGCTGTGCCGCATCAACCGCTGCTTCATCGTGTCGATGTCGATCGATTCGTCGCCTTGATCCGTCTGCGACGCGTCAGGTTGTTCTTCGGCAGATGTGACTTGCTTGGCGGCGGGGGCACCGGGTGGATCACCTAGAGACGATTGCTGCTGGTCCGCGGTTGATTCCCGGGCAGGCACGCTATCCGGATCG
Source organism: Crateriforma spongiae (assembly GCF_012290005.1). NCBI lineage: Bacteria > Pseudomonadati > Planctomycetota > Planctomycetia > Pirellulales > Pirellulaceae > Crateriforma > Crateriforma spongiae. The sequence continues at coordinate 134,298 of NZ_JAAXMS010000003.1, forward strand.
GTCAGTCCGCGGATGGTGGCGACCAACGTGGACAGGTCGACCGGTTTGGTGACAAAGCCGGACATGCCCGCGTTTTGGCAAATCGTTTCATGCTCCGCCGTGACATGCGCGGTCAATGCGATGATCGGCGGCGGCGTACGTTTTCGCTTTTGGAAGTATTTCAGGATTTCCGCCGTCGCTTCGGTTCCATCCATCTTGGGCATTTGTAGGTCCATCAAGATGCAATCAAAGTTTCCGGCCGTCGCTTCACCGACTGCCGCCTGGCCATCGACCGCCGTTGTCACGGCATATCCGGCCTGTTCCAACTGTTGCCGGATCACCAATCGGTTGACTTCGCTGTCGTCGACCAGCAACAGATGCCCTTCGGTCGGCACGGCCGATGCGGCCGGATTCGTCGAATCTTCGGACCAAGCGGGCGAAAGATCGAACCGGTCGGTAGTCGTTTCTTCCAAGCGTGGCGGTGACAGGCGACGTGTTCCATCCGGATCGTCAGGATCCCAAAGAAACCGCAGGGTTTCGATCAGTTCATCGGGAGTGACGGGTTCATTCAACGCAAATTCACGCCGTGTTCCCATCCGCGGCGTGTCGACACCCACGACTTGGATCCAGATGATGTCGTCACGAGTGCGATCGACCCAGCGTTGCCATGACGTGGGACCGCTGCACCGGACGATCCAGGTGATACGTCCGTTTTGTTTCAAGGCGGACGTGTCTTTCAGATTCAATCGTTTGATCCCCAGGAAGTCCACGGTTTCTTCGATCGCCGAATCCATGTTGGGGACGCCCGTCTGGATCACGGCGGTTGCATCCGAGGCCAGCGGCGGCGGGCTGCTTTTTGCCTGATGCGGCGCATCTTCGTGACTGATTTCTGGATCGTTGGATGATTGGATCGGCAATGGCAATGGCAATCGGCAACTGAAGCAGCTGCCGACATTCGGTTGGCTGACCAAATCGATTCGTCCGCCCATGCGTCGCACCAAGCCATCGCTGATCGACAGCCCCAGTCCGGTTCCGCCGAAGGATCGTTTCGTACCGACTTCGCCTCGTTCGAACGCGGAAAAAACGGCGCGTTGTTTTTCCGTTGGAATGCCCACACCGGTGTCGGCGACCTCGATCAAAAAGAATGGCCGCGATCCTGCGACGTCGGGGTCGCTTTCGTGCGACAGACGCACGCGGACTTCGCCCAGCGGGGTGAACTTGATGGCATTGCCAATCAAGTTGATCAAGACTTGGCGAATACGCTTGGGGTCACCGACCACGTCCCGCGGTGTATCCGGCTGGATCGACAAGATCAGTTGAAGCGGTTTATCGGCGGCCCGGACGGCCAACGACTTGAATGCGTTGTTCAAGCAGTCGTGAAGGTCGAACGGACGCGGGGCGATCTCCACACGCCCGGCTTCGATGGCGGCGAAATCCAGGATGTCTTCGATCACATCGCTCAGCGATTGCGCGCTTTGGCGGATCATCTGAACATATTGATGCCCTCGCGGCGTCAGCTCTGTTTTGGACAGCAAATCGATCAGGCCCGTGATTCCGCCCAGGGGCGTCCGCAATTCATGGCTGACGCCCGCCATGAATTCTGTCTTGGTGCGGTTGGCGGCTTCGGCCGCCGCCTTGGCACTGCGAAGCGTTTCGATCGCACGTTTTTGCAGGGTGACGTCACGGACGATGACCGCGCAGCCCTGTTCATCGCCGACGGGAATCGTATGAACGGCCACCTCGCTTTCGAACTCGGATTCATTCTTGCGAACGATCGTCAATTCGTGTCGTGCGGCACGAGGGATTGCGGCCCAACGATTGCGTGCACTGAAGTTTGGTGAACCAAAGATGGATCCGGTCAAAGGCATGGCGATGTCTTCGAAACGCTGTCCCACCATCCCGTCGCCGAACAGAATCGTGGCCGCCGGATTGGCTTCGACCACGATCCCATGAGCGTCCAACAGAACGACCGCGTCGGCGGCCGAATCGAACAACGCCCGCTTGCGGGCTTCGCTGGCACGGAGGGCCATTTCGCCCAGATACTTTCGCGTCACGTCCCAGAAGATGATCTGGATACCCACACAGTTGCCGTCGCGGTCGTATTCAGGCGCTTTAAAGACCTGGGCGTAGCCTGTCTTGCCGTCCAGCGTTGGATGTTGCTCGATTTGGTCGACGCTTTGTCCGGAATCCATCACGCGAAGATCGTCGGACCGGTATTTCTGTGCGATTTCCGGTGCGAACAAGTCGTCATCGGTCGACCCGATCACCTCGTTCAATTCCCGGCCCAGGTTGCGACAGTAGATCTCATTGGCGTACGTCACCACGCCGTCGCGATTCTTTCGGCTGACCTGCAACTGCATCCGTTCCATCAACGCTTGGAACGTGCTTTCGCTCTGGTCCAGCAGGTGTTGCGTTTCCTGGCGACGGATGACTTCATTGCGTAGGGCACGGTTGGCACGTCGCACTTGTTGGGTGCGACGGAACACCCGTTGTTGTAACGAACGACGCAGGGCCAAGCGTCGTCGTCGTCGGTCTTGCAATCGGTAATGAAACCACCACAGCGCCAGCAGGGCCAGGATGGTCCAAACCCGCTCCATCCCGAAACCTTCGATCGACGACATCCAAGTCGCTTCGTGCGGTCCGACGGCATCACCAATCAATTCGGCCGATGCCGCGACGCTGCGGATCATGGGTGCCAAACCCGGGATGACGACCGCCAGCAACAGCGACGTCATCAATAACGGCATGTGGCGACGCGGCAAATAGCTCCATGCCAGCGGCACGACGAAGGTCGCGACCACACAGACATGCAGCCACGGCGGCGACAATCCGTCGATGGTCGCCAAAAGGGTCGCCGGAATGACCCAGGGAAGTGGTCGGTACCGCCAACGTGACGGTCGCAACAAATTGGAAGTCAGTCGATTCATCAGCCGTCGTCGTCATCGCGATTTGCCGGGCAAGACGAACCCTTGCCGACGCCCGATTGCCCCATTGTACCTGTCTTGGCCGTCACAACAGTCACAAACGGATCGATTCGGTTGCCCGCAGGGTTTGCGGGACCCGTCTTTTTTACCCACGTCGAAAACGTGTCGTAGTGTCCCTTTAGAGAGTGAGCGGGCCAGTCCTTGGTCCAATCGCTAAGTCTTGTCGGTCGGTTGATGCCGAACGTCGAGGCTTGGTCAGCCTTGCTCCCTGACAAAGGCAAGACGTCCGAGAGGATGATCGCGCAAAACCACGGGTCCGTGGGTGAGCCGGCAAAGCGATTTGTCGGCGTAGCCTCAGGAAAGCCGGGTTGCCGAGGGAAACGGTTGTCATGGTTCGGATGTGAATCCCGCCGAGACCGCCGCCAAGGCATGTCAGACGAGAGTCGGAGATGAGGCTGCCCACTCGACCGGATTGACCCGCGTTGGGTCAACCGTTTTCGTCGTTGTTTGTGGTCCCCCTGTGGGCCGCACTCACTCCTGGAGAAAGACAAATGAAGAATTTCGCTACCAGCTTTGTGAACTTCCTGAAGGAAGAAGATGGACCGACCGCCGTTGAGTACGCCGTCATGTTGGCGTTGATCGTCGTGGTCTGCTTGGCCGCTGTCGGTACCGTCGGTACCAACGCTGCTACCAAGTTCGACGCTGTCGGTACCGCAATCGCCGGTAACTGATCTCGCTTCTGCATTGCGGACGGCCGGGTCGACTTGTTTGACGGCTCGGACCTTCGCATGCGGGTTTGAATACGACGTCCGGTGCGGGCCACGCTTTGGTCCGCGCCGGTCGTTTCGAATCCCGGTCACTCGTTTGGCCTTTGTTCCTTGGCCTTTCGCAAAGATCCCACCATGAACTATCCGCTGCTTCCCGCTGATGCCGCCGCCTATGCCTGGCAACTGGCTTGCTGCGTCGTGACGCTGCTGTTCGCGATGTTCACTTGGTTGATCGGACCGCGATAAGAAAAAGATCAAGCTGTCACGGGGACAACACAAACCATCGATCCATCATCGTCCGGATCGCCATCGTTACGGGGAAACATAACATGGACACGTTACTGCAAAGTATTGCCGACCACTGGATCGTCTGGTTCGTCAGCGTTGTGCTGATCGTCGCCGCCGTCATCGACGGCATGATCTTGAAGGTCCCCAACTGGCTGAACTTGCCGTTCATCATCAGCGGCTGGTGCTACTGGTGCTACGCCGATGGCGTTGGCGGATTGGGCTGGAGCTTCTTGGGCACCATCATCGGTGCGATGCCTCTGTTGCTGCTGCGTAATGTCGGCGGCATGGGAGCGGGCGACGTCAAACTGGCCGCCGGAACGGGCGCTTGGCTGGGATCGCTGATCAGCCTGAAGCTGTTCGTCGCTGGTGCACTGGCCGGCGGATTGATCGCCGCGGTCATGATTCTGCGTAGCGGAAAAGCTTTCAAGCATTACGCAATGGCGATGCAAATCCTGGAAGAGTGGAAGACCGTTCGCCGACCGAGCAAGTTGGCCGCGATCGCCCGCGAACGTAAGCCGACGATGACCCTGTTGCCTTATGGCATCCCGATGGCCATCGGTTCGGTGATCTACTTCGCCTTCGCCGGAATGCTGATTTGACACCAACGGTGGCAACACCGGAGGCGTGAAACACCGAGTCACACGACGACCTACGTGACCGCGTCGTCGTGCTGAACCGAACACGAACATGCGACGCGTCCGCCGCCTGAGGACGCGAATGAAACGCAGGAAACGGTCAGGCTGGGAAGCTTTGGTTGACCTTGCCGGTTGCGGCAAGTCTGCCAAGCGGGGCGACAATATCCCATCTAGCGTATGGGGTGCAGATGTCGCCGGGACCTCACCGAATACACAGAAGCGTCAGATCGCGTTCATTCGGTTCGGTGCGGTTCTTCGTTTTGATGCGAACCGTTATCCGGAAACAACGTGTTTCCCGGACCAACCCTGAACACCACTGTCGAACGAATCATGCGTAACAAAACTCTCGTCCTGCTGGTTGCCTGCGTTTGCGGTGCGATCGCTGCTGTCGGGCTTAGCCATTGGATGCAAGCCCAAAGTTCGCAAGGCAGCGAGATCAAGATGGTGGAAATCTTCGTGACCACCAAGGCGATCGACGTTGCCGAGGAAATCACAGGCGAAAAAATCAAACTGGAACAATGGCCCGCCGATCGGATTCCCGAAGGCGCGACCAGCACCCTGGAAGACTTGGAAGGCAAGTACGCACGCCAGCGTTTCTACGCTGGTGAGCCCGTCATGCCGGTCAAGTTGATGAACGATTCCAACGGATCGTCCCAAAAGATCCCTCGCGGCTACACCGTCGTGGCGATGGAAGCCGACCCGGAAAACGCGGTCGCCAACCTGGTCCGCCCCGGTGACCGTGTCGACGTGATGGGATACTTCAAGAAAAGTGATGTCGTTCCGGAAACGACCGCCAAAACGATCCTACGCGGTGTCCGCGTGTTCGCATTGGACGGACAGACCCAGCGCGAAGACAACGATGAAGCGACCAAGGCCGCTAAGACGATCTCGTTGCTGATCAAAAAGACAGATGCCGAAGTTTGGACTTGGGCCTCGGAACTGGGCAAGATTCGTCTGACGTTGGGAAACCTTACCGATTACGAAAACGATGGCGACCGTGAGGATCCGGGTCAGCAGTTCTTGCAGTGGATTGCTGACCACGCCAAGGCCAACGAGACGAAGGAAGAGGAAGTCGAACCGGCTCCGAGAACAGTTGTAACTCGCAAAGTCGAACCAACCGAAAACTTCAAAATGCAGAAGCTCTCGGGCGGCAAGATCACACAGTACGGCTGGACCGGCCAAGACGACATGCCTCACATCCTGAGCGAAACCGGTGGCGATGAAAGCAAGGCACCTGCGGCTCCGGCCGCGACCGCCACGTCGCCGAACCCGCAAGACGACGAATACAGTTACCTAAACGGCGAAGCCAGCCCGTTCTTTCAGCCTCCCGCCGAGGAAGCCGGAACGGCCGATGATGCCGATGACTTGCTCGGGCGATGATCGCCTGAGTGAAATTTGATTGAAGCGAACTTTGATCCGGTCGGTTGAGATCGGCCGGATCTAACCTTTACCCGTTAATCGCCATCGACCACCTGGCGGCACGACACGGATTCCACATCTGTTCGTGCCGGCGGAATGTTGGAAGGATCCGACAGGTCAAGCAAGGATGCACCACGCGATGAAAACGTTTCTTCGGCCAGCGAACCAGCTGATTCTGACAGGTTGTCTGTTCGTCACCGCTGCGATCCTTCCCGGATCGACGTGGGCACAAGGCGACCGTCTGGTCACCGCGACGGCGTCCAGCGTGAATACCAACATCACGCAGGCCGTCGAACGAATCGAGATGCTGGTGAAAAGCAGCCGCATCTTGACGCTGGAAGAACGCATCCCCAAGTTCCAGGTTCACAACGAAGAAATCGTTGGTGCCCAGCCGATTTCGCAGAATCAGATCCAGATTTCGGCGAAACAGCCCGGCACCACCCAGCTGAACATCTGGGACACCGACGAAAAACTGTACACCGTCGATGTGATCGTCCTGGCCGATTCGCGGGAAGTCGAAGGCATCCTGGAATCGCAATTGCCGCTGGCTTCATTGAAAGTCATGCCGATCGGCAGCGGTGCCGTCGTCAGCGGATTCGTCACCAGCGTGGATGACGTCGATCGTGCGATGGCCATCGTCGAACAGTTCTACACCGCCCCGGTCAACAACATCCAAGTCTCCGGCGTCCAGCAAATCATGCTGCACACCAAGATCATGGAGGTGTCACGAACCAAACTACGAGACTTGGGGATCGACTGGAGTATTTCCGACGGTACCAGTTTCTATCACCAAGCTCCGACGACACTGTCCAACGTTGCCAACAGCATCGGCACCGGGCTGGACCCGTCCGACAGTGCGGTCAGTGACATGACCAACCGTTTCTTCTTTGCCAACGCCAACTTCGAAGCTTTGATTCGTGCGTTGCGTCAAAACAATCTGTTGAAATTGTTGGCCGAACCCACCGTGGTCGCCACGCATGGTCGTCCGTCACGGTTCACCGTCGGCGGTCGTGTGCCCAACGTCGTGCCGACCGGTAACGGTGCCGTCCAAGTTGAATACGAAGAATACGGAACGTCCGTCGACTTTCTGCCGTTCGTCGTCGGTCCGGGACGCGTTCGTTTGGAAGTCCGACCGGAAGTGTCCGAGCCGGATGAATCACGCAGCGTTACCGTCAACGGTCTAAGCGTGTCCGCCTTTACCCAACGCTACGTCGATGTGGCCGTGGAAATGGACGCCGGTCAAACGATCGCGATCGCCGGTTTGCTGCAAAGCCGCGTCGATGCCTATGTCCGATCGACACCGTTCTTCGGCGAACTGCCCTACATCGGAACCATGTTCCGCCGGGTCCGTGAACGCAAGAACGAAATCGAGTTGCTGATCATGGTCACGCCCGAGATCGTCGACGCGATGGATCCCTGCGAAGTCCCGCCGGGCGGACCGGGATTGAATTCGATGTCGCCGACCGATTGCGAACTGTACTTCGATGGCTACATCGAAACGCCCAACCTGATGGGCCACCAATGCAAAGAAGATTGCCGTGAAGGATCGATCATGGTCAACGGTCACCCCACCGCCATGCAAGGTGACATGTCGTCATCGGGCGGTGCGATCGTTTCGGGCGAAACCCTGCCGCCGGGTGTGTACGCCCCCGGGGAAATGCCCACGGTCGTCGGCGAAGGCGTCGTGATTTCGTCGCCAGGCGAATAAGTCGTCGCGGCTGATGGTTCGAGATGTCGAACAAGCCGAAAGAGATTCTGAATTTGAAACCCAATTGATTTGAGCCCGCATCCATGAGCAACGTACTGCGACTCGCACTAGTCGATCCCAACGATTCGACTCGTGAAACCGTCAAAGCGATGTTGTTGGGGCTGGAAACGGTTTGGTTGGAAGCCGACTGTTCACGATACGAATTTTTTCCGGACATCGTTGATCAAACATCACCCGATGTCGGCGTGGTCAACTTGGACTCGGACCAAAACAAGGCCATTGATCTGATTTCGCGGCTGTCCCAGTCGTCGCCCGATACGGTGATCTTGGCCGCCAGTGAAAGCAACGACGGGCAACTCATTCTGACCGCGATCCGAAGCGGTGCTCGGGAATTTTTGACGCTACCCCTGAGCGAGGAAGAACTGGCATCGGCGCTTCAGCGTGTCAGCCAGCAGAAATTTGGTTCCGCCGAACGTGGCGGCCGTGGTAGCGAAATCATCGCCGTGGCCGGCGCGACCGGTGGCGTGGGGACCACCAGCGTCGCGGTCAACCTGGGCTGTGTACTGGCCGAGGATCCCAAGAACAGTGTGGCCTTGGTCGACCTGGACCTTGCGCTGGGTGATGCCGACGTCTTCTTGGATGCGATCCCCGACTACACCCTGGCGGATGTGGTCCAGAACATCTCGCGACTGGACATCCAGTTGCTGAAAAAGTCGCTGACCAAGCACTCCAGCGGCCTGTACCTTCTGCCGCGACCGGTTGAACTGCGCGACACCGAGGTGGTCGATCCGGAAAGCTTGCGAAAAGTCATGGGGCTGATGAAGGCTTCGTTTTCGCACCTGATCGTCGACCTGTCGAAAACGTACAGCCCGATTGACATGGTGGCGATCGAATCGGCCAGCCGCGTCATCTTGGTCACGCAGTTGGATCTGCCCTGTCTGCGAAACGTCGTTCGTTTGATGATGAGCTTCGACGAAACCGAAGGCTTGCAAGACAAAGTCGAAATCGTCGTTAACCGTGCCGGCTTGGACAGCGGCCAGATCAGTTTGAAGAAGGCCAAGGAAACACTTGGCCGTGAAATCTTTGCTCTGTTGCCCAACGACTATCGGACAATGATCGAGGTCCGCAACAACGGTGTGCCTTTGGTGACCCAAGCCCCCAAGGCCGCGATCACGCAAGCGTATCGCGAAATGGCGCACAAGATCGTTGAGCCGCCTCAAACCACCGAGGCTGTCGATGGCGACGAAGCGGGGGGCGCTAACGAGAGCGGATGGAAACGTTTCTGGCCGGTCAAGTCGGCCAAGGCCTGATCGATCACGACGGTTGCGGCAAAGCGGACGTCGCCACGGTGTCCAGTTCCGTGGACTCCACCGGGACCGGACGGATTCCAAAGGTTTCGACCAGGACCGCATACAAAGCGGGCAAGACGTACAGCGTCAGGAACGTCGTCAAAATCAGTCCGCTGATCATGCACCAGGCCAAACCCACCCACAGTGGCCCGCCGGAAATCGCCAGCGGTAACAAACCGCCCACCGTCGTCGCGGTGGTTAAGAAAATCGGCAGCATCCGTTGTTTGCCAGCATCGATCAGACACTGATGAAAAACGTCGTGGTCGATCTTCTGTTCGGCATCCGGTTTTGACGACGACGCAAAGTGTTCGCGGATCAGGATGTCGGCAAACTCGATGTAGATGATCGCCGTGTTCAACACGATCCCGCACAACGCCAGGATGCCCAACTGCGGCATGAATCCCAAGGTGTTGTTGGTTAGCGCCAAGCCAAGGTAAGCCCCGACCAACGCCATCGGCAGTGTGCACAAGACCATCGAAGGTTTTGCCCAGCCGTTGTACTGAAACACCAGGCAAAACACGATCAAGACAAAAGACCAGCCGAACGACTGTATCATCTGGCCGCCCGATTCAATGCTTTCTTCGTAAGCACCACCAGGTTCGATGCGATAACCGGCCGGCAGTTCATTCATCAACGTTTTCATCGCGTCGCTGTGCCACACACGCAGCACGATGTCGTTACCTGGCACGCCGGGTAACACACGAGATGAAACTTCGATGGTCCGGTTCATGTTCCGCCGTTCGATCCTTTCCGGTTGCCAGGAGAACCGAAAGTCGGCCAACGATTCCAAAGGCACCTTTCCGGCGTCGCCTTCAACAAAGGATTCCTGTAGGCCGCGGACCGACTGTCGACCCTCCGGTCGCAAACGGAAGTAGATCGGGACTTGGTGATCGCCTTCACGAAACGTGGTTAGTTTTAATCCGGAATAGTAGCTGTTCAACGTTTCGGCGATCTGTGCGTTGGTCACTCCCGCCAAGGTGGCTCGGTCACGATCGACATCCACCTGAATCTGGTACCCGTTGGTTCCCCACGAATCGTGAACGTTCCAGGTTTCCGGTTGTTGCCTGACCATTGCCTTGACCCGGTTGCTGATGTTTCGCAGCATCGCCGGATCGGCGAATCCATTTCCAATAATCCGGAAGGTCAACGGATCGGCCGGTGGTCCGAGCGCAAGCTTTCGCGGCACCACTCGGGCACCGACGATGGGTTCGATGCCCAAGTCGGGGCGACCCTGATGACAGGCAATGCGGACTTCTTCCACAAAATCCGCCGTGTATTGCCAGTTTGTCGTTTGAACCAGGATCTCGGCATAGCTTCGGTTCTGCGGTTCCGGTTCCCACGTCAAATTCCAACGCGATCCCCCACCGCCGACCAGCGTCCGCATGACACTCAAGCGTTCCCGTTGTTCGCCAATCTGTTGGTCTGGCGACGCGGGGCTTAGCCGTCGAATCACGTCTTCGACTTCACGAGTGATCGCATCGGTTTGCCAGATCGTTGCGGTTTCCGGTAATTCGATTTCCACGGCGAACTGATCACGTGCCGCCTCCGGGAAAAATTCGGAACTGACCGGCAACATGAAGACTGTCATGCTGGCCATCAGCGTGAAAATCAATGTCGACCATTTGTATCGCAACGCGAACTTCAGCGAACGGCCATACAAACGTTGGATCGTCGATTCACCGGCAGTCGATGGTTGGGGAAACAGACGCCGAAGTGTTTCGGGCAATCGGTTCCGCAGCAACATGTACCAGCGAATGGGCGGCGATGCGGGCGCGTGATTCTTCGGTGCTCGAATGAATAGCCCCGCCAATACCACGCAGAAAGTCATGGCCATCAGCCAACTGATTCCCAGCGTCGTCGCCACCGTTACCGGCAAGCTGTACACATATTCGCGGGCCCCGCCTTTCAATGCGTACAGCATCGGAATGAACGCGGCCATTGTCGTTAGCGTTCCGACCAACATGGGAATCGCCAGTGTGTTGGCGCCTTCGACGGCTGCGCGAAACGGTGGAAGTCCGGCGATCTGATTGGATCTTGCCTGGTCACATACTTGGACCGCGTTGTCCACCAGCAATCCCAACGAAATGATGATGGCAGCCAAAGAGATTTGTTCCAGCTGGACGTACATCATCGAAATCATCGCCACGGATGTGATCACGACGACAGGAATGTTCGCCGCCATCACCAGCGAGGTTCGTGCCCCGACCACTAGATAGACGACCAGCACCACAATCAGGATCGCTTCGATCACGTTGACGATGACGTCGGAGATTTTGGATTCGACATTGATCGCTTGGTTGGAAATGGCGGTCGCCATCACGTCCGGGGGCAATCGTTGTTCGATCTCCGTCAGCTCGTCGACACGTTGCAGGCTGCGCTGGCAAATGTCGATGATGTTCGAACCCGACTGCATTGTGACCGCGACCGTTACCGCCGTGGTCGCATAATCACGATTGCCGAATCGACAAAGATACGCCGGCGGATCCTCATAGGATCGTTGAACGGTCAGTCCCAAATTGGACAGCGTGACGCTGTTGGCTTCATCGCCATCCTTGTCGCTTCGCACGACACTGCCGATTTGTCGAATTTCGTCAATCGCGTCGAACTCGCCGCCCGGTTTGACGGTGAAGAAACCGTCGTCGGTGGATAGCTGCCCGCCGGGCTTGATGATGTTCCGCTCCGACGCCAACCGCTTCAATCGTGACGTGGTCAACGATTGCTGTGCCCAATTCCCCAGATCCGTTTGGATGTAGACCGCTTCCTTCTGGATGCCGAATTTGTCCACCTTGGCAACGCCGGGCAACAACCGTAATTCGTCTTCGATCAGTTCGGCAAACTGTTCCAACTGACGCGGCGTGTAACGATTTTCCGGCAGAATGTCGGCATCACCGTCAAGCGGTTTTTGGTGGATGGCCAGCAGCAGAACCGCCGTGTCACCGAACTCGTCGTTGACGACAGGTTCGACGGAATCCTCCGGCATTTCCGCCTGTTCCACCCGAGCGCGGACTTTGTCCCACACGTTTTGAATGTCTGACGGGTGAATGTCGTCGTTCAATTCAACGAAGATGATCGACTGTCCCGTTTTGGATGTCGATCGAAGGGTTTCGACCTCCTCCAAGCTGACGATCTTCTCTTCCAGTTTGTCGGTGACCAGTTCTTCGACCTTTTCGGCCGGTGCACCTGCCCAACTGGTCGTGACGACGCAAACACGAATGGTGAACTCGGGGTCCTCGCGACGTGGCATCGTGAAAAACGTGATTGTCCCCCAAACCATCATTAAGATGATTAGCGAAAAGACGATCGGACGATATTTGACCGATAACGCTGACAGATTCACCACGATTCTCCTTTGCGAACCGTGACCACCTGGCCGTCATTCAAATAATGGACGCCTCCGACAATGATTTGATCTCCCTGGGTGATGGACTCCGGTTCAATCGCTTGGACTTGCACCATCGTCCCCGCTTCGACGTGATCGGGAAGAATCACGTTGACCTTCACGCGGTGCGCGATCTCTTGGTCCCCCTCGCTACGTAGAACGAACAGCGATGTGGTGCCGGATTCTTCGTGGATGCAGTCCAGCGGAACGAAAAATCCGTCTTCTGCCTTTCGAGTCGACAGGTTCACACTGACCAGATCGCCTGGACGCAGCATCCACTGGGGACCGGCGTCAAACACCAAGGTGCAACCGTCCCATTGATCCCTGTCTTCGTTGGGAAATTCCAGGGCGCCGGCCAACAAACTGTCGGGCCCAGGCGGCGTTTCCACAAAGCGCACTTGGCGAAACACCCAGTTGCCCAAGTAAGGGATCCGCAGCGGCAACATTTCGACTTCGCGACGCTGCAGTTTGACGATGTCCGGAATCGATTGGCCTTTGACCGCATTGGTCATCAGGTACACAAAGTGTTGTCCATCAACGGTTTCGATCGCCTGTTCTTCGACCAGATGAGTCCCCGGTTCGACCCCGATGATCGAATTCACGTCCAGCGGCCAAACGTCTTGTGTGCGGGCGACGTGTTTGCCTTGAATTCCCTTCGGCAGCGGATCGCGGTATTGCGAGTTCAAGACCAACAGCGTGACCGTGAACGTCCGTGTGGCCGGGTCCGCACTGGGATCGATGACATACACCAGACCGAAAACGGTTTGTGGCTTTCCCGATGTGTCGGTAAACGTCACCGGCACCTGTTGTCGTCGCCGCAGACGTCGTGACTGTTCGGCGGACACCTCGATTTCAATTTTGATCGGGTCCATCATCTGAAGCTTCAGAACGGGTGATCCCGCACTGACAACGCTGCCTGGAACAACGTCGACTTCGGAGATTTGTCCCCGATATCCGCCGTATAGAACAGTGTTTTTCAAATCACGACGCGCATCGGCTAGTGCTTGCTGGGCGCGTTGGACATTGGCTTTCGCCGATCGCAGTTCAGCCGACGCTTGTTTTAGTGTCGAATTCAGCGACGACAGTCGCGCCTTTTCTTGGGCGACCCGATTGGCGGCCGCGTCGTAGTCGGCTTCGGCGATCGCGCTTTGGCGTCGCAGTTTGGATGCTCGTTCAAATTCATCGGCGGCAAGCTTCGAATCCGCCTCGGCCGACCGGATATCAGCAGGCAACGTTTCTTTCAGACGGATTTCGGCGATCTCTTCCTGAAGTTTGGCAACTTCCAAATCGGCTTCCGCCGAAGCGACGGCGACCTCGTACCGATCCGGATCGATCTTTGCCAGCGGCGTGCCTTCGGCGATCACGTTGCCGTCGGCGTCTTCGACGTGTCCGGAAATGTTCTGGCCGGGTTCCAGCACCCATTGCACCCGACCGGGAATTTCAAAGCCGATGGATTCTGTTTTCCATGACTTCACAGTGCCGGATGCGGAAAAGGAAACATCCGGCGTGCTTCGCGTCAGCGTCATCACGCTGACCGGCAGCGGTGGTTTTTCGGTCGGCAGCGGCGGAGGTTCTTCACAGCCCAGAGCCGCCAATCCAAGGACCGTCGCGATTGCCCACCGGGGCCCAAGATTTCCACGCATGAATCGGTTTCAGTCAACGCAAAATGGCGAAACAATGGATGCCGCGACAACCTGTCGCGTGCGGTCAGCGGAACAACAGACGCCACCGCCTGGAGCCGACGAAGTAAACTGAGTGGTGTACTTTCGTTGTGCCGAAAAGTATACTACTCGGTTTAGTTATGGCAAGTCGAAAGATGGGGCGGGAAATGGCGGAAAAGCTTACCGATCGAAAGCGGCGATCGGTCGTGGAAGCTGCGGTGAAGGAGTTTCAGCGGCGGGGGTTCGACAACACCAGCATGGACCAGATCGCCGCCACCGCCGGGGTGTCCAAGCGGACGGTGTACAACCATTTCGCCGGCAAAGAAGATTTGTTCGCGGTCATCATCGAGCGAATCGCCGAGCTTGCCGATGTGATTCCCGAGTTTGAGTTCGAGTCAAAGAAGTCGGCCGAATCGCAATTGCGGGCCATCGGCGACAACATCTTTGCCGCGATCGGGGAACCCGAATTTCAAGATCTGGCGCGGGTGGTGCTATCCCGGCTGATCAACGCCCCGCATGCCAGCGGCGCGTTGGAGGAAACGACCAACGCGATCACGATGCAGGTGACGCAGTGGTTCGCCGATGCAAAGAACGCTGGGATGTTGAACGTCCCGCGTCCGAAAGTGGCCAGTTCGCAGTTCATCGGAATGCTGATGGAATACGAATTCTGGCCAAGGCTGATCGGCGTCACCAAACAGGTGCATCAAGTCAGTCCGAAGACGTATGTTCGGGACTGCGCGCGAGTGATCGTCAATGCCTACGCGCCGAAACCTTAATCATCGTCGCGGTTTCAGCGTGATTGGATCCAACGCAGCAGCGTTCGGACCATCGCGCCGGTCGCGCCGGCATCGCGATGGGGCAGCGGCGAATCGGCAAACGCCGGGCCGGCGATGTCCATGTGAACCCACGGGGTATCGCCGACAAACTGTTCCAACAGTTTGGCCGCCGTAATGGCACCGCCCCAGCGTCCTTCGCCGACATTCTTGATGTCCGCGACTTTGCTTTTGATCTTCTCGTCGTACAGCGAAAACATGGGCAATTGCCAAGCGGGTTCGCCTTCGGCATCCGCCGCGGCACGAACTTCGCCGCACAGGTCATCCCGGTTGCTCATCAGACCGGTGACTTCGCGCCCCAGTGCGACCATGCAGGCACCGGTCAGGGTCGCCAGATCGACCATCGCTTGTGGTTGATGTCCGACTGCCACGTCCAAGGTGTCAGCCAACACGACACGACCTTCGGCATCGGTGTTCAGGATTTCAATGGTCGTGCCTTGCCGCGTTTCGACCACGTCACCCAGTTTGTAACTGGACCCGCTGACCATGTTTTCGGCCAACCCACAAAACCCGATGACGTTCCGCGGGATCTTCAGTTGGGCCACCGCTCGCATCACGCTGGCAACCGTGGCCGCACCGGCCATGTCGCACTTCATGTCGACCATGCCTTCGCTGGGTTTCAGCGACAAACCGCCGCTGTCAAACGTGACGCCTTTGCCGACCAGGGCGATCGGCGCCTCATTGGGATCCGCGGCCCCGTTATGTCGAAGAATGACCAGTCGCGGTCGGCGTGCGGAACCCTGGCCGACGGCCAAGATCGCGCGACAGCCTTCGGATTCCAAACGGTGTTCGTCCCAAACTTCGACCTCAAGCCCGACCTCGTTGCCGAACTTTTGTGCCCGAGCGGCGAAGCTTTCGGGATACAGAATACCTGCCGGTTCGTTGACTAAACGTCGGCACCGATTGACGGCGTCCCCGATGATCTTGCCCGTGGTCACCTGTTGTTGGCCCGTACCCAAAAAGTCGATTTGTGTCGGGGCATAGAACTGGGGTGGGTCACCCTGCTGATAGATGCCCTGCGTTTCACACCCGGCCAAAGCACCGGCGACGACGGCATCCGCGTTATCGGAGCCCGCCAAGCTTGCGGCGTCGATCACCACACGTTGACGCTGACGTTTGGTCAGTTTGCGGATCGCCGTCGCGGCCAGATCGAATCCATCGGAACGCTGTTGCTTGGCACCCGTTCCGATGGTCATGATCAGCGGCACATCGGCATCGCCGGTGGTGACCATGAACACTTCGCCGCACTTGCCGCTGATTTCACCTCGCCGGATCCAGTCGTCGATCAGCTTCCGCTGCATTGCCGAAATGCCAGGCATTTCCGGCATGGCATCAGTGCCCGATGCGACGCCGACGACCAGACAATCGCATCGACTATCAAGGTCGGAAACGGCGTTCAACTTGGGCGTGGGCAACGGAAGGCTGTTGGGCATAGGACCGGCAGGGGCGTCAAAGGCAAGCGGCGTCGGCAAAGTTGCACGGTGAAACGGATCCGGGCATCGCCACGGGGGCACCGACGCGTTAGTGTAGCGCCGCGGTAACGGTTATCACAGCCAGCTCCCCTGATTAAATCCGCCAGTTGACGGCTCGGGTGAAAGGCAAAAAGGGGGCGATCGACAGTACGTGCAAGAGATTCCCGATCGTGAAGCATCGAAGTACCCGTGACGTTGTTGACGACCTTCGTGCCGGCGGTCGGTTGATCGAGATCGACGATCCAGTGGATCCCCACTTGGAAGCCGCGGAGATCCAACGCCGCGTCTATGCCAACGGCGGTCCCGCGGTCCTGTTCCATCACTTGACTGGGACTCCGTTTCCTGCGGTATCGAATCTGTTCGGTTCCTTGGACCAGGCACGCTATCTGTTTCGTAGCACACTGGAATCGGTACGCCGTCTGATCGAGATGAAGGTGGATCCGTCCGCATTGCCCAAGCGGCCGCTACGCTACGCCGGAGTTCCCGTGACGGCTGTGCGGATGTTGCCTCGAAAGGTCCGCCGTGGCGCGGTGATGGGACATCAGACGGCGTTGTCCAAGTTGCCGCCGATCAAGTGCTGGCCCGATGACGGTGGTGCCTTTGTGACGCTGCCACAGGTCCTGAGCAGTGATCCGGATCAACCGAATCATCTGATGAAGATCAATCTGGGAATGTATCGGGTCCAGCTGGATGGCAACGACTACGAAACGGATCGCGAAACCGGATTGCACTATCAGATCCATCGCGGCATCGGCGTGCACCATCGCCGTGCGCTCGACCTGGGCCAACCTTTAAAGGTGGTGATCACCGTTGGCGGCAGTCCGGCGATGTCTTTGGCGGCGGTGATGCCATTGCCAGAAGGATTGACGGAACTGACGTTTGCCGGGGCGCTTGCCGGTCGCCGGATTCGCATGATCGTCGGTGATCACGCACCGGTTTATGCCGATGCCGATTTTGCGATTGTGGGAACGATCGATCCCGGTCGCACCAAACCCGAAGGCCCCTTTGGAGATCACTTGGGCTATTACAGTTTGCGGCACGATTACCCGGTGCTTCGTGTCCAGCATGTCTGGCACCGCGACGACGCTATCTGGCCTTTCACCGTGGTGGGGCGTCCGCCACAGGAAGACACCACGTTCGGTCAGCTCATTCACGAACTGACCGATCCGATCATCCCCACGGTCATCCCGGGGGTGAAGGCGGTTCACGCGGTCGATGCGGCCGGCGTTCATCCGCTGTTGTTGGCCATCGGCAGCGAACGATACATGCCATACATGGAACGAAGCGAGCCCCAGGAATTGCTGACCCAGGCGAATGCCATTTTGGGCAATGGTCAGTTGTCGCTGGCGAAATATTTGTGGATCACCGATGATCCCGATCAGACGTTGAAGATTCACGATATCGCATCGTTCATGAATCATCTGTTGTGCCGGGTTGATTGGCGTCGCGACTTGCACTTCCAAACCAAGACCACGATCGACACGCTGGACTACAGCGGTCATGGATTCAATCAAGGATCCAAAGTCGTTGTGGCTGCGACGGGGGCTCCGGTGCGAACGCTTGGAACGGAGGTGCCCGCGGATTTGAAACTACCTGATGGTTTTTCTGGTCCTAGGGTTGTGATACCGGGCGTGCTGGCGATTTGCGGGCCGCGACATGGTGTGGACTCGGCGGCCAATGATCTGCGGCGGCTGTGCGAAAGTTTGGCCGGCGGCCCAGGCGGACAGCCCGACGAATCGCTGCGTGCTTGGCCGCTGATCACCGTCGTCGACGATTCGGAATTCGCCGCCAAGACGATCGACAACTGGCTATGGCTGACGTTCACCCGCAGCAATCCCGCGGTCGACATCGCAGGGGTCGGTGCCGCAATCGTTCAAAAGCATTGGGGGTGCGTGGGGCCATTGGTGATCGATGCGCGAAGCAAAGACTTTCACGCACCGCCGCTGATCGAAGATCCCCAGGTGACGGCCAAGGTGGACGCGCGGGCCGCACGTGGCGGACCGCTGGCACGTTACTTGTGATCGGCATCGTCTTGGGCGTTGACGAATCGCGAATGACTATTTTGCGGTGGGCTTCTTGCGTTTGCTTCCAGAGGATCGCTGATTGGCGGGCAACCGAAGTCCGGTATCGCGATCAAATCCGTCTGGAGTCAGACCTTCGGCGTTGCCGTCAAAATTGTCGGCGGTCAGGTCGGCAAAGGCGTCCAACGCCGAGCGCAATGATTGCTGCACCGATTCGTTGGCCGGGCGGTCGTACAGGTTATCCAAGCAATGCGGATCGGCGGCGACGTCGTACAGGGCAAAGCGGGGTCGTGGCACCATGAAAACGTCGGTGGGCGGTCCTGTTAGGCGACCTTCGTCTCGCAGTCGTTGCATTTCCTGGTACGTAGCACTGCGAACCCCATCGGCCGGCGGTGTCGCGGGCAACTCGGGCAGGTCGTTTCGGATCATCAGGTGGTCCTGCGTGATCACGGCTCGTTCACGTGCCCGATAATCGTGCCAGTTGTGTTCGGCGAACGCAAAGCGACGGACCGTTGCATCGGAGTCGTTTAGGATTGGGCGGATTGATACGCCTTGAAAGGTTGGCGGTCGGTCGACACCGGCCAAATCCACCATGGTTGCGACCAGATCGATCACACTGACAAGACTTTGGGTCGATCCCGTGGCCTTCAATCCGGCCGGCCAGTGGACCACGAGCGGCGTCCGTACGCCGTCGACGTTGACGCGCGTCTTGCAGTGTGGGAACGGCCGGCCGTTATCGCTGATGACAAACACCACGGTGTTTTCCAGCACGCCTTGCCGGTCCAGGGTTTCGACCACCTTGCCGATGTACTGGTCGAAACGGCTGATCTCGTCGTAGTACAACGCGATGTCTTCGCGAACGGCCGGGGTGTCGGGGAAAATTGCGGGAACGCGAACGTCGGCCGGATCGTGCGGTGGATCCACGGCACCGGGCTGGTACCCGCGGTGTGGGTCGCTACTGGCCAACCACGCAAAGAAGGGCTGATCCGCCGGACGATCGGTGACCGCTTCGACCCAGCGACCGTTGTTGCCGGGCCCACCATTGGTATCCAAGACACGATCAAACTGCGATTTGGCGTCGTTTCCCAGGTGCCACTTTCCGGCGGCGACGGTGTGATAGCCGGCTTCCCGAAGCGGCGTCGTGACCATGACCTGATCGGCCGGCAAAGGAAGGTGAAGCTCGCCCGCGCCGGTCGAATGTGGGTATCGGCTGGTCAGAATGGAACAACGACTGGGGCTGCACGACGAACACGTCAAATAGGCGCGGTCGAACCGCAGCCCATTCTCGGCCAGCGCATCGATATTGGGCGTTCGGATCGTTTCGTTGCCGTAGGTACCGAAATCGTCCCAGGCGGCATCATCGGCGATGAAGACCACAAAGTTTGGCGATGAGGCGTCTTGTGCCTGTGTCGTTGTCGGACTGGGCCAAGGCAATCCGGTGGGTAAAGACAACAATACAAGTGCGGACAAGCAAACCTTGGGGCGCAAGATCATGGCAAGAATTGATCGATGGAGGTGGGGCGTGGAAGGCGGGGGCGAAGTCGACGAGTACGGGCGCCGGTCGAAAGCAATGTCGACACAGAAGCCCGACGGATGATCGCGTCGCGGATGACTCGTGAAGATAACAGACCAGCCGTCGGGATGGGGAAATCCCATCAAATGCAATCCCGGCACTCGCAGGGGGGATCAGGGCAGCGTGATGCGTTTGGCTGCCGCCGCAGCGGTTGCACCGGGATACAAATAGGCCGCGATGGTCACATTGCCCATGCCGTCATTGGTCACCACGGCGAAAGCACCCGGGATCATTGCGGTTGGATCGACCACGTTTCCCGCAAAGGCGGTGTCTTGGTGCACAAAAGCTTCGGCACGGGCAATCAGGCCGGCGGCGGTTTGGCGAGCCTGGGCCGCCGTACGCAGGCTGTTGATGCGCTGGCGTTGATGGGTGCCGGCACGCAGGATGGCAATCGCGCTGATCGATAGAACAGCCGCGGCCAAGGTGCACAGCAAAACCGCACCGCCCTGGCGATGACGGTGGCGAAGTGTCGATTGTGGGCGTTGCGCAGACATGTTGTGGATCCTAGAGGGCGACCGTCATAGCGGCTGACTTGGTAACCCGAGTCGCCGGATCGCGAATGTCCAGTTGCAATTCCAGCCCCACGACCGGATTGCCCGTCGCGGTCGATTTCAATTCGGTCGCACGAAACGCGCTGGCCGATTCCGCCAGTACCGTGGTGGCGATGCCATCGTCCATGACCAGTTGGCTGCGATTGATGCGAACCAACGCGGTGCGGCCGGCCAGGGTCGTGATCCGCAAGGCACGTCCCCCGGAAACCACTTGAGTGTGTGGATTCATACGGATTTGATCCGCCAACCATCGCAGCGAACGTCGCCCCTGACTTTCGATGCTTCCGTCACCTTGGGCACGGGCGATTGCCTGAGAACTTGATCGCATCACGCCGGCGATCGGGACCATCATCACGGCCACAATCATGGTGCACGCGATCACTTCCAGGATGCTGATGCCGGCACGAGTTCGGCGGACAGGTCTCCTCGGCGGGCAGGCCTTTGCACGGTCCGGCGTTATCTCGCGAGGCACTGCTTTGCGTGTCGTCATGGCGCGGCCCTTTGCGTTCGCAAGGATTCGGCCGGTTCATCCATGTCGTAGCGCCGATTGTTGTTGACGTCTCGCCACACCAGGGCATCGATGGTGATCACTTCCATTCCCGCGGGCAACGTCGTATCAGCGGCGGTTGTCAAAGTTGCACGCAGGGGCGGACCGTCCGTTGCGGTCAAGCTAAGGTTTTGGACCACAGGGCGACTGCGCCGGAATGTCGAATCGAAGACCGAAGGATCGGTCAGGCGGATTTTGGTTTGTTCCAGCAACTGTTCGGCTTCGTGAAGCATCGTTTCGCGAAGCGACGATCTCCGGTGCAGGCTTTCGTTCTGCTGAAGCATTTTGACCGAAGGGATCAAGACCACCGCCAGCAACATGCTGCCCGCGGCGACATCGATCAGCGTGGCCCCACGACGATGATTGCGACGACATCGAATCATTGGATCGTTCCTGAAACGGCGGTGATGCGGACTTCATCGGTGACGGTGCCGTCACTGAGACGCAGTTGGACGTCGCGATCGGCCGAACCGGTCGGATAGAAGGTCACATTGTTTCGTGTCGGACGCAGGCTGGCGGTTGACTGCAAGGCGATCGTCCATTGTTTGGCCGGTCCCATCGGTCCAGCGGCTTGGTCAATCTGCCATTGGTCGTTGCGTGTATCCATAGTCACCCGAACATCGGCTTGTTGTTCGATCGCGGTGTTGCGAATCGTGCGCAGGGCCTGACGCAATTGTTCGGCGTCGCCGCGAACGTTTCGTCGGGCGTACCACTGTCCGTCCAGTTGTGTCATCCCGATCAAGGCAACACCGCTGATGACGATCAAGATCATGGTGACTTCGATCAATGACATTCCGTCACGTCGGCGCCCTGACGGCCGCGGCGAAGCGAACGCCGGATCGGTCGTGCGATGCGAGTGATTCATTGTTCGAAACACCATGCCGGGCAAGCGGTACAGAGCCTGAGGATTGACCATGAAATAAAAAAGTCCGCCACAGGAACCGGCCGGACACGGGAAATGCCAGACATGCCCAGGGCGGACTTCTTTCGTCGATGTGTGGGGCAAAGATTCGCCAGAGGCGGTCTTAGCGTTCGGTCCACTCACCGGTGTTGCGGTCGACTTTCCATTTGCGGCTCAACGCTCGCACGTAGTCTTGTTCTGCCTGGGTATCGTTCTTCAGATAGCCGGAGGTCACCAAGTTGTTGATGCTGCGGGGAAAGGCTTGGTTTTCCAGGAAATAGGTCTGGCTCATCGCGTCCAACGAAGCCTTGGTTTGGACGTCCATCTTTTCTTCGCTCTTGGCCCGCATCGGTGCGACCGTTGCCACAGTGGCGGCTGCAACGACGGCAAGGATGATGACGGCGGCGATGACTTCAAGCAGCGAAAAACCTGACTTTTTGCAGCGTTTCATGGTATGAATGCTCCGGTGATTTTTGTTTCGACTAGGCGTGTGAGAAGACCGCAGAAGATCTGCGTTCACTCGAAACCTAGGTCACAAAAATTCAGCATGTCGGCCAAAATTTTGGAAATCTGCCCTCGCCCTGGTGGTGTCCATCCCTTCATGTCAGCGGCGGATGTCACTAGGCTGCCAGCCGTCACGTTTCTAGGCCGACGATCATCACCGCCGCTCCGCCGGTCCATCGTCGCCGCCCGATTTCCTGTTCCGGTTGGTGGAGCGTCCGGTCCGAAAACCCGATTGATTGTTTGATGACGAAGTATGACGTGTTCGCTCTGGGCAACGCCTTGGTCGACATCCAGGCCCGTGTCGGTGACGCGGTTTTGTCCGAGCTGGAATTGGATAAGGGGGTCATGACGCTGGTCGACGATGACCGCCAAGCGGCCGTGTTGAAAGCGGTCGACGGGACGCCCCTGAATCGTTGCGCCGGCGGGTCGGCGGCCAACACCGTCGTGGCCTTGGCCGACTTTGGCGGGTCCGCCGCATTTTTGGGAAAGATCGGCCAGGATGAAATCGGCGACTTCTTTCTGGACGATATGCGGAAACTTGGCATTGGTATCGATGTCGAACCGACCGAAGGTGTGCGGACCGGAACCTGTGCGATTCTGATCACCGAGGACGCACAGCGAACGATGCTGACCAACCTTGGGGCCTCGGCGACGCTCAGTGACCAAGACGTCACCGATGACATGATTCGGCAATCCAAGTATGTCTATGTCGAAGGCTATTTGTTGCCCGGTGATGGCACCAAGCAGGCCGCGTACCGGACCATGGAATTGGCGAAACAGCATGGCGTCAAAGTCGCGTTCACCGCAAGTGATCCGTTTCTGGTGAACATGATCCGTGACGAGATTTGGGATCTGATCACCGGACCGGTCGACTTGTTCTTCTGCAACGAAGAAGAGGCCAAGAGTCTGACCGGTGAAGAAGATCCGATCGTCGCGGCGGGCAAGATTCATGAACACTGTGAGAACGTCGCCCTGACGTTGGGACCGAAGGGTTCGATCATCATGCACGGCGGCGAAGCGTTTCCGATCGAAGGCGTCGTCGTGGATGCCGTCGACACCACCGGTGCTGGTGACATGTACGCCGGGGCGATGTTGTACGGCATCACCAGCGGCATGAATTGGCGCCAGGCCGGCCATCTGGCTTCCCACGCGGCGGCTCGAATCGTGTCGCAGATGGGCGCGCGGCTGGGACAGAAATTCACCGCCGAAGAAATCGAAAGCTTCGGCAAGCTGCCCGTCTAGTCGAACGTCGGGACGACTGAATTCGGCCCCATGTTTTGATCCTGATTAATCCTGCACCGCCCCGCGAACCAGTCGCACCAGCTGCAACTTGCTCGGCGGCGGCAGCGGGTCGGGCGGCCGACGGTCGTGGTGCGACCCCAGGGTTTCCCAACGCAGCACATAGCGTTCGTCGGCATCGGGTGATGCGCCGATGTCGGTTGTCAAGCGATGTTGCATGCCGGGAAAGTCGATCCGCACTCGGCTAAGTGTTGGTGGAAACTCACGTTCAATCGTGACTTTCCGATCGACTGGCCGCAGAGTTCCAGCATCTAAAACGATTCGGCCACTGCCGTGTTCTTGATGCCGGAATCCGACAACGATTGATTTTTCGTCGACCACCTTTGGTGTGGAGACCTTGATGCCGATGAACGGCATTGATCCACGACCGGCAAACAAAATGGGTGCGTCCCAATCGGTGATCGCTTGTGATAACCAGTGGTCCTTGCGAGGCGTCGCAACAAACGCCTGCATGTGTCCATTTGCATCACGTTTGTGATACGCCAACAACGGTTGGTTTGCCCGATCGAATGTCATGCGAATCCCGCTGTTGATGATCCCACCGCCAGACGGGACCGGATCAACGACCGCGGCTGTTTGATCAGGGGTTATCGGCAAACGCAGCGGGCTGCCGTGGGCGGTTTCCCAATGTTTCAAATCCGCACTGCGTGCGTAGGAAAGGTCGTGGTTGGTCGCGCAATCGGGCGTGTCTCGCCAAACCCAGGACACATGAAAGTGGCCGTCGGGACCTTGGGTCGGTCCGATCGGATAGGCGTTGCATTGCCCCAATCCGTCGAACAGGGGGACGTCCAGAAACCGATGCCAGCGGCCGGTTTCGCTATCGAATCGGTTGTACAAACGCCGCCCGTTGCCGCTGCCACCGGAACGATAGGTGTAAAGCAGGTTCCCGTCCGCATCCTGTAAAAAACGTGGGTACGTGCACCGATCTTCGTCGTTGCCGGTCATCGAGGCAGACCGCAGTGTTTGAATCTGACCGGGAACATCGGTGCGGAAGTAAACCAGTGGCACGGCGTGCATGTTGCCCGAAACGTGCAGACTTCCCCGGGAATCCACCGCCATCGTGATGTAGTTATGGCTGTCCCAGCCGACCTTGCTGGGTAAGACAACACGATCCCACTGGTTTTCGTGAAGACGGCGACACGCGACCACCATTTGATGGTCCTCGTCGTAGTACGCGACGTATTGATTCGGACCGTCGGTCAGCAAACAGAAGCCGACCGGAAACGAGGCGGGAACATGGTCGATTTCCCATGTCTGGGCAATGTTCCACGTTTGGCCCGCGGTCTGTCCGCGGGCTTTGGTCTTTGGTTCGGCGGCGTCCGTGATGCTTGCCAGTTGAACAGCGACAAACACCACCGCGACGAATCGTCCGAGCATGGCCGGATCACCAAGTACGCGCGTTTTCGTAGGCCGTAATCTTTTCTTCGTGCTGCAAGGTTTGGGCGATATCGTCCAGACCGTGCAGCAGTTTGTGCCGGCGACTTTCGTCCACTTCGAACGAACGATCAAAGCCTTTGTTGTCGGTGATCGTTTGATCTTCCAGGTTCACCGTCAACTGATACGGCGAATGAGCTTCGGTCCGCTGGAACAGTTCGTCCACATCGGCTTGGGGCAAGACGATCGGCAACAGTCCGTTTTTGAAACAGTTGTTGAAGAAGATATCGGCGAACGAAGGAGCGATAACGCAGCGGATGCCGTAATCGTCCAGCGCCCAAACGGCGTGTTCGCGACTGCTGCCGCTGCCAAAGTTCGGGCCGGCGACCAAGATCGACGCGCCTTTGACGTTGACGCGGTTCAGTTCAAATTCCGGATTGGGGGTTTCGCCGTCGTCCAGATAACGCCAGTCATAAAACAAAAACTGGCCGAATCCCGTGCGTTCGATACGCTTCAGGAATTGCTTGGGGATGATCTGATCGGTGTCGACATTGGCGCGATCCAGGGTCGCGACCACGCCGGTGTGGATGGTGAAGTTTTGCATGTCGGATCGAAAACGGTTGTGGTTGCGAACGATTGAAGCGGCGGAAGGTGCCGCGCTGGGCGAATCATGACCGGGCGAATCGCGGCAGGTGCGAATGATCGACCGTGCCGCTGTGGCATTCCGGTCTATCGATAATCCCACTGGCGGATGTCGACGAAATGACCTTCGACCGCTGCGGCGGCGGCCATCGCGGGGCTGACCAAGTGGGTCCGTCCGCCTTTGCCTTGCCGGCCTTCGAAATTCCGGTTGCTGGTGCTGGCGCAACGTTCGCCCGGTGACAGCTTGTCGGGGTTCATTGCCAGGCACATGCTGCAACCCGCTTCCCGCCAATCAAATCCGGCTTCGCGGAAAACCTTGTCCAAGCCTTCCTTTTCGGCCTGAGTCTTCACCTGGCCGCTGCCCGGAACGACCATCGCGTTGACGCGATCGCTGCAGCGATGACCTTTGACGACCTCCGCTGCGGCACGCAAATCTTCGATGCGGGCGTTGGTGCACGACCCGATGAAAACCCGATCGAGCGTCAAGTCGGTCATCGGCGTCTTGGCGGTCAGCCCCATGTACTGGAGCGCCTGGGCGGTTGATTTTTGTTCGACCGGATCGTCAAAGTCGGCCGGGTCGGGAATCGGATCGGTGATGCTGCGGACCTGGCCCGGGTTCGTTCCCCAGGTGACTTGCGGTTGGATGTCCGCACCCTGGTAAACGTTGGACCGATCGTAAGACGCACCGGGATCGGTCACCAATTGACGCCAGCGCTGCACGGCGGCATCGAAGTCCTTCGGGACTTCTGGTTTGCCACGCAGGTATTCGAACGTGGTTTCGTCGGGAGCGATCATGCCGGCGCGGGCACCCGCTTCGATCGACATGTTGCACACCGTCATGCGTTCTTCCATCGAAAGAGCGC
The DNA here is from genome assembly GCF_012290005.1 of Crateriforma spongiae. NCBI lineage: Bacteria > Pseudomonadati > Planctomycetota > Planctomycetia > Pirellulales > Pirellulaceae > Crateriforma > Crateriforma spongiae. The sequence goes on from NZ_JAAXMS010000003.1 coordinate 160,987, forward strand.
GGACGCAATCACCGGTGTATTCCAAGACGTATCCCGTGCCACCGGCGGTGCCGATTTGCCCGATCAGATAAAGGATCAAATCTTTGGCGGTCACGCCGCGGGCCAGTTCGCCGTCGACGCGTAATTCGAACGTCTTGGGTTTGAACTGCAGCAACGTTTGGGTCGCCATCACGTGTTCGACTTCGCTGGTGCCGATGCCGAAGGCCAGAGCGCCGAAGGCCCCGTGGGTCGCCGTGTGGCTGTCGCCGCAAACGATCGTCATGCCGGGCTGGGTGTAGCCGTTTTCCGGGCCGATGACGTGGACGATGCCCTGGCGGACGTCGCCGATGTCGAACAGGGTGACACCGAAGTCCTTGCAGTTCTGACGCAGGGTTTCGATCTGCTTCTTGCTGATCGGATCAGCGATCGGCAGGCTGCGGTCGGTCGTCGGGACGTTGTGGTCCGGAGTGGCCAGCGTGCGTTCAGGTCGTCGGACTTTGCGGTTGTTGATCCGCAATCCTTCGAACGCTTGGGGGCTGGTGACTTCGTGGACCAAGTGCAGGTCGATGTACAGAATTGCGGGACCGCTTTCCGGTTGGTGGACCACGTGCTGGTCCCAGATTTTGTCCAAAAGGGTCTGCGGTGCGGACGATGAGCCGTCGGGCATGGGTCGATGGTCGGTTCCGGGTGGAAAAACAGGAAGGATTCCCGCAACTGTCAACTGTCAGTGGCGGGATGTCAACGGCCGTTCGGACGGCCATTTTCGGTCAATCGGGACGCCGAGCGGTTTGCCGCGGCGTGGCGAGGTCGGCAACAGCGGGCTCGACACCCCCAGCGGGCTTCTGCGATACACGCCCAAGCGTGGCCGACTGTCAGCGAAACAAGGAGTCCGATGCCGTGTCACGATCACCGAATTCTGTCCCTAGCGACCGCTCGCGTGTCTCGGATCCGCCTGGTCGTGCTGTCAGGGGAAACCCGCTGACGACCTGGCTGGATCGTCGCCGCTTGGTCGCCTTGGCGGCCGCCTGGATCGCCGGGAATCGTCGCCTGTCGCTGGGGCAACAATCGATTGATTCTTCGGTCGCGGGTTCGTCCGCCGTGGTTTCGGACACCGAAGTCCGCGATTCGGTTCAGTGGTTGGTCAATTGGGGCCTGGATCAATTGCCGCCCGTGTATCGAGGCGACAAGGATTGGGGACGCGTGAAGCGTGTCTGGGCCGGTGTCGACATGAAACTGGACGGGCTGAAGCTGCGGACCCATCGCAAGTGGCACGATCAGGAACACGGCCGCTGGTTCCGCTATGAAATCTTTTCGCCTGGACAGACCGACCGGCCCGCCTGGGCCCGCGACCACCGCCCGGGATCACGGTTACCCGTTCAGATCGAGGTCCGGTCGTTAAGACAAGAAGAAAAACGGTGGTGGATTGATGTGGTTGCATCGGCGCCGCTGGATTTCACGGCACAATTGCAACGCTGGAATCTGGGCGTCAAATGGTACAGCTTGACCACGCATGGCAACATGCAGGTCCGCATTGATGCGACCATGGGCGTTGATTTCGCGACCGACTACACCGAACTTCCTCCGGCCCTGGTGATCGCACCGCATGTGGCGGCCGCGAAGCTGACACTGGTTTCATTCGACCTGCATCGCGTCAGCCACGTTGGCGGCGAAGTGGCCGAGGAAATCGGGACGGTCGTCGAACGGAATTTGAAGCGATTCTGGCTGGACAAACTGAACGAGAAACTTACCGACAAGCTGAACCGGTCGATCGACAAACACCGTGACGATCTGCGGTTTTCCTTGGCGGACTATTGGAAACGCTGGACCCCATGATCTTTGACACGACGACTTTGTGCCGCCCCGCCGTGACGTGTTTGCGATTCGCCCTGCCGATCACGCTTGCCTTTGTGAATGTTCATCCGACCATTGCTGAAAAACCGTTGGTGATCGCCCATCGCGGCGCATCGGCCGACGCCCCGGAAAACACGCTGCCCGCATTCGAATTGGCGTTCGAACAACAGGCCGATGGCGTCGAAGGCGATTTTTATCTGACCATCGACGGGCAGATCGTCTGTCACCACGACAAGGACACCGAACGGACCGGCGGCAAAAAGTTGGTCGTGAAGGATTGCACGCTGGACCAACTGCGTGGCTTGGAATACGGCCAATGGAAAGCCCCCGAGTTTCACGGGACGGTCATCCCGACTTTCCAACAGGTCTATCAAAGCGTGCCGGAAGGCAAGCGTTTTGTGATCGAGCTGAAAGTCGGTCCCGAAATCGTTGCTCCGCTGAAAGCCGAATTGGATCGCCTGCATCACGGCCAGATCGATTTGTTGATCATCGCGTTCCAGGAAGACACGGTCGCCAAGTGCAAGGAACTGTTGCCGCAGATTCCCGTTCACTGGCTGACCAGTTTTCGTCAGGGAGACGACGGTGTTGTTCGACCGACGGCGGCGCAGATCGCACAAACCGTGCGAGAAACGTCGGCCGACGGTGTGGGCATGCAGGGAAAACGCGACGTCATTGATGACGCCTTTATCGCCGAGCTTCGTCGCGGAGGCTGCGACGATTTTCACGTCTGGACGATCGACGATCCGGCCGATGCACAGTACTTCGCCCGGCTCGGGGCATCAGGGGTCACGACCAACGTTCCCGCTGTGGTCGGACCCGCCGTTCGCTAGCCGGATGAGCGCCGGCAGGATCAAATTCTTGAGTTCTTCGGGGCACGCTATCGCCCCGCTTGGTGGTCGCGTTGCCATGCCGCCAGTTTCCCGTCGGTGGGCGCCTCCTGGCGGGCGGACCCTGTGACCGACGCGGTTGAATCAAAGTGCCTTGATTCGCCCGAAATATCCGCCCCGTGGCCGTTCATAGCCACCCTTCTGGACCCGTCGTCGCGGCTTCGTTGTTAAGCCTGGTAAACCTTGCGGGGCACTCTGAGCGGCATCAAGCGTCTGAGCGGAATGTACCGATGCAAAGGCCCGTGACGGGGATGTCGGCTGAGCCGGATTCTCCATCACGTGATTTTGCCGGCCGGCGGGAAACCCCGTAGGTCGGCCGAAGCCGGGCCGCAGGTCTGGTCTTCGGGCGGACATTCAATGAGGCTGCATGCGGTAGGTGCGGGGATCTATGCGATTGACCACAAAGCTGTCCCTGGCACGACGGATTGCCATTGGCATGATCCTCGCGTCGTCCACGTCGATCGTGTCATCGGTGGGCGGCCCGGCCGGCCTGGAAACACAGCGGTCCTGTCATGCTGCCGAAGAAGAATCGATTTCCGACGCACGGATGACGCCCACGGTCCGCGCGATCCGTCGCGCTTCGCCGGCGGTGGTCAATATCCATGGCCAAAAGACCGTTCGTACGACCGCGGCCGGCATGGTCGGTGCCAACAGCCAGGATTCGTTCCGGCAAGTCAACGGCATGGGAACCGGCGTGGTCGTTGACCCCCGTGGTTACGTGATCACCAACTATCACGTGGTCGAAGACGTCAACGACATTCGCGTGACGTTGCAAGACGGCACCAACACGCACGCCGACTTGATCGCTTCGCACGTTCGCAATGACTTGGCGTTGATCAAGGTCCACACCGACAAACCGTTGCCGACCATTCCGCGTGGCACGAGTGAAGACTTGATGGTCGGTGAAACTGTGATTGCCATCGGTAATGCGTTTGGGTACTACCACACATGTACCCAAGGCATCATCAGCGCCCTGCACCGCGACGTTCCGGTCAACGAGACCCAGGACTACGTCGATCTGATTCAAATCAGTGCCGGCATCAACCCGGGGAATTCCGGTGGGCCGCTGTTGAATATCGATGGCGAAATCATCGGAGTCAACGTCGCCGTTCGTGTGGGTGCGTCACAGATTGCGTTCACCTTGCCGATCGACCAAGTCGTCGAAACGGTGACCGAAATGATCAAGCAGCACAATGCCCAGCGTGTTGCCCTTGGAATTCGAACCGACGGCGGACCCCGCGATGGCGATGGAGTCACCGTCACCGATGTCACCGCCAGCAGTCCTGCCGCACGGGAAGGACTGAAGCCGGGCGACCGCGTGGTCCGCGTCGGTTCAACCAAGGTCGACGATCAATTGGATTATGTGTTGGCCGTCTTGGGATCCGAACCTGGGGAATCGATTCAAATCGAAGTCCAGCGTGACGGCCAAGACATGATGTTTGCCTTGGACCAGTCGGGACGGTCGATCGCCAAGCCTCAGACGACCGAAGAACTGGCCTGGAGCGTGATCGGCATCCAAGCCAAACCGATGGCGGCATCATCGATGCAGCAGCTGAATCGCCGCTTGGGAACCAGTTACGGCGGTGGCCTGTATATCACTCGGGTGCGTCCGGGTTCTCCGGCCGCCGAACAAAGCATCGCCCCGGGGGACATCCTGTTGGGCATCCATGAGTGGCAAACCGCGCGGCTGAAAGACTTGGCCGACATTCTGCGACACCCGGAAATGCAGCCCGGACCGCGTGCGAAGTTCTACATCGTTCGCCGCAATCAAACGCTTTACGGCCACCTGCAGCTGGCCGCACAAAACGGTCGCAGCACCGCGAAGCGATAAGGCCGGTCGATCCGGTGCCGCGGGAATCCCGGGGCAAGCCGAATCGCAACGTGTGTGTCCCAATCCCCGCCACGTCCGCCAAGCGGTCAATAGCGGATGTCACGGATGCACCCACCGCGACGTGTGCCCGACACACACATCGACTTGCTGACCCAGCCGGGATACCGACGCGGCATCGGATGGTGACGCCGAATCGGTTCTGCGAATCGAATTCGCTTGATCAAGCGTGACGCGATCGATCAATACTCGTGACCGGTCTGGCCCGAATCAACGGCGACTGCCGGGACACCGGTTTGAACTGCTTGGCGGACGACCCGATCTTTGACTTCTTGGGTCAACCGCGCGATTGCTTCGGCGACCGGCATCGTTCCCAGTTCGCCGTCGATCCGGTCACGCAGCGCGACCTTGCCCGCTTCGGCTTCTTTGGGCCCGACAACGGCCATGTAATTGACCAGGTCCAATTGGGCGTTGCGGATCTTTGCCTGGATCTTTCCGTCGTTGTTGTCGACGGTCACACGCAACCCCGCGTCGTCGAACTGTTTAGCGACCGCGACCGCGTATTCGGCGGATTTGTCGCTTAGCGGCAAGACGCGGATCTGTTCGGGCGACAGCCACATCGGGAACGCGCCGGCAAAGTGTTCGATCAACATGCCCGTGAATCGTTCCAGCGAACCGAACGGTGCACGGTGGATCATGACCGGTCGGTGGGCGGCATTGTCGCTGCCGTTGTATTCCAGCTTGAATCGCTCGGGCAGGTTGTAATCCAGTTGCACCGTGCCCAGTTGCCATGATCGGCCGATGCAATCGCTGACCATGAAGTCCGCTTTGGGGCCATAGAACGCGGCTTCGCCGGGCTGTTCGTTGAAGTTCACCTCGGACTGTTCCAACACGCCGCGGAGCGCCGCTTCGGCACGATCCCAGTTTTCTTCCGAACCGACGTACTTGCTGCTGTCGGGATCGCGAAGTGACAACTGGATGCGGTAATTGTCCAAGCCGACGGATTTCAGCACAAATTTGGTCAAATCGATCGTTGCACGGAATTCGGCTTCGACTTGGTCCGGCGTGCAGAAGATGTGCGCGTCGTCTTGGGTCAATCCGCGGACCCGCAACAGCCCGTTCAGTTCGCCCGTTTGTTCGTGCCGGTAAACGGTGCCGAATTCGAACAGCCGCAGCGGCAACTGACGATAGGACCGCGGCTGTGCGGCGAAAATGTGACAGTGGTGGGGGCAATTCATCGGTTTCAACAGATACCGTTCATGCTCCACTTGCCATCGATGCAACACCTCGCGTTTCTTGTCCGCCGACATTGACGGCTTGTAATCGGGCAACTTGACGCCGAACACTTCGGCCGCGGCGATCAATTTGTCTTCGCCGTCGGCATCGATTTCGCCACGTTCCAGACGTTCGCTCCATGCGTCCAGCATGCCGCCGACTTCGCTGCCGAACAGCGGTGCAAATTGGCTGTCACGATAATAGGGAAAGTGACCACTGGTTTCGTACAGGTCCACGCGACCGATGTGCGGGCTGTACACCGGGTCGTAGCCACGGCTGAGCAATTCCTTGCGCAGGAAGTCTTCCAACGCCACACGCACGCGAGCCCCCTTGGGCAGCCACAGACAAAGCCCTTGGCCGACCTCGGGATTGATTGCAAACAACCCGTGCTGTTTGCCAAGCACGCGGTGGTCGCGGCGTTTGGCTTCTTCCAGTTGTTCCAGATAGTGCTTCAATTCCTTTTTGTCAAAGAACGCGGTGCCGTACAAACGTTGCAGTTGTCGTCCCGACGCGTCGCCTTTCCAATAAGCGCCGGCGACACTCATCAGTTTGATTGCTTTGATCTTGCCCGCATTTGGAATGTGGGGCCCACGGCACAGGTCGACGAATTCGCCTTGGCGATAAAAACTGACGGTCGACTGGTCGGCCAATCCTGTGTCGATGTGTTCGACTTTCAGATCTTGGCCCAGGCTTTCACAAAGCGAACGAGCTTCGTCGCGTGGCAGAATGAACCTTTCAAAAGGTTCCTTTTCCTTGATGATCTTTTTGATTTCGGCTTCGATCTTGGGAAAATCATCCTCGCTGATTTTTTCGGGCAGATCGAAGTCGTAATAAAAACCTCCGGACGTCGTCGGGCCGAACGCCAGTGAGACGCCTTTGTACAAACGCATCACGGCCCGCGCCATCACGTGTGCGGCACTGTGGCGCAGAACGTCCAGAGCCGATGCGTCGCGTGAGGTCAACAGTTTCAGGGGCACCGGCGAATCGTCATCGGCAAAGTCACCCAAAGGCCGGTCCGCGTCGACGATTCGGCCATCGATTTCTGCGGCAATCACGCTGCGCGCCAGCCCCTCACTGATTCCCAACGCCACGTCCATCGCGGTCGTTTCGGTCGGCTGCGTCAGCAGTTTGCCGTCGGGAAGTTGAATTTGAATGTTGGAAGCGGAAGCCGTGCTCATGGAATTGGGGGCCGGTTGGGTGGTCATCGAATCTGTCCGCGCGTTACGGGGGCGCGGATCACCAGAAAGGATGATGATTCGGCGCGGCCAGCGTCAATCCCGTTGTGACAACCTTCATCCAATGCCAAAACGGTGGACCAGACGATGCCGCGCTGGACGGCGATGGACAGGCCGCAGCATCGTCGCTTCAACGCATGCCCGGTTCCACGCCGTCATCGATGACCCATTGGACGGCCGACCGGTTCGCACGGTCAGGACGTGCGTGCGGAAATCCCTTACTCGTGGCGCAGGGCGTCGATCGGGTTCATTTTGGCCGCCCGGATCGCCGGATAAAGCCCGCTGACCAGGCCGACCAATACGGCGATGGCCACCGCGATCGGGATGGTCGCGTAAACGATCGTCGGCTCCGCTTCGCGAATCGCATCGGGAAGCGCCGCAAATTGGTCGGGGAAGCTGCGGCTGACGACGTAAATGAACCCGCGATACATCAGCGGTCCGGCAAAGCCCAGCAGAATCCCAAGGAACGCACCGGCAAAGGAAAGGACGATCGTTTCGATCAAGAATTGCTGGACGATATCACGCTGCTTCGCACCCAGTGCGCGACGAATCCCGATTTCGCGAGTCCGCTCGGTGACGCTGGCCAGCATGATGTTCATGATCCCGATACCGCCGACGATCAGCGAAATACACGCGATCAAGATCCCGATGCCAAGGAACATCAAACGCAGGTTCCGGGCCTGTTCCAGCAATTCCTTGGGGACCACCGTCGCCACGTCGTCCATTTCGTCATGCGTTTCACCGATGATGGATTTGACCATGGCCGCGGAAGCTTCCACCTGTTCCAGACGCTCCACCTGCAGTGTGATCTGGTTCAGTTCCATGATTTCGATTTCGAACTGGCCGCCACGCCGCGAAACGACCGTGTCCCCGATCCGTCGCCGGACCGTTTCGATGGGAACATAGATGTCTTTGGAAAAGTCTTGCGAATCCAGGCTGCCGCCGATGGCCGCGGACGCTTCGCGATGTTCCAACACGCCGACGATGCGGTAGTAATCGGTGTGTTCGGGAATGTAGATCCGCTTGCCCAGTGGTTCTTCATACGGGAACAATTTCTCGGCGACACCGGCGCTGATCACGCACACCGTGTCGGCCTTGACCCGATCGGCATCGGTCAGAAATCGGCCGCCCCGATCTCGAATCACCAAGTGATTGACATCGGCATAGTTCGGGGTGCATCCCACCAAGCGTCCGTCGACGGTGCGATCGCCATAAATGAATTGGCGACGAATTTCACGGATCGGCGTCGCCTGGGTGATGGTGGGAACCATCGACAAGACACGATCCAGGTCGCTGCGCATAAGCCCATAGTCGGCGGCACGCTGGCCCGCCATTTTTTCAGCGGGCGGTTTAACGCTGCGGATGATGATCGTGTTGGCACCCAACGATTCGATCTGGCGTTGGACTTGATCACTGGCACCCTGGCTGATCGCGGTCAGCACGATCACGGCCCAGACACCGATCAGGATGCCCAGCATCGTCAGGCCGGTTCGCAGCGGGTGCAGCATCAACGTTTTGATGCCCAAGCGAAGCGTTCGGATCCATTGCATGGCGGATGACTCTTGGCCAGACGACTAGTGTTCGCGTTGTTTCAACAGTTCGACATTGGCACGTTGGCGATCACGCGCCTGTTGCCGATGTTCTTCGGAATTGTCCGTATCGCTATGCAACATTCCGTCTTTCAAGCGAATCACCCGCCGTGCGCGGTCGGCCACATCGTCCTCGTGCGTGACCATGATGATCGTTCGACCTTCTTCATTCAGCTGTTCAAACAGCGTCAAGATTTCTTCGGTCGTGATCGAGTCCAAGTTACCGGTGGATTCATCGGCCAGGACAAAATAGGGATCGTTGACCAAACTGCGTGCGATGGCCACACGCTGTTGCTGACCCCCGGAAAGCTGATTGGGGCGGTGGTCCAAGCGATCCGCCAACCCGACCCGCTCGGCCAATTCAATCGAACGATCACGTTCTTTGGCACCGATGCGACCCTGGTAAAACAGTGGCACCTGAATGTTTTCAACCACGGTCAATTGTTGGATCAGGTTGTACGACTGGAACACGAACCCGATCCGTTCGCTGCGGATTTCCGCCAGCTGGTCGTCGGTCATCGTGGAAATGTCATCGTCGCCCAACAGCAGGCTGCCGTTGGTCGGTTTGTCCAGGCATCCCAGCAGATTCAACAACGTTGATTTACCGCTTCCCGACGGTCCCATGATGGCAACGTAATCGCCTTCTGGGACGTCAAACGAAACCCCGCGCAACGCTCGGACGGTTTCGCTTTTCAGCACGTATTCTTTGGTCAGATCGCGGATCGACGTGGCCAGTCGTCTCGGGGCGTCGGCGGAATTGCCGGTCGCACTGACGGGGCCCGGTTCGGTCGTCGTTCCGTATGCATCGCTTAAGCTCACTGCGGGCCTCCTCCGCTGCCCATGGCCGAACGCAGGCCTTTGGTCAATTCGGCGCGAGTCACAACGCCGTCACCGTCGGCGTCGGCGGACTCCAGGCGGCTGCGGAATCGACCGTCGACCGCTTGGATTTCTTCGGCCGACAGCTTGCCGTCACCGTCGGTGTCGTTGCGTTCCATGCTGCGGGTGACAATCGTATTGATGTCGGGGGCACCACCGCCGCCGGGACCACCCGCGCCGGGACCGCCACCGCCAGGTCCGCCGGGACCGGGACGTCCGCCAGGCCCACCTGCACCAGGTCCACCCGCGCCGGGCCCGCCGGCTCGCGGGCCGCTGGGACCATCGAAGTCGCCTTTTCGGGCGGCGTCTTCGTCACGCAGTTCTTTCAGGTCGCTGTTGTCCTCGGCTGTCAGCTCCGGCAAATCCATCAGGTTCAAGTGTTCGCGAAGGTTCAGCACGACGATTTCGTTTTCTTCCAGCCCGCTGTCGATGCTGGCCATGGTGTCGTTGGTCGCGTTGACATCGACCTGGCGAGTTTCGAAATCCATTTCGCCGGTCTTCACCAGCGAATACATTTCGCCACCATGTTCGTAGAGACCTTGGATCGGAATCTGCAACGCATCGTCCAGTTGTTCCACGAAGATCTGGGCTTCGGCGGTCATGCCGGTTCGGATGTTGTCCGGCGGATCGATGATTTTGACGATGGTCGCGTATTCTTTGACGCTGCTGCTGAACCAGCTACCGGGTTCAGCATACCGGTTGACCTTGGTCACGACGCCACGCAAATCGGTCCCCGGCAGGGCATCGATGCGGATTCGCACGGGCATGCCGGCTTGGATCAAGGTGATGCGAGATTCATTGACCGTGCATTTGATCTGCATTTGTGTGGGGTCGGGCAGATTGATCAACGCTTGGCGTTCGCGAACGTTGGCCCCCGCTTCGACGACGAATTCGGCGTTACCACCGCGGCTGCTGAACTTGTTGGCGTGCACGACGACGCCGTCGGCCGGAGCGTACATGACGCAGCCGTCCAGTTGCTTTTGCAGGTCGTTGTACTCGCGTTCCTTCTCCATCAAATCGCTTCGCGCGGCGCCAAGGGTGGCCTCCGCGGCTTCGATATCGCTGTCGAACTGGACCAGCATTTTTTGGCGAGTCAGGTTTTGCAGCACGCGAAGCCGACCCTCGGCGGCTTCCAACTGGTTCCTGGCATTGGCGACGGCAAACTTGTCGGCTTCCAGTTGCAGCGATTTGACCAATCCCTTGGCGACCAGTCGCTCGCTGGACTGTAAAGCCAGTTGGGCCTTTCGCAGTTCCTGTTCGGCGACCGCCATCTCGCTCTTGATTGCTCGTTCTTCGGTCTTGAAGACACCTTCCAGATATTCTTGCCGGGCGATTTTGGCTTGTTCCACCGCGGCTTCCGCCGTCGCGACACTGGCTTCGGCGGTGATCACCGAGATCTTGGAGGCGTTCAGCAGTTCTTCGATCGATGACGAATCCAGTTCGACCAGCTTGTCGCCCTTCTTGACCCGTGCACCTTCGTCGATCACCCACAAAATTGGTGTCCCGCCGGTGCCACGCGATTTGACTTCGCAAATGACTTCGATGTTGCTGCTACTTTCGATTTCGCCCTGCTCCAATACGACGTGATCGAAACTGCCGCGACTGACGGGCGTTGTGATCAGATCATCCAGGGAGATCGTCTTTTCCGCGCCAAAGTAGAACTTGTAACTCAGAAACCCTGACACGCCGACAAGGACCAGCAACACGACAACTGCGGTCATCAGACCGCCGCGTCGCGAATCGGCCAATCGACGTGTCGCAAGTACGGGAGCGACGACCCGTGGGCGGATCAGCGGCATGACAGTGGCGGGGGGCAGGAGGAGGGGGAAGGACCAAGTAAACCGAGCCGTAAGTGTTCAAACACCTCCGTGCTCATTTGGTTTCGCCGTTTCTGCGTCATTTTGTCGGGGCGAAATTCCCGCATCGGGCGAACCCAACGATCTTAGTCGAAACGGGCGGACCCGATACAACCACTTTTGCGCCAAATCGACCAAGCGATCCGGTCGATCGTGCGATCGGCGGCGGTTTGTATCAATCATGACCGACCCGACCGGGCGCATCGCACCGGGATCACGAGCGTCCACGTTGCGCCAGGACCCGAGCCCCCAGTGCATCTTGGCGAAGTCTGGGGACCGATCGATTCGCAGAAATCACCGACCAAGTGGTGGCATCGAAGCGGCGATGTTGCCGCAATCTCGACACGTTCCAGATTAGCCCCGAGTCAAGAATTGGTCGCCGTCGATGCTGCCCAAGTCGGCGGCCGAGTCACGGATTTGATCGGCGTCCAGCGCAAAGCTTGGCGAAATTTCCACCGTCGCATCGTCGGCAACGCTGACGCCGGCCTGTCGCAGCCAGCGTTTGTGCAGGTCCGAAATCGCCTGACGAGCCAAGCTGGGCGTGTCGTTTTCAGCACCTTCGGCGTTTTTGACCGGTGCGAATGCATCGGCCGGGATGACTTCGACCACGATCCCGCGACGGGCCTGTGGCAACAAGTCGAAGATGAACTTTTCAAACTTGATCGCGTTGGGCGAATCCGGTTTGACCATTTGGCCAGATTCGTCCAAGTAAGGAACCTTCTTGTTGGCCCGGTGAAACGGCAACGCTTCGGCCGATTCGCTGGCCCGACGTAGGAAGTCGACGTTGAAGACGTGAACGGCAATGCTGCCCGCCCACAATCGCAATGAGCCGTCGTCGTTGGTCGCTTCGGCGGCTTCGTCGGGCAAGTCGCTGTATTCGATGATCTGCATGCGGTCACCGACCTGGACCACGTTGCCCACGCGTTCGGTCGGGTAACGTTTGCGAACCACTTGGCTGGTCAGTTCGCTATCCGCCAGCAAGTGATGGCCGATGAACGTCGGATCCATCAGTTGAATCAATGGATTGTCGACTTGGAAATAGAACAGGTACTGCACGCCACGTTTTTCCATGTCGTCCAGCGATCCGCTGCGTGCCAGCGCGGCCACCGTCCCGCCGTGACCGTCCGGGCTGAGCGCCAAGCTGTCGGGCGATGCCAGCAACAACTTGCCCGATTCAGCGTCAACCGCCGGCATGGTGCCTTGCTTGAAGATTCGAACTGAATCACGAGGCAGTCCCAAGTAATCGTTGTCTTCGAAATACTGTCGCGTCGCCGCATCGGTCGCTTCGCTGGTCATCACATACCAGGGGATCGTCACGTCATAGCGTTTGGATGTCGCGGCAATGCGGTCGGCAAAAACTTGGAACAGCGTCCGATTGCTTAGCGGGCCGACCGGAAACATGCCCTTGGGTTTGTCGAATCCTAGGCGGGTGCCCTGGCCACCGGCGACAACGATTGCGGCCAACTTGCCCTCGCGGATCGCCTGTTCGCCGGCCTTGCGGGCATCGTCGGTCGACCAATCGACGCCGGTCCCGTCGGCACCCACCGCCGGCGGCGGATCTGAATTTTTGGCGATCGCCGCAAAGTCCGGCTTCTCGTCTTCGTCAGCAACCAGCTTGGAAAGCAGAGACAGGTCGATGTCCTGAATCTGATCGGCTAGCTGTGCCTTGCCGGCATCATCCAGTTCGTCCCAGTGCCGCAGGATGTGTTGCTGGTCGAATGCTTCCAGGGCGGCGGTCAGTTGCGTTTTGTCCATCGGGCTGCGCTAAGGGGTCAACAAGAATGGGAAGAAGACAAGGTCGAAACATTCATCCGGCGACATCCTGTCGAACCGACGATGCGAATCAATCCGGGGCCCAGGCGCTGCAGGTTGCATCGGTTGCCGTTAATGCCGTTGATGCCAGGCGTCCGAATCGTATCGTTCGCGACGCAGCTGGTCGGTCATGGCGACGCGTGGGTCGGATGAATCGTCGGTTGCAACGGTCAGCGATTGGTGTGCCGAAAACTCGTTGGCCAAATCTTCGGCTAATCGGGATGGTTCGCAAGGGACGTTGGTGATGAACTGGCGGTGTCGGCGACCCTGGCGATACTCGGGCTGGCGTGGTGCGACGGCCAGGCACGAGGCGATCTGGTCCAAATCCGCAGCGTGCAAAATCGTCCCGTGGTACAGCAAGTGACCACGGGTGATTCGCAGGCTGTTTCCTGAAAACTTCTTATTTTGCCACGTCAGGTCGCAGATGCCTTGCCACTGGGCGTCGGGTTGCTGTCGCTGCACAGCGGTCAAAACGCGGCGGATCACGTATTCGTGGGCCGCGTCGACATGCCGCAGATGTGGATGTTCTTCCAGGCTGATGACCACGCTGTACATCAGGCATCCCGCGCCGCCGACCACCGACGCACCGCCGGTGACACGCCGCAGCACCGGGATGTTTTGGCGATCACAGTATCCATGATCCACCTCGACGGCCCATTTCGACGACCGCCCCAGGACCACCACCGGGCGATCGAACTGCCATGTCCGCAACGCGGGCGGATGACGCGAAGCATCCGCCAGATTCAAGACGGCTTCGTCCATCGCCAGTTGGCTGCGCGGGCAAAGCGGTGGCCCCGTCAAACACAGTCGAATCACAGCGTCATGATCCTCGCAACGCATCCAGCAGCGGCATGCGTATCACGCGAACCACCGCTATCAGGCCGGCCAGACTGCCCAAAATCAGGATCGCGACGACAATGAAAATCGGGCCGGCAATCGGCGGCGTTAGTCCGCTAAGGATTCCGTAAGGCAATACGGCCAAAGCAGCACACAGCCCTCCGCATCCCAGTCCGATCAACAGCAACGTCACCGTTTCGGTCATGACCAATTGGGCCAACTTTCCACGCGGAAACCCGAGAGCCCCCAACACGGCCAGTTCACGTCTTCGTTCCAGAACGCTTCGCAACTGTGCCACCGCCAAACCGATGGTTCCCAGCAACAACCCCAGGCCGCCCAGACTTTGGAACGTGCTGAGGTAAGTGTTTTGAACCGCCAACAAGCCTGCCAAGACGGACCTTGTCGATGACAGGTCCATCCCCAAGTCGCCTAAACGGTTCTCCAAAATGGCGGATACTTCGTCGACCTTTTCCCCATCGGGGACACGAACGAGATAGCTGGAATAACCGCTGACATCGGGGAACAGGCGTTGGAAGTTTGCTTCGCCGATCATCAGTTTTCCCTGCAAGACTGAATTGCTAAGCAGGCCGACGACGCGAAAATGGATGTCCGCGTTGTCGTAGTCGAACGACCGGACTTCGCCCACGCCGCCCCGCATCTGCAGGCTCCACATCGCGGTGCCCTGATCCAGAATCACCGGAATCGGATCATCCTCCGTGCCACTTGCCACTTCGTTTAGCAGCGTCCACGGGCTGGCGTCACCTGCCACTTCGTCGTGACCGGCCCAGGCAAAGCGAGTGCTTGCACCGGAGCCTTCGGGTGCTCCTCCGACGACCGTGGTTCCGAAATCTTCGGGCAATCCCAAAATCGTGGGTTGAGTGGCCTGGTACAGGTTGTTGCAACTGGCATCCTGTCCGCGACGTTGACGCATCGCCACGATGTCGACATCGGCCAATCGGTCGATGTCTTGCCCGAACCAGTTCTGTCGAACTTCTACCAGGTTGATGTCGCGGTACAGCGGCTGGGCGGATGTCCCGATCAGATCAAAGCCGCCGGTGCCCTCGTCGGTCGGTCGCAACTGAAAGGCTGACATGGCGATGATCAAAAACGTCGCCGTCGCCATCAAGCCGATCGTCAATGTGCTGCGTAGCGGGTTTCGGCCGACGCTGCGGGTGGCCAAGGCGGTCAGGCCGCCGGGCCCCGACGTGACGCCTGCCGCGGCTGATGAACTTTCGCCGGCGGACGAAAAGCGGAAATGCGAATAGACCGCGGCCAGTGCGGCCAACAGCAACAGCATCCCCGCACCAACAAAGCCACCGGCCGCCGCGGTCCCGCCGGCGGTCACGCCTCCAATCGATGCCGCGATCGCCGCCAAGACACAACCGATGACCAGGTAGCGGATCCAGCGTTTGGTGGAAGACGACGCATCGGCGTGAAGCAAATCGGACGCCTGGTCCCGCCCACCAAGCAGATCGGTCGCCGGGATTCGGCTCAGGCTGCGGACCGACAACCAAAGCGTTGCAGCGGAGACGGCGAAGCCGGATATCCCGCCGATGGCAAGGCTGGTCGGTGTCCAATCGAATCGCAGAAACGGAACCGTCACCGCGCCCACCCATGCCGTGCGCAGCCCCCAAAGGACCAGCCAGGCGTAGGCGAAGCCGCCCGCGATTCCGATCAGCACGCCCATCGCTGCGACCAGCAAGCCTTCGCCCAAGATCAGACGAGAGACTTGGGGTTGCTGCCAACCGACGGCCAACAGAGTTCCCAATTCTTTCAAGCGTTCGCCCAGGCCCAAGCGGAACAACATCGCGATCAACATCAATGCGGCGGCGATGACGAAAAAACTGAGCGACAGAAACAACGCGTCAAACGGTGTCGTGCCGCGAGATGCACTCAACTGTTCGCTGCGGATCGGAATCGGCCGCCATCCGACCTGGTCGGCGACTTTCAGGACGGCCGCATCAATGCGGGATTTCAATTCCGGTTCACTTAGCGGCGGGTCGGGCGCGATTCGCAGGCTGGTGGTCTTACCGAATCGGCTGGCGAAGTAACGTCGACCGACCTTCAACGGGATAAACGCCTTGGGGGTCAATCGGTGCTCGTTCCAGTAGGTGTCGTCCTCCGGTTCAATCTTTCGTTCCAGTTCGAATGGCAAATCCCAATCGCTGATCGATTCTTGGTCGGTCACGCCTGGGACCGTCGGCGTCAGGTCCGGGTCGTTGTACACCGTCGGTGGATCGTCATACACCGCGTCACGATTGCGGCGGTAAGGTCGGGACGGACGCGTGATCGGGACGATCTGTGTCACCACCGCCGGAAAATAACGCTCCACTTCACGGCCGCGATCGACCTCCGGTTCGTAGTAGGCGATCCGCAAACGATCTCCGACCTTCGCGTTCAGTCGGTCGGCGGCCCAATCATTGATGACAATCGGCGACGGTCGTGAATCCGTCGCCGTGTCGCTGTTTTCCGGCGCCGATGCGGTCGGGCTCGTTTCGCTTTCGTAATCCAGCGGCAGTGATTCCGTCGAATCAATCGCCGTGATGATGCTGTACGGAACCGACGCGACGACATTGCCTGCGTCATCCAGCTTTTCAATCGCATTGGCCAGATAGGTCATCACCGGCGTTGCCGCGCCGGGGATAGCATCGGTGACGGCGTTGACGATCACGTCATCGATCAACAACTGCTCGCTGGTCAGCGAATCGTATTGAAAAACAGGTTCCGCATCCGGTTCGGCGTTTTGAGGCTGAATCGCGGTGACGCGTGAAAGCTTCAGCCCGAGGTCACCCAGATCCAAACTCAAATCGTCCCGCGTCAGAGGTTCGGGTGACAAAAGCAGATTTGCGGCGCCCGGTCGGTCAAGAACGTCCGCGATCAATTCACGTTTCAGGTAGGCACACAGCGGCGTGGACTGGCTGGCCGACAAAGAAAAACGGCCCAGCCCGCGGTTGTCGACGATCGCGGCAACCGTCATGCGTGGCAGTCCCTCGGTTTCGGATTCGCGCCGGCCCAGCGGGCTGTCGGCGGGGACGGCACTTTCGATGGGCAGCCGAATCGTGATTTGATCGCCCACACCGACCCCGAGTTCATCGGCGCAGGCACGGTTCAACACAACGGACTGATCGTCGGGATTGGTCTCCGGTGCATCAGATGGTTCGCCTAGCTTCCAAAAAGATGGCGTGATGCCAAGGATTTGAACGGATCCGCTGCGGCGTGCCGGTTCATCGTCGGACGGTTGCGATTCAGCGACGCCCGCCGGGAACAGAAAGACTGCTTGGGCGCCGATCGACGAATCCACGATTTCATCGGCGGTAAAAAAGTGACCCGGCGACACGATGGTGTCGATCGAACCCAGTCGCTGCAGCGTTAACGCACGCAAACTGCCACGCATCGAATCGCCGACCAGCAAAGCACCCACGATGACCGCCGTTGCGATGGCCACACCCAACGCCAAAGCGATCGAAACACGGCCGCGATACCACAGCGATGCCAAACGCATGTGCCACACACCAAGGCCGGTCTTGCCGGACGGGACCGAGGCGGTTGTGTTCATGGCGGCAGGTTCGTGTGTTGGTGGCGCAGATGATAAATGGCGATGACGATCGATCGAATTTTCCCGATCAAAGGATTCCCACAAGGCTAGTCTTTTGCGGGCAGCATCGGGCGAGTGTCGGTGGATTCGAACACTTCGATCGGTGGGGCGTCGTCGCCAACGATACCGGATCGGCGAGCCAAGGTCGAAAGGGTGGCCAGGGCTTGGCGACCGACCGTCCCCAAGTCCACCGTCCAGTCGTTGACGTACAAATCGACGTGCTGCATCAAGACCGCATCATCGAATTCCTGGGCATAGCGACGCATGGTCGGCAGCGTTTCGTCGCGATGGGTAAGCCCCCAACGGATGGAATCGGCAATGCACTCTTGGATCCGCCCCGTCACTTCGTCGTCCAGCGACCGCCTGGCCACCAATCCGCCCAGAGGCAACGGGCACTTCGTTTCGCCTTCCCAGCGTTGACCCAGGTCTTCCACCAGGTGCAGCCCTTCGTTCTGCCAAGTGAATCGACCCTCGTGGATGCAGACGCCGAAATCCGCTTTCCCTGACTTCAGGTCTGGCATGATTTGGGAAAAGACCACATGGTCGATCTGTGTCGTCGACGGATAAAAAATCCGCATCAACAGCGTCGCGGTGGTATCGCTTCCCGGGCACAGTGTCCGCTGTGATGCATTGCGGGGAACGGCACCGTCCCGCGCTGCCAACAACAGCGGGCCGACGCCAAATCCCAACGCCGAACCGGATGGCAAGACACGCAATTGATCCGCCAACAACAAAGCGGCATGAAAGCTGGTTTTGGCGACATCAAAGCGTCCCGCCCGCAAAGCGTCGTTCAGTTGTTGGATGTCTAGCAGTTCAAAATGGAAATCCAAGCCTCGGGTGTCCACCAAGTTCCGCATCAACGCGTCGAATGCGAACGTGTCGTTCGGACACGTCGAAATGCCGATGTGGATACGGTGGCCCATGTTGTTTGGAACGGTTTGCGTGTGCGTGATGTGTGTGCGGCAAGAGTCACAAAGAGCCGCCTGAGACGGTTTGAAGCGGCTGACCCGGCTTTGCCGCGAAGGACGTGCGGCCGATTCAGACGTTTGATTCTAGACCCGCGATCAACTCGGCAACACGATGGGCCGCCACGTGCATCGCGGGTGCGGTCTGCCACGTTCGAGTGTCGCGGTTTCCGACCGGATTGCTGATGCCACGCACGATTGTCAGTGGAACTTGGCTGACCCGACAAGCGACCGCGACGGCGAAGCCTTCCATGTCTTCGGCGACGGCATCCGGGTAAGTGTTCCGCCGCCACCGGGCGTGGTCCGGGGATGACGATGCTGCGGTTACCGACAGCAGTGTTTTCTGTCGGCCCATCGCTCGGGCGTCCGCATCGGGCACGACCAAATCCAGTCGGTCGGTGACGGCCGAGCCATCCATTTCCAGATGCGGCCATCCCATCTGATCTGCTGACAAGAATTGATCGGGGGCCGCGGCCATGTCGACACCCGCACCGATGCCGTGACAGGTCACGCGATGAAAAACGACCGCATCACCGACCTTGATTGCCGGAGGGTCGGCATCAGGTTCTGTGACGAATCCGCCGGCCAGACCGACCAGAAAGACATGGTCAGGCGTTTGTTCGGCCAACAGTCGCATGGCGCCGATGCCCGCGGCGGCCAAGCCGAAACCACAGATGGCGGTGGTGAAATCACCTCCTGCTGATTTGCGGATGGCCGGCCAATCGACCATCCGGTATTCCGCCGACGTGGGCACCAGGACCAGGATGCTCATTCAGATAGACTCCGCGGTCGGCACCGCAACAACGTGGGACGACCGCTGGTGGAGGATCACCAGAGCAGGGTCAAGCCGGCGACCCGCTGAGGCTGGATTGAAATCGTTCGAACAGATAGTGACTGTCGTGCGGACCCGACGATGCCTCGGGGTGATATTGCACACTGAACGCCGGCAACGTCTTGTGTCGAACGCCGGCAACGGTGTCATCGTTCAAATGCCGGTGAGTGATTTCCAGGCAATCCGGCAACGATTTTTCGTCCACCGCAAAGCCGTGGTTTTGTGTCGTGATCTCGACTTTGCCGGTCGTCAAATCCAGCACCGGTTGGTTCACACCACGGTGTCCGAATTTCAGCTTGTAGGTTTGGGCGCCACAAGCCAGCGAAAGCAATTGGTGCCCCAAGCAAATGCCGAACACCGGCATCTTGTCGACCAATTCCGAAATCGTTTGTTTCGCATACGACAGCGGTTCCGGATCGCCCGGCCCGTTGGAAATGAACAGCCCGTCCGGCTTGAGTGCCAAAATCTCATCGGCTGACACATCACCACGGACGATGGTCACGCGGTTGCCACGCGAACGCAGGTGCCGCGGGATGTTCCACTTCATGCCAAAGTCCATGCAGACCACGTGCGGCTGGTCGCCCGATGGTTGCTGGCCGGCTTCATCGACGGTGATCCATTCGTGCAACTGGTCGTCCCACTGGACCCCCTGTGCGGGCATCACGGTCTTGGCCAGGTCACGGCCGACCAAGCTTTCGCTGGCCTTGGCTTTGGCGACCAAGCTGGCGTCGTCCAAATCGGTGGTCGACAGAACGCCTCGCATGGCACCTTCGATGCGAATGCGACGAACCAACGCGCGGGTATCGATCCCGCTGATGCCGATGATGTTGTTCTGTTTCAAGAAGTCCGACAGCGCCGCTTCGCTGCGATAATTGCTGTGGATTCGGCTTTCGGATCGAATGACGAATCCCGACAACGACGGACGATGATGTTCGATGTCGACCGTGTTGGTGCCGTAGTTGCCGATTTCCGGATACGTCATTGTGACGATCTGGCCGGCATAGCTGGGGTCGGTCAGGATTTCCTGATACCCCGTCATTGCGGTGTTGAAAACGACTTCACCGGTGACTTCGCCTTCGGCTCCGAAGGCTTGGCCGGGGAACACGGAACCGTCTTCCAAGGCCAGTTTGGCGGTGATCGGCATGCAATAGCTCTCGCGTGGGATCTCTCGATTTTGTTCAGACGCGGCCACGGTCTCGTATCACACCGTGGCCCGGCGCGTACTGATATCACGTTCTAACAGACAATCGCGATTTATCGAAGGATCGCGGCCGGTGGTTGGGACGCGAATGTGGCAAAAACGTTCGCGCCCGATCCGGTGACCCACGGCGAACCGCTCTAGCGGCCGATGGTTCGCCGTTAGGCTGATCCGGCCGTTAAATGTCGATCAGGTCTTCGGCGCTCAGAATCGGTTTTTCGTTTTCTTCTGTTTCCTGTTTTTCACGCCATGGGTCGCCCGCGCGATAGGAATCCAATTCTTCCTGCAATTGTTCCAGCTGGTCGTTTTCTTGGGCGGCCCCCAAGTCGACGGCGGCTTGGCTGTATTCGATCGCCTTGGGGATGTCTCCCGATTCGGCATGGGCGGCCGCCAGCGTGCTCAGGATGTGGGGCTTTTGGTAATCCGTCAGTCGTGCCGCTTGGCGTGCCAATTCCAAGGCTCGCTGGCCATCACGAACATCGTCTTTGGGGCTGGTCGCCAGGACCCACGCCAAGTTGTTCATCAAGCCGGCGTAATCCGGGGCCACCATATCGGTCGACTTCAGCTTTTCGGCCGGTCCGGTGTCCGAAGTCTGCAAGATTTTCAAAGCGTCTTCGTAGTCTCGGATCGCCGTTTGATGTTCGCCGATCGCCAGCAACGCGTCGCCGCGCGATCGCAGGGCGTTGGTGTTTTCAGGTTGGATTTCCAAAATCTGTTCGAAGACATCGATTGCCTGACGCGGGCGGTCGTCCACCATGTAAAGCTGGCCCAATTGTTCCTGCCAGAACGCTTGGCGTTGCGGATCGTCTTTCTGGAATTCAATCAGTTTTTTGACTTCGTTGATGGCATCGGGAATTCGTTTCTCTTGGGATGCGATCAAGAACTGGACCAAGATCGTTTCGGGCAAGTCGGCCACCCGCGGGTTCAGGTTGATCGCGTCTTGCACGTAACCCTTGGCCGCCGTGACATCTTCGTTCTCCAAGCAACGCTGGGCCAATTCGATCAGCTTGCGCGGGTCGCCCGGACGCAGTTCAATCGATTTGTTCAAGTCGGCGATCGCTGATTCTTGATCCAGTCGTTTGGTGTGGACTCGTGAACGGATTCGATACAGACGTTCCAAAATGTCGTTGTCCGAAGCCTGCTTTTCGATCGCTTCGGTCAGCAGTTCGACCGCCTCGTCATCGCGATCGGCATCCATCAATTGTTCGACGGCCGCCGCGACGATCGCCAAGTTCATCGGCTGGTCGTCCAAGATTTCACGGACGTCGGCAACGGCTTTGTCGATTTGGCCATCACCCAGTCGCAGCACGATTCTGGCTTGAAATGCTTTGGTGTTCTTCGGGTCCAGCTTCAAGGCTCGGTTCAAGTCCCTGATCTGCTTCTCCGGATCATCACGCAGACCCGCACGCATCGCCAACATGGTGCTTTGTTTCTTGGGGTCGTCTTCGTACAGCTTGATCGCCTTGGTGATCGACCGGACCGCCAGCGCGCCGTCGGCGTCGGGGAACACCGCGGGGGAATTTAACTGGGCGATCAAGACGTGAGCGTCGGCAAGTTGGTCATCGTTTTCGACTGCCTTCTTCAAAAGCTCGAGGGCTTCCAAACGAACCGCCGCCGCGTTCCCGCCGGCGCCTCGCATCATGGCTCCGAACAGTCCTTGGCCCAGTTGCAGCTGAACGCTGCCCAGCATTTGCTTGGCAAAGCGGCTGTTTTCATCGCCCAGGCCCTTGGACAACGCCGATTCCAACAATGCGGCGACGGATTCCAGTTCAGCGGCCGTTTTGGCGTCGATCCGTTTGGAAACGGCTTCATCCAAATCGGCTTGGCCCGGATCTTGGGCGGTGTCCAGCGACGGCAGGGGATCGATTTGGATCGCACCGTCATCGGCTTGCCCGCTGTCGTTGGCCTGCGCGCCGGTGTCGTCCTGAGTTCCCGCTTCTTGAGCCACCGCCGGGGCGGCAACACAAACCAGCCCACCCAACAACGTCACCATCAGGCAAGCTCGGACGTCACGAAACATCATCGTGGTCGCTGAGGGGATTGGGACGTTCGGAAAGTCGCTTCGCTGGTGGCCGGATCGCGTTGGCATGAAGTCACCCAAAAGGGAAGTAGTGTTCGATCGGTATTGGCTAAGCGTTCGCGGCGGATCGGGACAAGTCACATCGACATGTCGTCTGCGCAAGGAACCGGCAACGAACGGGCCGGCACATTATGACCGATCCGGCAAGCCGGGCGAAGACGATTACTTGGGCAGGCGCGGATGCGTCTCAGGCCAGGACCGGCGTCACCACGTTGCCGTGAACATCAGTCAAGCGAAAATCACGCCCTTGGAACCGATAGGTCAATCGTTCGTGATCGATGCCCAGTAGGTGCAGCACGGTCGCCTGGAAATCATGAACGTGCACGGGATGTTCGGTGACGCCAAATCCCAGTTCGTCCGACTGGCCGTATTCGAAACCGCCTTTGACACCGCCGCCGGCCATCCACATGGTGAACGCATCGGGGTAGTGATCGCGACCCAGAATCTTGCTGCCGGATGTTCGGCCTTCGCGGAACGGAGTCCTGCCGAATTCGCCGCCCCAGATCACCAACGTTTCATCCAGCAAGCCACGTTGTTTCAGATCTTGGATCAACGCGGCGACCGGCCGATCCATCGTGGCACATTTTTCGGTCAATCCTTTGGTCAGCCCCGTCGCTTCACCGGTGCCGTGGAAGTCCCAGCCCCAGTCGAACAACTGCACAAAGCGGACGCCGGATTCCACCAACCGTCGTGCCAGCAGGCAATTGTTGGCCAAGCTGGATTCACCGGGCCGCGCCCCGTATTGATCCAGCGTCGCTTGGCTTTCCTGGCGAATGTCCATCACTTCGGGGACCGCCGTTTGCATCCGAAAGGCCAGCTCGTATTGCGAGATTCGGGTCGTCGTTTCCGGGTGCCCCATCTCGGCTGCTTGAATCTGGTTCAGTTCGCCCAACAAGTCCAGGCTGGCACGACGGATCGATCTTGGCATCCCCGGCGGGTCAGAGGAATACAGAACGGGATCGCCTTGGCTGCGACATTGAACGCCCTGGTACACCGACGGCAGAAAACCGCTTCCGAAGGACGCTTTGCCGCCATTGGGTTGGACTCCGCTGCTGATCAACACCACAAAGCCGGGCAGGTTCTCGTTTTCGCTGCCCAGGCCGTACGTCACCCACGATCCCATCGACGGGCGACCGGGGCGCGGCGATCCGGTGTAGACCAACAATTCGGCGGGCGCATGATTGAATTGGTCGGTGTGCATTGAATGCACCACACACAGGTCATCGGCGACGTCGTGCAGTTTTTCAATCGCGTCGGACATCCACATCCCACACTTGCCGACTCGTTTCCACTGACGTGGCGTGCCCATCAGTTTGGGAACGCCGGTGGTGAAGGCGAATTCGCGGCCGGCCAAGAACGAATCCGGACAATCTTGACCGTCACGCTGCTGGAGTGCAGGTTTGTAATCGAACAGGTCCAGGTTCGGCGGCGATCCGGTCATATGCAGGTAAATGACCCGCTTGGCCGTCCCAAACCCGGGGCGTTTTTCGCCTCGTTCGTCGTCGTCACTGGACGCATCGGCGACGTCACCGTCGACCAGGTGCGCCAAAGCGGCGGCCCCAATACCCGCGGTTGAATGCGACAGGAAATGCCGCCGCGTTTGCAATTGCAGTCGTTCTAAAATTGGATGCATCGTAGGGCGTTACCGCTTCATCAAGATTTCGTCCAAGTTAAGCACCACATTACAGGCGACCGTCCACGCGGCTTGATCCGCGATTGCCATTTCATCGTCCGCAACGCTCGATCCCGCCATCGGCGGCGGCAAATGTTCCGGGCGGGTCAACCGTCGGGCTTGATCCAGATGGTCGGTGTAGTGCTGTCGCATTCGACGAACGAATCCGATCAACCGCTGGGCTTCGGCGTCGGTTGGCGAACGGGCCAGCGCGTGTCGAAACGCCCATGTGACCCGCTGGAGATCGCTGTCGTGTCGGGCGATCAGTCGAAACGCCAGTCCTCGCGCGGCTTCGACATACACCGGGTCATTGAGTGTTACCAGTGCTTGCAGCGGAGTGTTCGTGCGGTCGCGTCGAACGGTGCAGACCTCGCGACTGGGGGCGTCGAAAACGGCCATCGACGGGTACGGATTCGATCGCCGCCACATCGTGTACAGGCCGCGGCGGTATCGGTCTTCGCCCGTGCTGGTGGTCCAGTCGGTGTCGTTGCCGAACGCCGCCTTCAGCCCCAACTCGGGTTGCGGTGGCCGAACCGGCGGGCCGTGCATTTTGTGCGACAGCAAACCGGCGGCGGCCAGGGCTTGGTCGCGAATCATTTCGGCTGGAATGCGATGGCGTGGTCCGCGGCTCAGCAAGCGGTTGTCTGGATCGGTTGCCGCCAAGGCCGCATCCACGGTGGATGATTGACGGTAAGTCTGGCTGTTGACGATCTGGCGAAGCAAGCGTTTCAGGTCCCAGCCACCGGTCGTCAACTCGTTGGCCAAGTGATCCAGCAATTCGGGGTGCGATGGCAGTTCGCCTTGCGAACCAAATTCCTCGCTGGTGGAAACGATGCCAATGCCGAACAACGTTTCCCAGTGGCGATTCGCAATGACGCGGGCGGTCAACGGGTTATCCGCGGCGACCAACCAACGGGCCAGGTCCATGCGGTCGGGCGCCGGTTTGGACGGATGTGGCACCAGCGGATGCAGGGCCGCCGGCGTTCCGGGCGTAACGACATCGCCCTTGCTTTGATAGTTGCCGCGAATTTGGATGTGAGTGACGCGTTGTTGGTCGGCCGGCAATTCTTTCATCACCGGGACCGTCGTTTGCGGCCGGATCGCGGCGAGTTCTTTTTCGGCCCGGGCCAATCGCTGTCGCGTCGGTCGCAGAACACGGGTGATGCCACGGTGGTATTCTCGCAAACGCTTGATTAGTGCGTCGGAACGATTCGCGTTCTTGATCACTAGTTTTTGACGCACGTCGACCGGCAATTCGGCCCAACGCATGGCATCGTCCGATGCAGTCGCCTGGATCGAAAAATGATCCAACAGGTGACGTTTGTGCTTGGATCGCTGTGTCAAAAACACTTCTAGCGGTCCATCGGCCGGTGTCAGCGTTCGCGACAGCCTAACCGTCAAGTCGTGTTCGCGGCCGGTCTGACCGGCGATTGCCCATCCATGATCGTTCGGTTTTTCGGATTTCAGAATGCCTTCGGGGGCAAAACCGTTTTGGTGATAGTCACTGGCGACCTTTTGTATCGCCACCACTTCACCCGCCGATGTGCGGATCTCCAAAGATGTCAGCACGAAATTGGCCGTTTGTTTTGGATGAACCCGCAGACGCAGATGTTCGAATTCGGCCGGGGCGTTCTGTTGATCCAAGCTGACCTGAATGCGGTAGCGATCCTTGTCCGCCTTTTGGCCATTCGCTTGGACCGTACCGTCGTCACGGATTTCCAAGGATCGAGATTCCGATTCTGCGGCGATCGGCGTCAGGGTTTGCCAACGTGGCGCCGACCGATGTTCGTCCAACCAACGCGTAAAATCCGTGTCAATCTCGGCGGACGGTTGCCGCAACTGTTTTTGCAGCGATTCGATTTCTCGCTTCAAGTCAGCGCGTTGTTGGCGCTGCTGTGGAGTGACGATTTCGATAGTCGGCGATTCATCCTTGCGGTCTTGGTCGGCGGAGCTGTTGAAGAACGCAAAGATCCGAAAGTATTCCTCTTGGGTGATCGGATCAAACTTATGCGTGTGACACTGGGCACACGCCATCGTTGTCCCCATCCACACGGCGAAGGTGGTGTTGGTGCGATCGACGACGGCGACGTTACGAAACTCTTCGTCATTCGTACCGCCTTCGTTGTTGGTCATCGTGTTGCGATGAAAGGCCGTCGCGATCAGTTGCGACGTGTCGGCGTCGGGCAACAAGTCGCCGGCGATCTGTTCGATCGTGAATTGGTCGAACGGTTTACTGGCGTTCAGTGAATCGATGACATAGTCGCGATACGCCCAGATCTCGCGCGGAGGATCGTCGGCGTATCCGGCCGAATCGGCATAGCGAGCCAAGTCCAACCAGAGTCGCGCCCAGCGTTCTCCGAATTCTGGGCTGGCTAACAAGCGATCGACGTAACGCAAATAGGCGTCGGGGCGGTCATCTCGGGCGAAGCGCTCGGACTGATCCCATGTCGGTGGGATCCCCGTCAGATCTAACGCGACACGACGGGCCAGTGTACGGCGTGACGCTCGGGTGCTGGGGCGTCGATCATGTTGCTGCATCTTCTGCAAAGCGAAGCGGTCGATCGGATCGGCCGACCAGGTGTCGTCTGCGATCTCGGGAACCGGCGCGGGCCGGGGAGGTGTGTAGGACCAGTGCCGATCGTACGTCGCGCCGGCTTGGATCCAGCGACGCAGCAACGCGATTTCTTCTTCACTCAGCGGCGAACCCTTGTCCGGTGGCGGCATCACCATGTCGGGATCGTCCGACATCACGCGCAGCATTAATTCGCTGTCATCGGGGTCGCCAGGGACGATTGCCGCATAGCCCCCCAGGTCTTCGTGGGATTCCGCGGTGTCCAAACGCAGACCCGCGGCCCGCTCGGCTTCGTCGGGACCATGGCAGGCAAAGCATCGATTGGACAGCAGTGGCCTGATTTCTTGTGCGAAATCCACGGGCCGGGTGTCCGGCGATTCCGCACGCACGGTAATCGAGATTGGCATCGTGAGGGCGACAGCCATCACGGCCAGCAGACCCCCAATGGGATTCGGTCGAATTGCCGGTCGAGATCGTGGCGGGAACGATCGTATCATGAGGGGATTGAAGCAAGGCGGCGGGTTGAAGCAAGGCGTCGGGGCGGGACGATGACAATCCATCGTATCGGGCCTGGCAAAACGTATCGGGCCTGGCAAAACGTTTGCAGCGAAGCCGTTCGCAGCGGCACGGGGAATGTCTCAAGACGTTCACCAAGACCGACGTTCACCAGTGCCTTCAGTGTAGCCCCTGCCGCGGTGAGGTGGTCAATTGCT
This sequence comes from Crateriforma spongiae, assembly GCF_012290005.1. Classification (NCBI taxonomy): domain Bacteria; kingdom Pseudomonadati; phylum Planctomycetota; class Planctomycetia; order Pirellulales; family Pirellulaceae; genus Crateriforma; species Crateriforma spongiae. Next base: position 188,639 of record NZ_JAAXMS010000003.1, read on the forward strand.
GCGGTGCCCAGTCGCTTTTGCCTGCGGTGCCCAATGGCTTTCGCTGGATTAGCCTGATGGCTTTCGCCTGCGTTGCACGCCCGTGTCCAGCGAACCACAATCAGATTTCTGCTCGGTCCGTCCTACGCGGCGCGATCCGATTCACGGCCCACGACTCCACATCATCGACGAAACTGAAAATGTCCGAATTCGATTTGGCTGCGTCCTCGAACACCCGACCGGCGAAACCACGCATTGCGATCGGACTGCCGAGAATTTGTCGGCGGCTGTGCTTGGTGTTGATGGCGGTCTTTGTTGCAAGTCCCGTGATGGCGGATGTCCAGCAGGCGGATTTTGATTCGATCCGGCTTTACACGCTGAAAAATTCGTCGGGCATGGAAATCAGCGTGACCAACTTTGGCGCGATCATTACCAGCATCAAAGTCCCGGATCGTGACGGCAAGTTTGACGATGTCGCACTGGGGTATGACAGCGTCGACAAGTACATCAATGCGGTCGACAAGCCGTACTTTGGTGCGGTCGTGGGCCGCTATGGCAACCGCATTGCCGAAGGGACCTTCAAATTGGACGGCCAGACTTACACGCTGGCGAAGAACAATCCGCCGAACCATTTGCACGGGGGGATCATTGGATTCGACAAAGTGGTTTGGAACGCCGAAACAAAGTCCACCGACCGGGGTGACGCGGTCGTGTTGAGGTACACCGCCAAAGACATGGAAGAAGGCTATCCCGGCAAGCTGGACGTCACGGTGACCTACACCCTCACCAACGATAACGAAGTCATCATCGACTATCACGCGACGACCACCAAGGCGACGCCGGTCAATTTGACCCAGCACACCTATTTCAATCTGAAGGGCGAAGGTCGCGGGACGATTTTGGATCACGAGTTGTTGATCAACGCCAAGCGATTCACGCCGGTCGATGAAACCTTGATCCCCACCGGCGAATTGGCACCGGTCAGCGGTACCCCGTTCGACTTCACCGAGGCCAAAGCAATCGGCCGTGACATCGGCCAAGATCACCAGCAACTGAAATTCGGTCTCGGATACGACCACAACTTTGTGCTGGACCGCGAAGGCAAGGGCATGGCCTTGGCCGCCCGCGTTCACGAACCCATCAGCGGTCGCGTGCTAGAAGTCACCACGACCGAACCGGGGGTTCAGTTTTACTGTGGCAACTTCTTGGACGGTCGTTTGACGGGCAAGTCGGGACAACCCTACGTGCATCGTGGCGGGTTCTGCTTGGAAACCCAACACTTTCCCGATAGTCCGAACCAGCCCGAATTTCCGTCGACGATCCTGCGGCCTGGTAAGGCTTACGAAACGACGACGAAGTGGAAATTCACCGTGAAGGAATAGGTCGGCGGCAACCGGATTGGGCCAAGGATTAACGTCGCTTTTTGCCGCCCTTTTGAGTGATCACCGGGCGTTTGCGTTTGTTCGGCCGCTCGGCTTGCGGCTCCTCCGGTGCAAGCTGTTGACGCAAGCGGTCGGCCAGGCTGGATGACGACGACGAACGTGCCGCGGTGCCTTCCAAGACCGCCGAGTCAAAGTGCTTGCCCTGCGGGATCGTGCGTTTGACGATCATGCGTTCGCAGATGCCCCACAGGCTGCTGGTGATGAAATAGATGCACAGCCCGGCCGGGACACGGAAGAAAAACAGCCCCATGACCAGGGTCATGTAGGTCATCACCTTCTGTGTCATTTCGGTCTGTTCATCGGTTGCCGGCGGCATGAACATCTTTTGTTGCATCAAGAACAGGCCCATGACGACCACCGGCAAGATGTTGAAGTACGGTCCCAACCATCCGGTTCCACGCCCGGAAAGGTATTCCCACAACCAATCGCCCCAGTAGGCCAACATGTCAGGACCGGCCAAGTTGGATGCCCAGTTGGTCCATGACGCAAACGCCGCTTGTCGCAATTCAATGTCGACCGACAGCGCGCGGTACAAACCGATGAAGATCGGCAACTGCAGGAACATCGGCAGACAACCGGCCATCGGATTGAACCCGACGCGTTGTTGCAATTCCCGCTGGGCCTTCAAACGACCTTCCATGTCGTCCTTGTACTTCTCGGCGATCTTTTTCATCTCCGGTGCAAGTTCTTGCATCTTCTGGGCGTTGATCGCTGCCTTGCGGCTTAGCGGAAACATCATGCCACGCACCACGACCGTCAGCATGACGATCGCGACCGCATAGTTGCCGATCAGCGAATACATGAAGTGCAGGACACCGGCCAGCAATTTGGCGGGCCAGGAAAACCAGCCGTAATAAATCGTGTCGCCCAGTCCATAATTGGCCAGCAGTTCGGGCCGCTTGGGGCCGGCGAACAGCACCAACTGTTCTTGCAATGATTCGCCGGGTCCCAGTTGGGCCACATTACTGTCGACGTAGAACGAAACGTTGACGGCACGTTCTTGATCATCCGGGATCGCCTTGGGGTCCGCGACGATTCCCGCGACCGCACGGCGGAACGAATTCATCGCTTCGCCTTCGCCGGGCACATACGCCACGGTGAAATACTGGGCGTCCACGCCGATGTAGCTGAGCTGTTTGGATCGGTCATCACCGTCGGGGGCAAAGATCACATGATTGGGGCTTTGCGGTTCGTTGCGTGCTTGTTTCAGCATCGCATAACCGCTGATCAAATCGTGACCCATCGCGGGCGTCTTGTAGACGACATCGCGGGCGGCCGCACCGCCCCAGTTCGGGCTGATTTTGTTGCTGTACCACCAACCTTCCAGCGTCATCCCGTTGACGCCTTCCAAGCGATAGGCGACTTCTTGGGGTGAATCACCGGGGTTGCGAATCTGGACATCCAACCCGATGTCATAGCTGCCAGGACGCACGGTGTAACCGCGTTGCATTTCCAGGCCCGACGATGCGTCATCCAGATCGGCCGCCGATAAGGGCAGCCGAAACACGGCCCGCAAATCGCCGGCCGGTTTGTCGGCATCGCCATCGTCGGCCGGCGTGATTTCGCTTTCCCACAGCGCAGCGGTCGCGTCCAGCATCCCGTTGATCCGACTGCCGCCGGCCGGGATGGATTTGCGATTGATTTTTTCAAGCGACAGCAGGCACGACAGCCGCGTTAGGTTGCCGGGGACCTGTTCCGGACCACCCTGGGACGCCAAGCGAACCAAATCCAATGGGTGTTCGGTCAGCGTGACCTTGAACACCAACGTTTGATCTGACGACGAAGCACTGTCGCTTTCCGGATCGTTTTGCGGCTTTCCACGGATGACTTCCAACGTGACTTCGTCGCCCGGTTCGGTGTCGATCAATGCCTGATCGATTTCATCGGCAGTCGTGACCGGGGTGCCCGCGACCGCGATCACGACGTCACCGACACGCAGCCCGATTTCGCCGGATTCGGCAACCGCGGTGGCCGCCGGGGTCCCCTGCCCCACGACGTTGACGGCGACGCCATCGATCCGTGACGCGGGTTGGCCGGCCAGGTAACCCATGTATCCGCTGCGGGTGTCCACCCGGCGGTACTTTAGACGGCCGTTTTCGTTGCGTTCGGTCAGCTCGATCCGTTCAATTCCGCCGCCTCGGTTGGTCAGGGTGACCATCATGAAGTACGGCGAATCGGGGGCCATCGACCCTAGGGACGCCCAAGTTTGACGGCCGGGACGGTCCACCGCTTCGGCGTCTTCGGCCTGCGTTTGGGCGGCGGATTCGTCGGCGGATTCAGCTGCGACAATCGGATCGGAATCGGTGGTCGCCTCCGCGTTGTCGGCGGTCTCCGAATCGTCGGCGGCCGTCGCGTCATCGGCATCCGACGGGGTGTCGGCGTCGGCCAGCGATTCCGCGGCCGGTCGCACTCCGGCAGGATCGCCGTTGGCGGGGGGCGGCGGTTGAACATCGAACAGGATCCGCAGACCCATGTAGACGACGAAAAACGCCGAGGAGGCAAGGACAAAGGTAAACAGGCGGCGTTCCACAATGACTCCGCATTGGGCGGTGCTTGGACGAAGCGTGCGAGGCCGATGGAAAGTCGGCGGCGGGCAACGGGGAACGGTCGGCCGCAACCTGGCCCGCACGCGAGCGAGGGATGTTGGCTGGGTATTCTGTCCAGGCCGACCGTTCTTGGGAAGGCGAACCTGACACCTTGGCCGATGGTTGCAAGTTCCCGGCTCGCGAAAGTCGTCCGATTCGGCTCAACGCGATGGATAGACGATCCGGCCGTCGACGATCGTTTGCCGGATCCAGCGGTCGTCCCAACCGAACATCAGACCCGCCAGCGGATCCGCAAGGCGACTGTGCCAATCGTCATCCGGCCGCACGATGATCAGGTCGGCTGGTCGGCCCGGCGACAGGCGTTCACCGGGCGGCATGCCGATCAGACGGGCATTGCCATGGGTGATTTGCCACCAGGCCTGAGCGGCCGTCGGGAATCGCTGGCCGATCGAAGCGGCCGCTTCGATCATTGCGCGGGCGACGCGGACCATGCTGCGTTCGTAACCGGCACCGATATCGCTGCCCAAGCCGACGGAAATGCCCGATTCGATCAGCGTTTCTCGGTTCATCACACCTGAACGCAGAAAACTGTTCGCCGTCGGGCAATGGGCGATGTGGGCACCGCGATCCGCCAGCCTTCTCCTTTGGTTTTCATCCAGGTGGATCCCGTGGCCCAGGATGGATCGCGAATGCAATAGTCCCGCCTGGTCATAAACGCCGGCGTAATCCAGACCATCGAAACGCTGGGAAACCAAATCGCACTCGGCGACCGTTTCGGCCAAATGCGTTTGAACGATGGCTCGAGTCTGCTTCGCCAGTGCACCGGCCCGCCTTAGCAGATCCATCGAACAGGCGACGGCGAATCGCGGTGTGACGGCCGCTGACAACGGGGATCCGGGCGGAAAGGCGTCCAAGGTCGCCGACGCGGTTTCGATCTGGCGGTCGGAATTTTCCAGCCAAGCTTCGGGGGCCTCGCGATCCATCAAGACTTGGCCGATCACTCCTTTCACGCCCATTCTTTGGGCCGTTCGTAGGGCCGCCATCGTCCCCTGGTGATGAACGGTCGCGTAGGCGGCAATCGCCGTCGTGCCCACGCCATGCAGTTGGCGTATCACACGCTCGGTCATCGCCGCGGCGTATTCGGGAGCGGACCACAGAGATTCGGCGGGAAAGACGGATTCGTTCAGCCAGCGGAGGAGCGTGGTCCCGTGGGCACCGATGACGTCGAACTGGGGCAAGTGAAGGTGGGCGTCCACCAAGCCCGGCATGATCACACAGTCATCACCCCCCAGGTCCGCATCTTGGCTAGTTTCGCCCCACGCAACGCGTTCGATCCGCCCGTGCCGGATCCAGATCTGGCCGGGGACCAGTTCGACGGGGTGTGAATCAAGCGGAACTGGGCGGTCGAGTGAAGGATCGGTGGCAGTGTCGCCACTGGCGGCGCGACCCGGCTGGCCGGCTCGAATGGGGCCACGGTCGGGGATGCGAAGTCGCAGCAGTTGGCCGGAAAGGTGCATCGTCGCTGTGCCTGTTGATCTGAGCCTGTTGAGCTGTGCCTGACAAGTTGAGCTGTGCCTGATGAAAAGAAGGCGGGGCCGTCCGGTCACCTGTGTCGAACAGACCCGCACGCTGAACGGCCGAGCGTCAAGAAAATCTTGACTTCGACCGCCATCGTTTGATAGCCACCATGCATGAAAGTGCACCGGATCCAACGTTTCGACCAGCCACGCCATTGCCCCTTCCCACGGACAGCCGACGCGTTGTGGCAACACGAAGACCGCATGGCGCGATGTGCGATGACGTTCGGTTTGCTTCGCGCCAGTTTTCTGTGCGTCGGTTTTCTGTGTGTCAACTTGCTGGGCTTCGGTGTTGCCGGATCCGCTGCGGATTTGGAATCGGCGGATTCCGCTTCAGACGCTGGGTCCCGGCCGTGCGTTTTGCTGAGCAACGACAACGTGATCTTCGGCGTCGCGAAACAGGTCGGTTCCAAGGTGGAGATCCGACAGGACGCGGGCGCCGCACTAACGGTGCCCTACCAGAATGTGAAATGCTGGGCGGATTCGATCGAACAGATTTATCAGTATCGAGTGGCTCATCGACGCGGTGATCGCGTGGAAACCCGGTTGGCCGACGCTCGATGGTGTTTACGGTACGGCTTGTGGCATCATGCCCTGATGGCACTGGCGGAGATCGACCGTTTCGATCCCGGCAATCGCCAAGTCGCCGTTTTGCAACAACAGATTCAACGATTGCGTGCGACGCGGGCGAGCGAAACGCAAGACATCTCCCCAGCGGTCGCAATTTCCGATTTGCAAACGCGGGTGAATGAATCCGATGGTGATGCGGAAATTCGTCCGGTGGCCTATCACACCGATGATCCGATCGAAGCCCCCGGCCGACGTTCTGCTAGTCGCCGGCACAATGAAAAACAAATCCAGTTCACGCGGCGGATCCAGCCGCTGTTGATCAACCGATGTGGTGGATGCCACAGCCACACCGGTGATTCGGCTTGGAAGATGGTCGTACCCGGTGGTGGTCGCCGACCATCGACCGATGGCACGCGTCGCAATCTGGACGGCTTGCTGGCTCGGTTGGATCGCACCGGCGGTGCGTCATTCATCGAATTGGCGACTACCGCCCACGGTGGTGCGGGGCATCCGCCGATCAAGCCCAGTGAAAAAGCGCTGGTGGATGGTTTGCGAGAATGGATTCGCAACCGTCCCGCGTCGGATACCGTCTCCGGTGCAAGTGATAGTGAGTCAGATGAGGTGATCGATCGGGATGATTGGCAAGCAAAGGAATCGTCAACGGATTTCACAAGCACAGTGAACTCGGATCAACCATCACGATTGCCGCCGGTCGGTGACCCGTTTGATCCCGAACGTTTCAACCGCTTGTATCACCGTGGCGAATGATCGCTCCGGTTATTCGAAACGCAGCAGCGAGTATTTGCGTTTGCCGCGGCGCAACACCAGCATCGATTCGCTGGCCAAGTCATCGATGGTCAGCTTCATCTGCTGATCGCCGGCACGTTGGTTGTTCACATAAACGCCGCCTTCCTTGATCGCACGGCGGGCTTCGCCGCTGCTGGATACCAGCCCTGAAATCTGCAGTGCTTCGACGATCCACAGGCCTTCGCCCGACAAGCGGTCGCGCGGCACCGTTTCGCTGGGGACGTCCGCAAAGATCTCTTTTAATTGAGCGTCATCTGCGTCGCCGATTTCGCCACCGAACAAGATTTTCGATGCGCGTAGGGCCGAATCCAGACCTTGTTGTCCGTGGACAAATTCGGTCATCCACTGAGCCAGTCGTTTCTGTGCGGCGCGGGCGCCCGGGTTGGATTCCGTGTCGCTTTGAAGCGATTCGTATTCCTCGCGATCGATTTCTGTCAGGTACGCGATGCACTTCATCACGTCGGCATCTTCGACGTTGATCCAATACTGGTAGAACGCATACGGGCTGGTTCGCTGGGGATCTAACCAGATCGCGCCGCTTTCCGTCTTACCCATCTTTCGGCCATCGCTGGTCGTCAGCAACGGCGCGGTGAATCCGTAAAGCGTCTTGCCCAGCATTCGCCGACCCAGGTCGATGCCCGCGGTGACGTTGCCCCATTGATCGCTTCCGCCGGCCTGAATTTGACAGCCGTGATGTTGGGCCAAGTAGACAAAGTCATAGGCTTGCAACAGCATGTAGCTGAACTCGGTGTAGCTCAGTCCCGCATCGCTGCCCAGTCGCGAACGCACGGAGTCTTTGCCCAGCATCGTGCCGACGGGAAAGTTTTTGCCGACGTCGCGCAGGAATTCCAGATAACTGTAATCCTTCATCCATTGATAGTTGTTCAACAGGATCGCGCCGTCATCGCCGTCGAAATCCAGGAACTGTCGCATCTGAGCTTCGACACCCGCGACGTTGCGTTCCAACTGGTCGGCGGTTTGCAGATTTCTTTCTTCGCTCTTTCCACTGGGGTCACCGATCATGCCGGTGGCGCCGCCGACCAATGCGATGGGGCGGTGGCCGGCACGCTGAAAGCGTCGCAGCATCATCAATTGCATCAGCCCGCCGACGTGCAGGCTGGTCGCCGTCGGGTCAAAGCCGATGTAGATCGTTTGCGACCCGGAATCCAGCAATTTGGACAACGCGTCTTGGTCGGTGCATTGGTGGATCAGACCACGCCACTGAAGATCTTCTAACAGACTGTTCACGATTATCGGGTGTTTTTGGAAGGCGTCGATTTTTAAATGGATCGTCGGGGCCGGATCATCTAGCGATGGATCGGGGGCTGGGTTTCAGTTCGTTGCACCGGAGTTTTTCTGGGCATCGGATGTTTGGGCTTGCATCAGGGCTTCGGCAACGGCAAGGTCGTCCGGGTAGGTGATTTTCAGGTTGGCCGGTGACCCTTGGACCAGTTGCACCGGTCGCCCCATCGCTTCGACCATCGCCGCGTCATCGGTGACCGGGTAGCCGCGATGACGTTGATAAGCCTCACGAATCCAGTCCAGCTTGAAAACCTGGGGTGTCAGCGCCATCCATAGGTCGCGTCGGTCGACGTTCCGGCAATCCTGGCCGATGTCACGCTTGATCGATCCGGCCAAAGGGCTGGCCAAAATGGCCGCTCCGGTTTCTCGTGCGGCGTCAAATACCGAATCGATGTCCGATGTCGGGACCAGGGGGCGGGCGGCATCGTGGATGGCAACCCAGTTGGCTGTGTCGGTGTCGACGGCGGCGATCGCGTTTCGGACACTGTCAAATCGTTCGCGGCCACCGTCGACGATTTCGACCGGGCGTGGCAGTGGCCAGCGTTCCAGGTGCTGCCGAAACGTGGGCTGATCGGTCGGGGACGCCGCCACGATCAGCTGGCAAACTTGAGATGACCGGCAAAGTCGCCTGGCGGTATGAATCCACAGCGGGATCCCTGCCAAAGCCGCAAAGACCTTGTTGTCGGACGATGCAAATCGACGACCGCTGCCGCCGGCCGGCAAGATCACACAGATGTCGCGCTGCGATCGATCGGTCGCGGCAAATTCGCTCTCCGCCCGTTCGGGGCGATCGTCGGAGGCATCGGGGTCACGGTCTGGCAACATTTCGATAGGGCTGTTCGGCGGGCCGATCGTCGGGCTCTGCCATGCGTTGGTCGGCGACAGGGTTTGCATTCAATGGCGCGAATCGTAAAGTGATCGCTGCGGCCATACAATGATGTCGGGGGTCGATCGCAATGCGAAGCCGCACCGCGGCGCGGGCTAAAATTCCCGTTGCCGACCGTCGACCTGTGAAATTCGAACCCACAATCCTGCCCTGTCCCCGCTTTTCTTCGGAGCCGAGCGAACGATGTCTGACTCAAGTCGATTGCCAGTTGTTGACGCGATGCCCGGCGATCAGCCGGCCAGCCCCGTGACCGGTTGCTGTGGCGGACTTCGGCGTCTGTGGTTTGCCGGTGCGGCACTGGTGGCAGTGGCCGGAGTGGGAGCCGCGTTTTTCGCCGGTCGGCAATCCCAGAGTGCAACCGTTGATTTGAATTCGCTGCCGTTGATCGATGCGACCGCCGCGGTCGCTAGCGAAGATTACAGCATCGCCACGGGACCGATCAGCGATCGTGCCGAAGGCTTGTTCGTACTGGATCACAACAGCGGCCTGCTGCAGTGTCACGTGATCTATCCTCGGTTGAACCAGTTCATGGCCAGCTTTACGGCCAACGTCAACGATGCGCTGGGCACCGGTGGAAAAGGTGGCAAGTACATCATGGTGACCGGCGCGGCTAACTTTCAGGGATCGGCCAACCAACGTTTGGCACCGTCGGTCTTGTACGTGCTGGACACTTCGACCGGTAACTTCGTCTGCTTTGCCGTGCCGTTCAGCCAAGCGATGCAGAATTCGCGCAAGCCGCAAACGGGAACGCTGATCCCGTTGGCCAACGGCGGGGCAAGCTTGGTCCCCGATCGGGATCGATTGCGATAGACCTTCTGTTCAGCTTTTTCCCAATGACTTTGCGGCGGTACCGTCGGTGATGACGTCACCGCTGGGCCGCCTTTTCCGCTTGGTACTGTCGACGACGGATCGAAGGCAAACGAATTGTCTGAATTCAATTTGTCGGGGTTGAATCCCCCGCAAGCCGAAGCGGTGCGCACGCTGAGCGGCCCCATGTTGGTGCTGGCGGGCGCGGGAACCGGCAAGACTCGGGTGGTGACCTTTCGCATCGCCAATCTGATCCGGCACGGTACCGCGCCGGATCGCATTTTGGCCGTGACGTTCACCAACAAAGCGGCCGGTGAAATGCAGGAACGCGTGGCAGAATTGCTGGGCATGAAGGGCCGGCGGACCCGCCGCGGCGAAAAGGCACCGCCCAAGCCGATGATCAGCACTTTCCACGCCCAGTGTGTTCAGATTCTGCGCCGACATGCTCCTGCGATCGGGTTTCCGGCGAAGTTCAGCATCTATGACCGCAGCGACCAGGAATCGCTGGCTCGCGGGATTCTGCGCGAACTGCGCTTGCCCAACACGGCGCTCAAACCGGCCGACATGCTGTCGATCATTGGCGGATGGAAGAACGCGGGAATTCATCCGGAAGAATCGACTTCGGTGGCGTCGACCGACAAGGAACACTTCGCCGCGTCGGGGTACCGTCGCTACCAGGAAGGCCTGCGGCTTCGCGGGGCGATGGATTTTGACGATTTGCTGCTGCACACCGAAATGCTGTTCGACCAGCATCCCGACATTCGTGACGAAGAGGCCGGGCGGTACGACCATGTCCTGGTCGATGAATACCAAGACACCAACGGGTGTCAGTATCGGATCACCAAGCACTTGGCGATGCGTCACCGAAACTTGTGCGTCGTGGGTGACGACGATCAGTCGATTTATGCCTGGCGCGGCGCGGATGTCTCGCACATCCTTAGCTTTGCGGACGACTGGAACGATGCCAAAGTGGTCTGGCTGGAGGACAATTATCGCAGCACCGGGGCGATCCTGGAGATGGCCAACCGGTTGATCGCCTTCAACACCCATCGGCACGACAAGATTCTCAAGCCCAGTCGGCCCCAAGGCCCACGGCCACGAATTCTGCAGCACAAGGACGAAATTGCCGAAGCCAAAGTCACGGTCAGCGAAATCAAACACCTGATCGAAAACGAACACATCCAGCCACGCGACATCGCGATTCTGTTTCGGACCAATGAACAGCCGCGGTTGTTCGAAACGGAACTTCGCAAAGCCGACGTGCCTTACGTGATGCTGGGATCTCAGTCGTTTTTCGATCGCACCGAAGTCCGTGACGTTGTGGCGTATTTGAAATGGGTCGCCCAGCCGGATGACGAGGTCGCACTGTTGCGGATCATCAACAAGCCGGCGCGTGGAATTAGCAAAAAGACCATTTCCACGCTGATGGAGCATGCGGTGCGGCGTGGCCAGCCGATTTGGTCGGTCATGCATGACGCTCATTCGATTGAAGGCTTGAACAGCCAGGCGCTTCGCGGCATCAACGACTTGATCGCGATCCAGCGTGACGTCACCGATCGGGCCAATGGGGAGGGGATCGGAAAAGCGATGGAGACCTTGTTGGCTCGGACCGCCTACATGGATGAAATCGCCCGCAACTATGAAGACCCCAACGAACGGGACGCTCGCTCGGCGTCGGTGGGCGAACTGGCCAACGCGGTTTCGGCCTTCGAAGATTCTCGCGAGGAAGCCGACCTGACCGGATTCTTGGCCGACATTGCGTTGTCGGGACGCGAGATGGGGAACGAAAAGGACAAGCTGGCTCTGAAAAATTCGGTCTGGCTGCTGACAATGCACGCCGCCAAGGGGCTGGAATTCCCGGTCGTCTACATGGTGGGGTTGGAAGAAGGCATCCTGCCGCACAGCCGCAGCGTCAAGAGCGGAGTGGAGGAAGACATCGCCGAAGAACGCCGACTGTGCTACGTCGGCATCACCCGAGCGCAGGAGAAGTTGACGCTGTCGCTTTCGCTGACACGCCGCAAATGGGGGAAGGCACGTCCGACGGTCCCCAGCCCCTTTCTGTACGAAATCACGGGGAAGGCAGAAAATCCGAAAAAGTTTCGAAAAAAAAGTGCGGGTTTTCAGAGAAGATAAACCCTGGAAAACGCCCGATTGTCGTCGAAATGAATGCGTAAAACGCGGGGTTTGAGCAAGGCAGGGTGTCGGCCTAGCGTGAAAATCTTCCCCCGCGATCACTTTCTTGTGAGCACATCCTGCGGCTTGGGGCGTTTGTCGCGTTGAATAGCCGTCAAACTCGGATTAAGTTCCTAGCATCGGTCGATGCATGGAACGGGGTCCCTTCGCCGGCCATCCCCCCCAAAATCTTCAGCTTTGAGACGACCAGCAATGAGAGTGAATTTTTCGACACTAGTACTGTCAGCCACAGCGACGCTTTTCTTTGCGAGTTACTCACAAGGGGCGATCAGCGAATCTGTGGGGATCGTTGACGACATCAACGATATGACGACGTCTGCTTCTCAGGTCGTGACATTCGAAACGGATGGTCTGGGTTCCGGTTGGAATTTCCAGAATCCCGAAGGTGTCCAACAAGTTACGACACAATTGAACTCGACTTCGTTGAACCCCTCGATCTTCTTCAGTTACGAAGATTCCTCCGTCGCAGGTGGGGTCTACTTTAATGACGGCGGGTCAAGTAACGGACGCCCGAACCCAGTCCTTCGTAGAAATGCTATTTCGGAAGGCGGTAGCCCGCTCAATGGACCTGACCAACGCATTTCAAATGGCGTTACCGGTACTGGCGGCACCGTCTTCTCCGGTCCTGAAACCGTGTTTATCGATTTTCGATTCGGAGACACTCCTGCCCCGGACGGTGGTGTGGCTGGTGATCCAGCGTACTTGGATGCGGTCGCATTCGACTTGATTGTTTCCGCCGGGGTTTCAGTTGATGTGCAGTACCTCCAAACGCAATCAGGTGGTGATTTCGTAATCCATGAGGATTTAGGTATTACGGGCGGATCATCGATGACCCCGCGATTCGTAGGTTACGAACGTATCGGAGGGCCGTTGGATCCAGGAAACTTCAACCGCGTGAAGATCACGTTCAGCGGAACTCCGACTGGAGGCGTGACAGAGAATTACATCATTGATGATTTCCAAACGGGGACGTTTACGGCAACGGCAGTTCCCGAACCGTCGTCGTTTGCGTTTGCTTTGATGGCCGGTGGTGGCTGGATTGCACGCCGCGTGCGTCGTAAGAAGGTTGCTTGATCGGTTGCCTGAAGGCAGACCGTGCTAAGACACACTAAGGGCTCGTCGGATGATTCCGGTGAGCCCTTTTTTGTGCGCTGGTGACAGTGCTGAGATTCAGGACTTAGCCGCGGCGAGTGATCACGGCAGCGGATCGCTCGGAAAGTAGCCGAGTGCCGTCCAAGTCTTTGGCGATGCGTGCGAGCGGACGTCGTGATCCGCCACGCGACGACTTGCGAAGCAGCCCGCCGAGGTGATCCGTGGTGCTGGATTCGATGAGACCCGCGTTGTAACCCAGCAGCGATTCGCCAGGCTGCAACTGAAACTCAGATTCGGCAAAGCTGGGATCAAAATCGGTCGCCAACGGGCGATGATTCGCCGCGATCAATGGCCGATGACCGAACGCGCCGCCGATCATGGCGGACAAGTTTCCGGCCGCAACGATTTCACCTTCGCCGCTGTCGGGTGACAGGCGTGCGTACATCAGCGAACACGTTTGGCCGGTGACGCCCATTTGCCACAGGCTGTCGCCGACACGTCGCAGCAGTCCCGACAGCTCATGTCGGTATCCCAGGTGCGCGATCGCTGCAGCCTTTGCGAATGCGGCGGTCATTGCGCCAGCGGTGGTCGGATCGTTCGCTTCGGCCATCAGCCAGGCGACCATGCCGTCGGGCAAGACGTCCCAGTGATGCCATCCGACGGCCCAGGTTTTGGGGGACTCGATCAATCCATCGACAAACAAGTCTTCGCTGATTCGCGTTCCAATCGCCAAGGTTTCGTATTGCCAGGCGGCCAGGCGATTCAGGTGTGATGCCAGCGATGCGTCGTCGGCACGATCGGGCCGCGCCGTCACTTGTTTGTCCGTGGCTGATTCGGTGACGTCAGCGATACGAATTGTCGGACCAGATTCGGATGACGACGGTGCAATGTCTGGTGCGTCGCCCGTGATGGACACACGATTCATTTCATTGGCGATCTGCGATGCTGTCAGGCGTGCGGCGGCGGCCTGGGCATCACTGATTTCATCGACGGGTTGTTGGCCATAGAACCACAGCGTTCCCAGCGGAAGGTCATCCGCATTGACGGTCGCACAGATCGCGCGACCGAATTCGCTTTCCGGGCAGTTCCAAGTGTCCATCAACACGGCGTGCTGATTTTCGATCGTGCAAACGCCACACACCATCGCTTCCAAGTCCGCACGGCAATCGGCCAAGTCGCGGGGCGGGTCCAGCAACCGTGTTGGATCCAGGCCGAACAGACATCGTAGTTTCAGCTCTGTCGTGTCTTCGTTCAGCAAGTACAACGCGGCGGCGTCGAATCCGGTTGCCGCCACACCGTCGGACAAGATCCGTTGCAGTTCATCTGCGATCGATGGGATTTTGACGCTGGCACGTCCGAACTTGGATTCCAGCACCGCCAGTTCCGCTTCGCGACAACGCAGGGCTGCTTGGCTGTCGGTCAACTGGCGTGTCAGTTCGGCTGCGGCGGCGGCCAACTTTTCCGCATCGGCTTTTCCGATCGCCGGCAGGATCCCCGAATCAAAGTCTTCGGCGGTCATCATCGCGTCGAAAGCGTCGTCGGCGGTCAGCTGAAAATTGGGGCCTTTCAATCCTTTCATCGCCGCATCGCCGTCATCCAGACGCCATCCGGTCACGTCCGTGTAGGCACGCAGGAAACGATCGATCGCATCGTTGTCCGCAAGGTGAGATCCGGTTCGCACCTTTGATGCGCCGGCACGTCGCGAAGGTCGACGTCGTGTGGAAGTGGCGATCGTCGTTGAATCGTCGCCACGGTTGATGTGAAGACGCAGATGATGAGGGCGTTGATCAGACTTTGACACGAGCGAGGATTCCGTTGCTTGGGATGTCACACCAATTGTCGGTGTCACATTCCGGTCGTGGGTACAGCACGGCTTCCTAGCCACAAGACGCCACGGTTTCATTGCAACGCGGCGTGAACTGGTCCTGGTTCAGAAACAGGCATCGGCGCAGCGGCACGGTCAAGCTGATCGGAAAAGTCGATGGGCATCGCCTAAATCACAAAGACGCTGGCACAATCGAATTAATCGATCCAGACGCCACCATCGCATCGATCACGTAAAGGTGGCCAAGTGATTCGCAACAACGCTGCGTTAGGCGGCGAAGCGGCGGATGTGAACGCTGCTGGCTTGGCCTTGCGGCGTCACGTTGACGCTAATGAAAGAATCGCCCGAAGGGGTTCCCGATCCGGTGACTGCATTGATCGGGCAGTTCGAGTCCAAGTCGGTCAAGTTGCGGATCGGAAACAGTTCATCGCCCAGAGAGCAAAGGCTGGCAATTGCTTCGACCATTCCGCCGCCGGCACCCAAGTTGCCGAAGTGGCCTTTGACGGTCGTCACCGGCGGTTGGGATGACGCGTCGCCAAAGACTTGGGCGATCGCAGCGGCTTCTCCCGCATCGGATTGCGGTGTGCCCAAGCCATGGGCGTTGATATGACCGATCTCGTTCGGGCTGGCCGTTCCCAAAGCGGCGCGCAACACGTTGACGATCGCGGTTTTCAGATATTCGTCGCCCGCCGCCGGGCCGACGGCGCTGCTTCCATAGCCGACGACTTCGCCCAGGATTTTGGCACCGCGTTTTTCGGCATGAGCCAGCGTTTCAAGCATCATCGCCCCGGCACCTTCGCCCAACACGCCGCCGTCGCGGTCGCGATTGAACGGACGGCTCATCGATTCACAATCGTCACGGTCCGACGCCAAGGTTTCTTGCATCGATGCGTGCAACGTTCGCAGCGGGTGGATCCGTGATCCAGTCGATCCGACCACCAACGCATCGGCGTGACCCCGCCGCAGTGTCGAATAAGCTTCACCGATCGCATTGCCGGCGGATGCTTCGCGAACGGTGATCGAATTATTCGCACCGCGCAGATCGTTGTAGATCGCGATGTGACTGGCGGGCATATTGGGCAGGTACTTCAGCAGCCAAAGCGGATTGACTTTCGGCAGCCCCTGTTCGCCCCAACGCGTGAAGCTGAATTTGCCTTCCTCGTCCAAGCAAGCTTGCATGCCGGCGGCGTATTCATCGGGCAACGACATGATGTAGTCACAGCCATAGACCACGCCGGTCCGGTCACGATCGAAGGCATCATGGGTGAACCCCGCGTCGGCCATTGCACGCTGGGCGACCGCGACACCCATTTCGATTTCGCGGCACATCACTTTGCTGCCCTTTCGGATGTTCCGCTTGACGGTTTTTTCCAGGGGGCCGTAGTCGTCGATGTGGCCGGTGAATTCTGCTGCTTCGGCACCGTGGTTGACGGGCAGAACGCCCAACGGCACACGGGTCAGCGTGCGGATCCCCGAACGGCCTTCGCGTAGGCCGGACAACAAAGGTTCGATGTCGTTACCCAAAGGCGTGACGACACCCAGTCCGGTGATAACGATGCGTTGCGAAGGATCAGTGTGCATGAACGTGTCAAAGAAGAATCGTCGGGTCCGCGATGATCAACGCCGCGAGCGTGGCAAAGCGGGCATTCTAGCGATCCCACGTCATTTTCACATGCGGGCCACACGGGGATGCGGCAATCTGTGGAATGGTCGGATCGGGACGGCCACCGACAGCATTTCCCAGTGCGGTGGCAGACCGTTGGCGGCAGCGGAGGTGTGGTGAGACAGCGACAATTACGGGGGCAGAAATTAGTAACGACCGCGGTTGGGGGCACCCGGCTGACTGGCCATTTGCGGGACCAGTGGTGTGGTGGTCAAGTTCTCGCTGGCCCGCCCACGGAATTCGACAAACATCAACGCGTCGGCGCGGCCGACGGTCGTGCCGGTGAACACATTGGTGTTCAAGAATGGCAGCGGTGAAGATTGACGTTCGGGGCTGGCCACGACGCCGCATGACAGCAGCAAAACCATGTCGCTTTGCCAGCGAAACCGTTCGTGCAAACGCCAGCTAACGACTTGCGGCACATCGATTCGTGCCCGGTGGGTCTGAGCGTTGGGCAGGGGCAGGTCCAAGTCAACGGGGACTAGTTTGTCAACTTGATCGATGTCGGCTTTCAGCACACAGTCGATGGTCCGGCCATCGACGCTAAGCAGCGGGCTGAGTTCCAGGCGATAGCCTTCTTGAATTTCGCCGGTTTCCGGTTCATAGGGTGGCCATCCGGTGGGGGCCGGGCGGACGTTACGGATGTAGTTACGCCCGCGGGTGCTGGCCAGCTTTTGCGATTGACCATTTTGGGTGATCAGGTCCAACGCCTGGACTTGGCGGACATCGGTGCGGGCACGCAACTGGCTCATCACCACGGCAGCGTTTTCTTTCGTTAACAGCCAGGCTTGTACCCCCGGTGAATCGACCGAAACGTGTTGCATCAGCAAATGGGCTCGGCTGCGCCAGTTGGGGCTGCCGACGGTCATCACACGAAGGTGCAAAACCTGAGGGTCTTTTTCGCCGGCAACAAAACGATCGACGATTCCGCTGACCACTTCGTGCATGGCCGGGCTGTGGTAGACCAACAATTCATCGCGGCTGGCGCTCATGTAGCCGAACGGTTCGTGGAACCATGCGTCGCTGCCAGTTTCGCGGACGATCCAATCGACGATCGCCTGTTGCGGGTGATCCATCTTGGTCAGATAGCCGGTGTACGGACGCAAGTCATAGCGTTCCAGGTACTGGCCGTGGGTGGATGGCAATTTTCCACTGGCCGCGGCGGCCGCCAACAGGGCGTTGTTGTTCCCGCCCTGGCCCAACTGGCTGGTGGCGGTGCCCCGGTTGGCTGCGGGAGCTTGGTTTCGTTGTTGGGGAGGTCTTTGTGGGGAGGCTTGTGCCGCAGTGCTGGGGGCCCGAGCGGTGCTGGCAGCCGGATTCGCTTGGGCGTTGGGGGCCGGAGCGCGGCTGGTGAAGCCTTCGCTGCCCACCGATGGACTACTGGGCATCTGGAAGTTCTGTGCCACGGTCGGTTCGCCGGTCAGGACGATCAACAGGGCGAAACAGAGGCTGAGCAGCGTGACCGATCGAAGCATCGATGGGATTCCCGGGGATCTCGCGTGTCGGGTGGACAATTTCATCCCCGGCTATACGAGTTTCCCGAGCCACGAATCAAGACGAATCAAAAACGAAACCCCGCCGACGAATCAGGCTCGTCGGCGGGGCTGGCGTTATGAAGGTTTCGGTTTCGACGTTCGTCAATGGCGTCCGATCAAGACGCGGCGGCCGTGGTTTCGGCGGCATCTTTATTGGCCGCACGGCGTCGGCGACGTTTGGGCTTGGTCGCACCCCATTCTTTGGTCAGGGCTTCGAAAACGTCCGGCGATTCGTAGCGGACCACATGCTTGCCCTCGGGCATCGGACCGATCAAACCGCGAAACACGGGCATGCCACGCAGGGCCAGGTCTGTGCTGCAATCGTCGATTCCGATTTGCGTGTGTTGGTCCATCAACGGATCGAGCGTCGGGTAGTCGCGAATCAACAACGATCCGTCGCCGCCGCGTGTGACGACGCGAAATGTGTCTTTCTTGGCCATGGTGTCTCCGATTTCGGCGGGAGGGATTCGTGCGATCGGTGGCGTTCATTGACGTCCGCATCCGTCCAGGACGGTCGGCGGCGGCATTCGTCGGCTTCGCGATTGGCAAACCAGATGGGCTGTTAGGGAGGGTCACCCAAAGGTCGTGTTCCGCGGAGCACTCAGGACTACGAATGCCGCCGTCGATGCCGTCGGTGTGAAAACCGTGATCCGTTCATGACCGTTCACCCGCACACCGACGCGGCAATGGATGAACTTGATCGGAGGTCTGGGTTCACGTCCTGGCAAGATTCGAAAAGGCGGACGAGTGTCGCTTCCCTACATGCATCGGACCGACGCCCAGCGAAAAACGACGATTCCCGGTTTCGCCCTTGTACGAGGTGTAACTGGTGCGCCGGATACCATTGGCTTCACAGGCATGATTGGCTTGCTGCAAACGAACGTTGTCGTGCGAATGAGCGCGCCAGTTGGATCGAAAGCTTCAATGCGACCAAGCGTTACATCCGGAGATGCGACCAATGGCAGGGGGGGGATGGACAGCGATCGCAAACGCGACCATGTCGGCATGCAGTGGATTTGGGGCCGGCGATTGCCCACCCGGTACGGTAATTGGGCAGCCAATCTGTCCTGTGCAACGTTTGTCTTTTCAACGGCTTCCCTTCGCCCCAGAAACCAATTCCCATGGAATCGTCTCCCGTTCAGCTTGTCGTCGGTGCCGCCGGTGGCATCGGTACCGAGGTTTGTCGTCGTTTGGTGGCTCAGGGTCACCGATTGATGTTGGTCGGTCGGACGAGCGGACCTCTTCAGGCTTTGGCGACGGAACTGGGACAACCGCACAGAGTCGCCGACGCCCAAGATTGGGATGCGTTGGCCCAAGCGGCACAGGAATGTGTGGAAACCCACGGCGGACTACACGGGGCGGTGAATCTGGCCGGATCGGTGTTGCTGAAACCCGCACACATCACGGGTTTCGACGAATATCAGGAAACGATCGCCCAAAATGTGACCACCGCCTTTGGGCTGATCAAAGCGGTTGCACCGATTTTGCGTCGTGGTGGTGGTGGATCGGTGGTGCTGATGGGCAGCGCCGCGGCCGACATTGGTTTGGCCAATCACGAAGCAATTGCGGCGGCCAAAGCAGGTGTCGCTGCATTGGCAAGATCCGCCGCGGCGACCTACGCCGGCGCGGGAATTCGTATCAACACCGTGTCACCCGGTCTGGTCCAAACGCCGGTCAGCGAAAAAGTCTGGGGCAACGAACGCGCCGCAGCGGCCAGTCTGGCGATGCATCCGCTGGGCCGCTTGGGCGCGGCGACGGACATCGCGTCGTTGATTGTCTGGCTATTGCATCCCGACCAGACTTGGATCACCGGACAAGAGATTGCCGTCGATGGCGGCTTGTCGTCGATCAAATCAGTGAAATCATGAGACGCATTTTTCGTTGCATCGCATTGCACCGGAGCTCAAGGGCTACTGGGTGACGCGAGTCTGCGCGACGGCGCGGGTGGCGGCCGAAGGTCGGTTGCTGGTGGCTTCGACGACCAGTTGAAAGTCCTGCGGGATCGTGCTGGTCACCGTCAGCTGGTACTGCAACGATTCACCCGCCAACAAGCTGCGGATCGGTTCGGGCGAAACGCGATCGCCGAAACGGGTGAACTGATTGGCCGATGGATTTTGCGTCGGATAGATGCTTTCAACCCGAACCCCTGCGGGGACGATGATGTCCAGAGTCACGTCGCTTTCGACGGCGGTGGTGTTGTTGGTGATGGTGACCGTGTAGGGAATCGGCAGATTGGCCCGGGGGCTGATTTCACGTTGTTGAACGTTCAGCTGAAGCGGGCCGCCGGCCTGCGGATTGCCGGCCGCGGGTGGATTCGTATTTGGAACGGTGGGCGGCAAACCCGGGCGATCCGATGGTGATTCCGGTGGACCGGCGTTGGCTCCGGCAGCGATGCGGACGATCCGGCTGTCTTCGCCACGAGCCCCCTGGTCGGATTCCGCGGTGAAGATGACTTGGCATCGATCCGATGGTGCGATCACCAGGAATTGACCTTGCAGCAATACGGACTGGCCCGGTTCCATGCGGCCGATCGCCCATGAAACCAGATATTCGCCCAAGCGAGACTGATCGGCACCACGCGTTGCTTGTTGCAATTGCAATTGCGGGTCAAACACCATCACGGCACGGACGTCTTCCAGCGGAACTTGACCGGTGTTGGTCACACGCCCGTTAAAGAATCGCGTTTCGCCGACGGTGAACGATTCGTTGGATTCCAGGGTGACCGACATTGCGGGCGTCGGCGGAACCGGATTGATCGCGATGATGCATGATTCCGCGACGTCACGTTGCCCGCCGTCGGCGGTAACCTGAACCGTGATGCATCGTTGCCCGGGCTCGGACGGCACGTATTCGACCATGCTTTCCCATGTGCCGCCCGCCTGCAGCGGTCCTTCTTCACGTGGACTTTCACCCACACGTTCTTGGGTTTGCAGGTGAGTCATGGCCTGGTCGCCTTCGGCACGCAGCAAGACATTGCTAAGTGGACGGTCGCCGGTGTTACGAACCAGGACATCAAACACCGCGGTCTTGCCGACTTCCACGCGGTCCTGTCGCGGCCGAACTTCGATGCTTAGCGATGGCTGGTAAACGTTGGTCCGCACGGCGGCTTGGGAGGCCAAACCGGGTTCGCCACGAGCGACGAAGGTCAGGATGTTGCTGTTGCGTGCGGTCACATCCGCCAGGATTTCCAGCTCGGTCTGGGGTTCGATCCGAGGCACGTTCCAGACGATTTGGCCCGGCGTGACCACGGCGAACTGGTCTTGGGTGCCCAATACGACGCCGTCGGGTTTATTCAGCGTGATCTGCACGTCGGTCACCGGTTGGTCACCAGGATTCGACACGATCGCCTTGACCACGTACGGTTGCTCATAACCGGCGACTTCGGGGCCGAACGCTTCGACGCGCAGTTGCGGGGAACTCCACGTCACGCGTGTTTGTCCGCGACGCAGGGTCAGTGTCGGCATGTTGTCGGTTTGCCCGCCGGGCCGGATGACGCTGATGTCGATATCGGCGGTGCCGGAGGTGCCTTCGATCGGCAGCAGTTCGGCGGTCGCGTTGCCGTTTTCGTCGACTTCGACTTCCACGACGTCGGAACCTTCGGTGCCACCGAAACGTGCCAGGTCGCCTTGACGAAGCTGATAGCGAACACGCCAACCTTTGGCGGGAATATTGTTTTCGCTTCGCATCACACGCGTGGTCAGCGAAACAGGGCTTCCCGCGGGGACGATTTGCGTTGCCGGGAATTGAACGACGGCATCGATCCAGTAGATCGTTGCGGTCGCTTTGCGTTGGTCCCAGCAATCGCTTTCCGGGGCCAGCACCGTAACGCGGCTGACGCCTTCGGTCGGGCTGTTGATCGAAAGCCAGGTTTGACCCTTTTCCAACTTCACATCGTCACGCGGATCCAGATTGCCGCGGGTGATCAAGGCAGCCTTGGTGCTGGTCACACCACGAGCAAAGCCCGGATCTTTCTTTTCAGATGTCTTGATGCCGGCCAATTTGTGCAGCAAGCCTGGATCATCATCACCGACGTCGATGAATTGTCCGACGCTTTCAGGTGACAGCATCCATTCCAAAGGCTGGCCCATTTGCAGGTAGCCATCGGTACCACAAATGCCGGACATCAGAATCACCTCACCACCGACCGGTGCGATGATCTTTTGGGGTGTCAGCAAAATGCAGCCGCGCTGTCCACGCTGGGGCAAGGTTGCCGGATCGGAATCGATTTCGGCACCCAACAGAACCGCCGGCGGTCCGGTGGCGCAGGATCCGCTGCACCCGGGGCCGGGAACGCAGGGTTCGTCGCTTGCCGCCACACCGGCCGGTGCGGGTTCCAAGCAATCGGGCGGATCGACCGGAGTTTCAAAAGCCGGATTGGGCGTTTGGAATAGCGGGCAATTTCCCAAGCAGTCTCCGATGCCCGTTATGCAACGCATGCACTGACAGCCCTCGCCATTGGTGCAGGGCAAGGCCAAAGATGTCGTGGTGGGCAGTGGTTGGAACAGGCAACTGCCGGTCGGATCCACCGCCGGCAATCGAAGACGGCTGCATCCTCCCAGCGTGGCGACCACCAGAAGCGGCACCAACACGGCGATGCACCGGAGCCCTCGTCGTCGCAGCGACGATGATTCCGGGGTATCGGCGGTGATTGCAATGGACACGTTCATCACTTCGGCGCTTGGACATTCCTGTCGATCGGGTAAAGCTTTCGGGACGAACAGAGTTCGGCCGTCGAAACCTACCACGCCGTTGGTGACGATGATGCGAAAACGCAACGTCGGATGATGCCAAAAAGCAACGTGACCACGCGAAGCTTATCGGCTGTATCGATTGTGCCGGATGATCATCGCAAAACTTCGGTTGCAGCGGCGAAAACCCGCTTGCCTTGGCGGCCAATCCATAACGTGATCGGCGTTTGGCCACATTCGCGATAACGCTTTTGCAATGACGATGGATTGTGATCGGTGCCGCGAACCTTGATCGTTTGCGGGAACCAATCGTTTTGTCGCAACAGCTTGCGCAACTTGCGATCGTCGGCGGTTCCCGCCCAGATCACACGTCCATGAATCGCAAATCCGGCTAGATCGCCAGCGATGTCCCGTGCCGCGTCTTGAACACACAGAAACCCGCTGGCCCGGTGCAACAGCCCGGCACCGATTCGATGTGCAAACGCGGTGGTCAACCCGGCCGCCCGTATTGCGGAATCGGGATCGACCATCCAATCGCCCTCGCCAATCGATGCAATGATTGGGACCGCGTTTTCGTCCACCGATTCGGATTCGCTGGGTGCGAAGTGGCGCAAGCTGCCGTCGCCACGCACGACCACCGCCGAAACGGATGATTCGGCCAAGCCCGCCGTCTGGACCACGGACCCAATCCACAGCGTTTGCTCCCGGACGTCGCCACGCCAGGAGAACCAGCTGCGGTGCATCGGGCACTGTTGCAGTGATTCGGTCTCGTCGATCAAAGGCTGCAATCGTGCGGCGGGAGCAAACTTGATTGCGGCCGATCGAGCTTGCACGGCGATCGGCACGAATTCGTCCCAACGCGGCGAATAAGCGTCCGGATGAACCGTGCGTCCACCCGGCGTGGATCGACGATCCGGATCGATATGCAGAACGCAGCGATCGTCCAGCGGAACCGATTGCACGTCTTGTCGCAGCGGGCAGACCCAGTCCGACAGTCCCGATTGCGCGGCGTTTTGTTCCAGCATGTGCAGCAGGGTTTCGTCCTGATCGACCGCCAGGATAGGTGACATCCATTGACCGTCCTTTGCGGCACGAGCCAATTCCAGTGTATCGCCCCCCATGCCACAGCAGGCATCGACGATTCGGCATTCCGGGCCGGCTGAATCAAGCAGCCAATTCGATTTGATTTTTGCAACTTGCGATGGAGTCGCCTGTTGCAACGACCTTTCGGTGGCCCACCAAATGCCATCGCCGAACTTGCGTCTGGCTTTCGGTTGCAGCATGGCAACGGCGACACATTGGTGAACCGCGTCGCCACCGAGCTGTTGCTTCAGTTGACGAATCAATGCACCGGAGGCCGGGATATTCCCGTCGGGGTGCTGCTTACAAAGGGCGGCCAACGCTTGGTGAGCTTGTTCGGAAATCATGTTGTTCGGGTCGTAACGGTGGTCGCAAACGCATCGGTCACGCAAGGTGGGTGACATGATTCACAGTCGCCGCGTCTTTGCTGCCGAAACAATTCGATGACCCGCAGCGCCCGTTCGGCTGTGGATGATGCATCGTCCACGGACGCCCGTGCCGTCGTCTCCTCTCCCCCAACCTACTTCGTTCGTTGCAACGACATCGTCATGTTCAAACGCACCAGGCTAGCAGCTCTTATCATCACCGCCGCCGGAACACCCTACGTGGTGACCGAAACCGACCTTGGTCGCGGTGCCTCCGATGCCGTCGTGCAAATGGTTTCGACGGACGGTTCGACGGTCAACTTTTCGGACGAATACGCGATCCATTCCCATCATGAGGTCGAAGCGTTGCGGGCGCAAGATCCACAGCGATATCGCTATGAAGCGGATTTGACTCGCAAGCTTGGCGGATCATTGCCCGCCTTGGAAGACGACAATTCGCTGGTGGGCGGTCAGATCCCTGATCTGCGTGAAGTGCTGCGGTTCGACATCAATGATCGGTGGGTGATCGAGCGTTTCGCTCGTGTCAGCACGGTCTTGGCCGACACGCGATTGGAAGGCCTTCGTGTTCCAATCGTGACTGGAACCCAGGCAAGTGATCTGGCCGGAACACTGACCTATTACTTCGATCACGGTGGCGTGCTTCAACGCATCCAGTTGCACGGGTTCACCGGCGATCCTTCTCGGTTGATCCAAGCGATGACTCAGTTCTATGGCTTGAAGCCTGAACCGACTTTGGAAGCCGGTGTGTACACCAAACGCTGGAACGGCATGCCGGTTCAGTTCTTGCGGCTCACTCACGCCCCTGTCGTTTATTCCGACGCGGTGCACCAGAAATACACGGTGTTCATTGAACTGAACCAACCCAACTTGGGGTACGGGATCAGCGAAGAAGCACAGCGGATCATCCACGCGGATCGCAACACCGGACGTTGGTGATCACAGTTGAGGTGGGGACGCCTTGGTCCTGTGGAGGTGCGGTCCTTTGTCGCTTTTCTTCAAGCTGAATCCGCAATGCAAACACTGAAGGTTCTCTTCGACTTCATACTTTCGCTAGGGATGTGTTTTACCGCGTTAACGCCGGAACTAGGCGGTCTAGTTCGGTGTTAATGACCGATAGAAGGATCAGGGCCAATCAACGCTCGGTTCGGCGACGATCGCCGGGATTTTGATTGCCGCGAAAGAAGAGAGAATCGTCTATCTAGCACAGGGTGATTTGCGATGAGTGCTCAATGGTTCTACATGAAGCCTCGTTGGTTCCGCACGGCCAAGACAGTCGGCCCGATTTCGGAGTCGGATCTGTTGCACCGAATCGATGCCGGAAAGATTTTGCCGTCGACGATGTTGCGGAGTTGTAAGACTCGCGAAAAGTGGGTCCCGATGTCCAGCATCAAGCCGGCTTTGATCCGCTGGCGGAAACATCACCCCGATGCATCGCTGAACTAAACGGTCGACTCTTTTTCTCGCGACTTCCGCGGTGCGAATCTGGCAAACGCCGACAGCCACCACGGAAGTTCTTCGGTGCCGATTCTGGATCGGGCATCGTCCCGCCAAAGGTTCGTCCGCAGTAAGATTTGGTGTTGCCCCCTTGGTTGTCAGGCGGGGCCTGCGGACGGTGCCGAACGATCGAACTGATGGGCTGAACCCCCGTTTGATGCCATCGCCGCAGATTTGATCCGGTGAATTTGCGGCGGGAACCGAGTCTATTGATCAAGCGGTCCAAAACGGCAGCCGATTACGCGGCGATTGCCGTCGCTCCGGTGCTGATCTTCTTGATGATCAGCGCGCTGACACTGTTCGTGTGCACGCTGTTGTACCGCGGCGGCTATTCCGGACGGGTCCAGTGGGTCGTTCTGTTCTTTACGATGGGATCGGTCGCGGTCGCGCGGTTGGCGATCGAGCAAGACCGCAAGTACGCGATGGGCTACATGTTGGCGTTATCGGCCGCCGGCGTTGTTGTGCTTTCGCAGTTCGTCGGATCCATCGCGGTCGGTTTTATTCTGGTCGCGCTGATCGTCTATCTCAGCGACCGCATTGTCTTCGATTGCACCCTGATCGACGAATCCAAAGACAGCAGTGGCGAGGGGCTGATCGATAGCGGGCGACTGTTTTTCCAGGGAAGTGATTCAAGAAAGAAAGATTCAGAACCTTCTGCCGCACCCCAACCGAGTCAACGAAAGCGACGACGGGCTTACCAACCCGGGCGGACCGTCATGTACTTGGCCCTGGCCGCGTTGCCGTTATTCGGGTTGGGCCAAGTGTGGATTTCGGATCCGCAAGCCTCCGCATCGGCGCAGACATTCCTGGGGGTCTATCTGTTTGCCGCGTTGGCTCTACTGATGACGACCAGCTTCTTGGGATTACGGCGTTACCTGCGACAACGCGGGGTGGACATGCCGGTCGATGTCACGGTCGGGTGGCTTGGCGGCGGTGCTTTGCTGGTGGCCGCGATCGTGGCCACCGCGTTCCTGTTGCCCACGCCGGGGCGAATCATCACGGGAGGCGAACCGCCCATCTCGCTTGCCGAAGCAAAAGACTTCGCCGCCAGTCGGTTCGGCTGGGGAAAGGAAGCCGCGAAGAAATCAACCGAAGGCAACGCATCGACATCCCAAGATCAAGATCCGGAAAAGGAAGTGGGCGGCCAGCGGCCGGAGAAAGGAGCGCCGGCGGGAAAGGTCGGTGACGGGGAATCGGGTGACGGGGAATCGGGTGACGGGGAATCGGGTGACGGGGAATCGGGTGACGGGGAATCGGGTGACGGGGAATCGGGTGACGGGGAATCGGGTGGCGAAGAATCGGGTGGCGAAGAATCAGGTGGCGAAGAATCAGGTGGCGAAGAATCAGGTGGCGAAGAATCAGGTGGCGAAGAATCAGGTGGCGAAGAATCAGGTGGCGAAGAATCAGGTGGCGAAGAGTCGGGGGAGGCAGATGCAAATCAGCGGGAGGCGAGTGATTCGAGCGAATCGTCTTCGTCCGGCCAAAGCGGATCCAGCCAGTCGTTTGGCGGCGTCACTTCAATGGTGCGCGGACTGTTGGACGCCGTACGATGGTTGCTACCGCTAGCGCTGTTGGCCTTTGTCGGCTTCTATCTGCTGCGGCATGGGCGTCGCTTTTGGGCTTGGTTGACGTCCCTGTTTGCTGGCCGATCGGACGCACCCGATGCGTTGGAGCAATTGCTGATCGACGACCCCATGGCTTCACTCGAACCGCCGCGTCGATTTTCAGAGTTTCGCAATCCTCTGGGCCGCGACAATGATGCCGCGCGAATCATTGCCACCACGTTCGGCGCGGCCGATGCATGGATGCGTGAAAACGTCACTCCCCGGCGTGATGACGAAACGCCCAGCGAATTTGCACATCGATTGCGGCAACAAGCATCCCGGGACGCAAGACTAGCACCCTTGGTCGGACCGTTCGGCCGAATCGTCGATGCCTACAACCGACTGGCGTATGCAAAAACGCGGCCGAACGCCGATGACGTTCAAGCCGCGCGTGACTTGTGGAAGCACCTGAGATAGATGGGCCGGCGGGCGATGCCGGCCCAATGTTTCAGCGAATCAGAACTGGCCCAAGTCGTTCGCCAAGACGCTAATCAAATCATCGTCGTCATCACCATCCGAAGCGTTGTCGGACGTCAGTTGCGGGACGGCAACCGGGTTATCGTTGGCTTCGCCGCCACCGACCACGCGAGTCGATCCACCCAGTTCACTGAAGACCGCGTCGTTGTCGGATTCCGATGCCGGCGTGACGACCGAAGTGGTCAGCGGAGCGGCTTCACCTTCGGCAGAACCACCTTGCGGTGTGCGATTCAGGTGGTTGATGACTCGCAGGGCATCCAAAGCGGTGATGCGATTGTCGCCGGTCACGTCCGTGAAGTAGCGACTGGCCAAACCGGCCGATTCGCCTTCGGCACTGGATGAACCGCGACTGATTTCGTTGATCACCAACAAGGCGTCGATCGCGGTCACATAGCCGTCATCATTGACATCGACAGGCATCGTCGAGTTCTGGCGAGGCGATTCGCCTTCGCCTCCGCCAATCGTGATCGAAGTCGAATCAAATGCGATCTGAGTCGTCGGAACCGGATTATCGCGTCGGAACAACAGCGTGTCGCTGAAGGGGAACGAATCGGCAGGCGAACTGGTGAAGGTTGCCGTGCCATCAGCGGTGGCTTCGAAGAACAGCGTGGCCAGACGACGCGGATCGGTGAAGCTGCTGGGCGACGGATTGTTGTCTTGGTCGCTGGTGCCGAACTCATCGATCACGCCCGGGCGATCGATAAAGCCGGTCGCCGCGGTGCTGCTGAATCCGGTCGACGGGTTACCGTCTTCATCGCCATAGCGGACCGCAAAGCCCAGTCGGAAATCGATGTCCGTCTGACCGGCAAAGTCAGCGGGGTCCGTTGCCGGCGTGACAAGCTGTTGGCTGTACAGCAAATCGGTGTAGGCGGAAAAGACGAACGTCGAATCCAAGGCAGATCGCAAGTCATCGACGTCAATTTGGACGCCGAACACGTCGCCAACCTCGACCGATTCGTCCGATGCAATCGGGTTGCCGTCGATATCCACGATCGCCAGATCGACACCGACCAACAGGTCGTTCGCATTGATCGTTCCGACCGTCAGGTCGACACGTGCGGTGCTGCGGACGCCGTCGCCGGCGACAAATCCGTAGACGAATGAATCGAAGCCGGATGCGTTCGTGTTGGAGGTGTAAAGGATGTAGTCGTCGGTCAGGTCGTCCGGCGTGCCGTTGTCATTGATGCTGACGATGCCCTGTCCCGGGGCCGCTTCGATGGTCAACTCTTGAAGCGAATCCGTCGATCCGAAACTGTCGTTGGCCAAGACATTCAAGCGGTTGGTCGCACCGGCAACGATGTCCGCCCCGATACTGTCCTTGGCGATCTGGATACCGCCTTGGTCGTTCAACTGGGCAAGGAAGGCATCGTCCACCGCGGTCGCAAATGGCTGACCGTCGCTGACGATGTTCAGGCTGGTCGATCCCAGACGTTGTTGGCGAACCGGAACGGCCGTGTCGCTGAACACCAACACCGTTTCGCTTGTCAGTTCATCGGCGGGGTTCGCCACAAAGTCGGCCACGCCGGGCGCGACGGCTTTCAAACGCACGGTGAACAGCGGGACGGCTTCGTCGTGTGTCTGCAGGTTTAGATCGGTTTGAACCGCGCCAATTTCGTTCATCAATCCAGGCGTATCAAAATCACCTTGGGTGAACGATCCGGTGCCATTGGGATTGCTGAAGATCGGACGACCATAAATGATGCCGGCTTCTTCGATCACCGAAACCAGTTGATCGTTGTAAAGCACGTCCAAGAATGCCGAAGCCAAACCTTCGGGATCGCCCGCGACCGGGTTGGTCAGATCTTCGACAAAGACGGTCAGGTTGAATTCTTCGCCGACCTGGATGTCGGTGATCGGATCACCGTTCAAGCCGGAGGTGACCAAGGTGAAGTCGACCACATCGTCGTTCAGGGCACCCGGCATGCTGTTGACGGTCACCGTGGCGGACGACAGGTTGCCCGCGGGGTCTTGCACCGTGTAGGTGAACTCTTCGGTGCCCGCAAAACCAGGCTGCGGGGTGTATCGAATCGACAGGCCGCCGCTGATGATCGAAACGATACCGCCGGCCGAACCGGGGGTGACGCCGGTGATCGTCAGACCGCCGGCGGTGCTAGCCAAGTCGTTGGCCAGGACGTTCAACGGGCGGTCGCTGCTGTTTTGTGGGACTTCGAACGTGTCATCGACGGCGATCGGAACGTCCGACTGGAAGGTCACGTTCACGGTGACATTGGCGGTCTCCATATTGCCGAAGCTGTCACGCACCGTGTAGGTGAATTCTTCTTGGCCCAGGAATCCGTTTTGAGGGCTGTAGAAGATGGATTGGCCGTCGCCGGCGACCACCACCGTACCCTGCGTACCGGCGGTGTTGATGTTGACGATCTGCAGCGGGTTGCTGGCAGTTTGGAAATCGTTGGCCAGCACGTCCAGCGGGAACGCGTTGCTGTTACGAGGCACGTTGAACGCGTCATCGACGGCAACGCCGCTGGTTTGGATCACGTCAAAGACGTAGTCTTCGACTTCACCGCCGGCCGAGGTTCCGGTCGGTCCCAAGGTGGGTTCGGTCGCGTAGCGGAACCGTGCCGTGGTGCTGCCAACGGCGATGCTGCTGGGCACGTCAAAGGTCAGCGTGTGGGCACCGTCGGCCAGTTGCACCCCATTGACGATCTTTTCATTGGCATCGGCGAAATCGCCGTCTTGGTTCAGGTCGACCCAAGCATGCAGATAGCCGGCTAGTCCGGTGGTGTTGGTCACGTCGACGGTGATCGATGCCTGGTTGCCCGGGCTGATCGGTCCGTTCAGCGTCACGCCGTCTTCGTCATCGGCGCCGTCCAAGTCGTCGCCGTTGGCCAGTGCGGTTTGGAAGACGCTGAAGTCGCGGTCGACCAAGTCGCCCAAGTTCATTCCGCTGATCAAGCCGTGGGCGGCGGTGCCGTAGCTGGCAGCCGCGTCGCTGTAGTCAAGCGATTGACGGTAACCGAAATCGAAATTGCTTCCGTTGGTCACCAAGCCGTTGAAGGTGACTTCGTGTTCGCCGTCGGCCGGGTAGGTCAATTCCAAACCGGGTTCGGCAACGGCACGGACGGTGTAGGTGCCCGCGGCGGGGAAGTTCAGCGTGTAAGTCCCGTCGGCGCCGCTCTTGGCGTGTGGTTCGCCAAGGTCGGGACGGTCATCGCCGTCCAAGTCGGCATAGACATAGACACCGGGGAAAGCTCGTTCGCCGTCGTCCAGTTGGCCGTTTCCGTTGTCGTCATAGAACACGCGGCCGGTGAACGATTCGCCCACCGGAACGGCGCCAAAGTTCACGCCACCAACCGACTGGTTCAGCGAAACGCTGATCGACTGTGCGGGGGAGGAGATCGGAGCCAGGGTGTCGGGGATCAGTGCCGTGACGTTGTATGTGCCGGGGGACACAAACAGACTGTAGGTCCCGTCGGCGGCGGTGACCGTCAACGGTTCCAGTTCATCACGTTCGCCGTCACCATCGATGTCGGCGAAGACCGGCACGCCGCCGATGCCCGGTTCATTGTTCAGCGAACCGTTGCGGTTCTGATCGTTATAAACCGTGCCGGTGATGCTTCCACCTTGGGTGCCGGTGACCACAGTGTGGGCCAACGCTTCGGCCGAACGCTGATAACCGATCAGGATGCCTTCGGTGGTGCTGAATTGGTCGGTGACAAAGCCGAACGTGGTGTCGTCGATGGTGCCGTAAATTTGGTCCGGTCCGACACCGGTGGCGACTTCGGCACTGAAGGATCCGGGGCCTTCATCCGAGATGCTTCCGATCAGGTTGTCACCGTTGGTGTGTTCCAACCCGAACAGGTGGCCTGCTTCGTGCGTGACCACAAACCCAAGATACTGAGCGACCACGTCCAATTCGCTGGCCGTCGGGGCCACCGTAAAGGCCGTTGCGGCGGCGTAGATTTGGTCCAGCAAGACAAAGCCGGTGTCGCTGAGATCGAAGTTGCCGACATCGGCGTACTGGGCCAGACCGATGGTGGCAAAACCGCTGCTGGTCGAATCACCACCCACGATGATTCGAGTCACCAACGGGTTGTCAAAGCCGGGGTCGGCGTGGTCACGACTGTTCAAGACGGTGACGGCATATTGGCCCGGAACGCCGGTTTCGTTGAAGTCGCCGTTGCCTCCGTTGGTCGCGATCGTGCCCAGGCCGCGTTCGACTTCCGCCAAAACACCATCGATCAACTCGTTTTGCGAATCGATGTCACGGATGTCAATGTTCAACAGCGGGGCGGATTCGGGCAGGCCCGGCAGATCAATCAAGTTGGGCGTGCCTAGCCCGAACATGGTGCCGGGGAAGTAGCCACCGTTAAAGTCAAGATACAGAATTTGCTGAGCACCGACCGGCAGGCTTTCGGAGATCGGCCGGTGGACACGCAGTCCTGCATCGTATGACGACATCGTGCTGGACGGCGAAATTTGGATGTAATAACGTCCGTCTTCTGGCACCACTTGTGCGGCGACCGCATTGCCCTGGGTCATCAGCGGTGAATTGTCCGGGCCGCCCAAACGCTGGGTGGTGGATCCGAACCAAAGGGCGCCGTTGTCATAGAACACGTTGAAACGGCCCGCGGCACCCAGGACGCTGATGTCCAAAATGTCACCGGCACGCAAGTCAACCGCGTAGAAATCGATGTCCGTGGTCGTGTTGCCCTGGACCGTCGCCGAAACCGGCAAGGATCCTTGGACATCGATCACCGGTTCTTGTCCGGGAAGCGTGCCCAATGGCAGCAAGGTCGCACTGGCGAAGGAGTCGTTCGATGCACCGCCCAGGTGTTCCGGTTCGTTCACCGTAAAGGCGGGAACCGTCCCAACGTTCATCGGCGTTTGCGGCGCGAACAAGGCCGGGTCGACCGTCGGGATGTCGACGACTTCCGCCGCCAAAAGTTGACGTTGTTCCAATCCTTCCATTAACAATCGTCGTGATCGCACCGACGCTTGGCTGCCGGTCGCCTTGGCCCGGCGACGCTTCTTATTGATTCGCCGAGAAGTGTTGTCGGACAGCATTTTCGAATCACTTCGTTTGATCATCGAGGGTCTCTACCAAGCGTCACGGCAAAGATCGGATTCAACGGCGGCTTCGTGGGGGCCGGTGAACCGGATTTGCCGATCGGGTCGCGATTGTGTGGAAGGGGGATAGGCCCGGAGTGCGGCGTCGATCAGTCCCGGTAAGGGAAACAGAGTGACCAGTGACATTGAATCACTGAGCGACTGTGGCACTTTGGGGTAGATGCAGTGGATAGAAAAGCGGTAAGGGCGATTCTAGTTGCACCCGTATTAGTGTCAACGAACAGCCTGAAGTCCGACGTAGTCGGCCGGCCAAAGTTCCCCGATCCACCGCTAAATCGGTGAATTCGTCACAACCTACACCCCCGCCGGGGTTCGGACCCGGTGGATCGGGGTGCGGGAATGCTCCCCGTCCTGGGGCATCTTTGGGCCAGACGCTGCAGGACATGCCGCGGCACTGACGATTGCAGGGGCCAGTCTAATCCGCTGCGGCAACGCGTCGTGGCAATAAAAAAGACGCGGCGACGGGAAAACCCGCGGCCGCGTCGTCGATTGGTGTTGGCGGTTCGCCGACGTCGGGGAGCGTCGGGCGGATTCCCGTTGCTACCAGATGTATTCGGTACCGAACGAGAAGCCCTGGACGACCACCGAACCGATATCCACGCCGGGGTCCACGCCGCTGGCGATGGGCGTGACGGCGAAGTTCTGCAGGTAGTCGCCGTCCAGCGATGCCCGGCCGACGTCATCGATCGCGATCAAGTAGTAAGCCGACCGGAAGGACCAACTGTGGCTGAATCGATAGACCAACTTGGTCTGGAATTCGTACGCCAGGGTGCCCTTGTCGACGCTGCGAGCGAACGATTGGGTGCCCGCACCACCGTTGTTCAGCGAATTGGAGCTGACAGTCAGTTGCGAATCGATGTCGTTCTTCATCCAGGCAAACTTGTTTTCGATGCCCAGGCTGATGCCCGGCATGACCATCCACCACAGGTCGCCGCCGATTTGAGCTCCGAACAGGTTGTTCTTCACGGCGTCGCTGCCGTTGAAGAAGTCGTTGGGCGACGCGGTCGCGTTCAGCGTGTTGATGCCCAGACCGTTGTCGTATCGCAGGTAGCGAAGCCCGAACAGCCACGATCCTTGGAAGCGACAGTAGGGTCCGACGGTGCGACGACGGTAGTTGAATTCACCGCTGTGGAAATCGCCCCACGACGAAGCCGCCTGCATGGTCGATCGGTCGACATCGTCCAGACCGCCCGGCGGGTCGGTGCCGAAATCGGTGATGTAGCTGTACAAGTCGGTCCCGTTGACCTGTGCGTAGCTGCCCCATTCTTGGCCGCCCATGTAGGTCAGTTCCAGGTTACCGCCGGGACCAAAGATCCAGGCACCGCTGATGCGAATGCCGGCTTCCAGGTCGCCACCATCCAGGTCGTCGGTGGTCAATACGGCGGGTCCGCCCAGGCCGGCACCTTGCCGCGTGATCACGCCGCCGTTGCCAAGCCCGCTGGTGTTGCGTCCCAAGAACAGGGCTTCGACCGACACGTCGTACCAGCGTTGTGAACAGCAACCGCCGTCGGTGTAGGGCGCCATCCAAGCCACGACCGCGGCCGGATTGAATGTTCCCAAGTGGTACCGAAGGGCGTCCCAAGTGCTGGTGTTGCAGCGGGGGATATTGCCCATCAAGCCGCCCGGTCCGCATGCCCCGCCGCCGCAGGCACCACAGCCCGCACCGCCGCACATGCCACAGCCGCCGCCCATCGGGCCGCAACCCATGGGGCCACACCCCATGCCGCCGCCACAGGCACCGCAACCGCCGCCGCCGCACATGCCACAGCCCATCATCGGGCCGCCGGCACAGCTTTGGCATCCCATGGAATCACAGGAATCGCAGCCGGAGTTCAACCAGCCGGGGCCGCCCTGCAGCAGTCCGACTTGGCGGACACCCGCTGGGCCCATCGGTTGCATGCCTCCCGCCGTCATGACACCGCTGGGAGCACCAGGGGCCATCATCAAGCCGGCCGGGCTGGCGAATCCGCTGCCCAAGAAGTCCACTTCGGATGACGGGTCGGACGGATGTGACGCCGTTGCGGTGCTAAAGCAAGCCACGGCGATGACCGCCATGATCCCGCCGCCCAAC
This sequence comes from Crateriforma spongiae, assembly GCF_012290005.1. NCBI lineage: Bacteria > Pseudomonadati > Planctomycetota > Planctomycetia > Pirellulales > Pirellulaceae > Crateriforma > Crateriforma spongiae. The sequence goes on from NZ_JAAXMS010000003.1 coordinate 223,751, forward strand.
CAACGACGAATCCGTTTCGGCTTCGCCACTCTGTTTAATCGTTTCTGTTGAGTCATTCGTTGCATCGCAAACGTCTCCGCGGCCACCGCCGCCACAAATGTGCGCCCGGTCACGTCTTCGCCCAGCAGAGAATCACGTCGCAGCATGCACCGGCCACGCGGGCGTCGCCGAATCCGTTCAGCGATGCTCACGTGACACAGGTCGTCACGAATGTTTCCCCCCCTTGGCGAAGCCCCCGAAATCCGGAAGGCTTTTCCATACGACTGACGACAGGGACGCCGGGCACAGACCCACGTCCTGTGGGTGCACGTCGCGGCGGTTGCCGAATAATCGCTTCAGGCGGACTTATCGGCACGAACTGACCCCGAGATTCGGTTATTCCGCGAGATCCGGGTGGGAAAAGTTTTCCGGTCCTGCCAATCGCTCTTGTCGCCCGCCGTTAAAATCGTTACCGCCTGCCGCCGGGGCGAAGTGCGGCTCGTCTGAAATACCGCCTGGAAACAAGCTGCTTGATGACCCGTTCAGATCCGCTCCGCCCCGCAAAAAACGGTGCCCGCGAAACTCTGCGTCAGACCATCGATCGGCTCGGGCCGCCGCCGGCAGCGGTCGCTCAGCGGTGGGTATGCGATCTGGCCGATCGCGACCGATCGGACCCCGTTTTCACGATTCATCCGCCGGGTAAAGAAGCTTGGGACCACTTGGCGATCGGACGCGACGGCCGGCTGCATGGCTCAGCCGCCCCGGATGGTCCGACGGACTCACAGCGTCCGCGGGATGCCGCGGATTCCGAATTGTGGTTGCGACAACTCGCCGATTCTTTGGGCGTGGCGGACTCGGCGGTGCATGCGAAATCGATCTCGACGGCCGGATCGGCGGAGCGCTCGTCGTCAGACACCAAGACGGCTGGCGATGCTTTTCAGCCTGACGACGACGCGTCGGATGCCAGTGACGAAGCTCCGTCCGGTACCGACAACGCCCTGCCCTGGACGGTCACGGAGTCCGGCGACGATACGACCCCGACGGCCGATGTCACGGACGGTGATTCGCCTGGACGACGGCGAAAATCGTCCGCCGGGATGTGGGGGGCTGCTGCGGCGGCGACGCTGGTGATCGCCGGTGTCGGCTACGTCGCCACACGACCCGCATCGCCAGCGTCGGATTCCCAAACGCAACCGGCCGATGCCCGGGTTTCGACCGACGCGATCGATTCGACCGACCCTGGGCCGGCCCCGCAGGAATCGATGGAGCTGGTGGAATCCTTTGACGAACCTGCGGCCGTCCCACGAACCTTGGACTCGGCCGACTTGCCCGTTGACGATGACGACTTGACCGGGCAATTGTTGGCCGGCGGCCCGATTCCGGGATTGGATCTAACGCCGCCCGTATTGAGCTCCACGCCAGCGACCGAAGGCGACGCCACCGCAGAAACGCCGGATCCGGCTGACACGATGGGGCTGAACGATCCACTGTTGACCGGTCCCAACCTGTCGTCCAGCGGCGACGCGTTGCCCGATCCGGGAAACTTGGGGCAAGCGATGGGGGATTCGGTCGCCGATCCCACGGCATTGCCGCCGGACTGGGATGAAGAATCCGGTGTCGACGGCGGCGATGATATGCCAGACGATCCGCCCGTCGCCGCGACCGGGGGCGATGCCGAACCCGTCGATCCGATCGCCGTCGTGCTGGATTCGACCGACCAAACGCATGCCTTTGCCATTTCCACCGCGGATCTGGATCGTGAAACCACGCTGGAAATCCAAGTGCGAACCCCCGATTCGGTCAACCCGCATTGGGTGATGCCCATCGCGGACGCGTCGCCCCGCCGCTGCCGCGGTGTGGTGGCTTTGTTCCCCAGCGACGCCGAAGTTCTGCCGGCCGCCGGGTTCGGTTTTCCCGTGCTGGCGGTCAGGCTGGATGTCCGAACCGGCAGCAAGATGAGCGTGCGGACACGGTACGCGGTCCGGCTGGGGCCGATGACGCCGTGGCTGGAAGTGACCACCGGCCAGATGGAAGCCTATGCCGCGACGGTGGCCAGCCAAGCGGTGCAGCTGGACCGGTTTTTGGCCCAGATTGATCGCATCGAAATGTCGTCGCTATCGGGCAGCCAGCGGGCGGAGATCCGGCAACGACGCGACACCGTCAAGCAGGCGTCGCAGCGGATCAGTGACTTGGGTGACCGCGTTGCCAAGCTGGTCACGCTGGTCCATGACGTCGCCGCCGAAGCGAAGATTGACGTCCGTGTGACGGGCAGCCAGGGCGAAATCCTGGCGACCGAGTAGCCTGATTTGGACCGACCCAACAGCAGTCGGTCAGCTCGGTGGCAAAGCAAATCCGCCTTCGGTCCCACCGGTGGCGGGCGACGGTTGCGATGCGGCCGGCTGAGCCTGTGTGTTCGCGGCAGGTGCGGCCGGAGTTGGCGGCGTTTGTGCCGGTGCCGCTTGTGCCGGTGCCGTCTGGGTGGCCGCTGGCTGCGGCGATGGCGTGGTGGCCGAGGCCGGGACCGTCGTCACGCCGTAGGGCGAAATCCGGTACGTGGGCAATTGGCCTGTCGCGTCGGTTTTGGGCGCGGAAACTGTCTGGGCAGCTGTCGCGGGTGCGCTCGCCGTTGGCGTCGTGGGTGCCGCGGCAATACGCGTTTCCGGATCGCTGGCTCCCGGCCAAGACGGCTGTCCGGGCTGTCCCGGCTGTGCGGGGGTGTTGCCGGGCGTTGTTCCACGCTGGATCTGGGCCAGCATTTCCTTGGAACGCTCGACGGCCTTGCGTGTGGACGGGTCGGCCGACTGATCCGCCTCGTACTTCAGCGCCAGATTCAACTGTTGGGTCGCTTGGGGAACCTGCCCCTTGCGATAGAACAGGTACGCCATGTTGAAGTGGGCCACCGCCGGTTGATTGGCCTCCGCCAACGTCTTCATGGCGGCGGCGGCATCGCCCGATTCAAATTGGACGCTGGCCAGATTGTTCACGTATCGCGACGTTCCCGGTGCCAAATTCAAAGCTTGTTGCAGCGTTTGGACCGCAGGACCGTGTTGGCCCAACCGGCTAAGGGTCAGCCCCAAGTCGTTGTACAGACCCGCGTCCTTGGGGTTCTGTTGGATCGCTTGATGGAAGTGTTTGGCCGCTTCGGTGTGGTTGTTTTGCCGGAAATGCAGTCGGGCAACGCTGGCCAGAGCCGCCGCATCCTTGGGATCGGTTTCCAGGGCTCGGTCGTACGCTTCCATCGCCCGCTGGAAATTTCCGGTCGATTCCCAAAGTTGACCGTTGGCCACATAGACTTCCGAACTGATGTCGTCCGGCTCGTTGGTCAGGCTAAGCGGATCGTCTTCGGCAATCTTTTCGCCGTTGACTTCGGCCTGTTTGCGGGTGAACACACCGGTGATCGATTGTCCGGTCTTGCTCAACGCATCCCGTGTAGATGAACTGACCGTCGAAAAGACGTTCTTGTCGTCTTTCTTGGCAATCGCTTCGCTGCCGTCGAATCCGACCGGCGGTGCACCGGTGGTGTCTTTTCGCGAAAACGGGTTCATCGATGCCAGCGACATGCCGCCGGTCGAACACCCGGTGCTTGCCACGGTGCCACAAGCCAACAGACAGGCCAGCCACGCACGGCGAACGCCGGTGCTGCGTTTGGTTGCAATAGTCTTCTTCATGCGAATTCGATTCCCCGGGCGACGCGTCACCGCGAACGCTGCCAATCCTGGATAACGTGGCGCGATTTGTACCGTTGGTAGGAATCGACGCAATCAGAATGATTCTTCAGCCTGAACGGGTTCTTTGTGCCAAGACGCGTGAGAAATTTCCTGCGGTTTGATCACGCCGCCTGCGCGTCCACCGCCAGCACGAGTGTTCCGAGCCGTCACCCGGTGGGGCCGGCCGAGGAAACGCAGCATCGGCGGACGCACCGCGTGAAACATTCACACAAACCAAAAAAAGGCCGCGGCCGCGTTACCAAACTTGGGAAACGCGGCCGCGGCCATGTTCGTCAGATCAAGACGTCTTGGTTGAATCCGTCACGCGATCACGGGCCGGATGAACCACCACTTGCACCGGAGGCCGTGGTGATGCCCGATGTTCCCGCCGCGGTCGTCGACGGCAGGACAGGTGCGGGCAAGCGATTGAGCCATTCGCGGTGAATCTTTTCCGCCCAAGGTCCGGGAGCGGACGGCGGTTCGATGTGCGTCACCATGACTCGTGGCGGTGCACCGTTGAAGTGCAAACGCTCCAACATGTCGTGGACCGAAGTCACGCGGGCTTGCGTTTCTTGATCGTTTTCGCCCTGCAAGACGTACACCGCGCGGCGTTGTTCAGGGGCCTGGGTGGCGATCCACTTGATCCGTTCGCGTCCGGCGGCCAACAACGCACCATCACCCCGCCGGAACAGGTCGTGTCCGATCGTATTGTGGGCCCGCCAACCGTTGTGTTTCATCACCTCAAACGGTGCCATCGTCTGTGCCGCGTCGACTTCCGTGAACGGTTCAGGCCAGGCACGGTTGCGGGCATACTTGATGTGGAAACTGTGCCAGAAACTGTGCCAGTCCGCCGACGCGGTGGACGCACCCAGCACGATCAGCGTCAGCGGCAACAAGACACGCGCTGTTCGGCGGGTCAATCCGATCCGTCCGAATCGTTGCGTCAAGACGGCGGCTTTGGCGGAGAACTGGGTTTTCATACCGCATCGATTCCGTTCGAGGGGTGGGTTGGGTCCAATCACCTACGTTCAAGCAATCGACCGACGCGGGTGGCTACCTTTTCTAACAATCGAAAATCTGAAACCACGATCCGGGTGCGCGAGTGAAAAGTCGTTCTCAATCGGCACAGTTTCCCAGATGGGGGCATGCAGACGAGGCGTTCACATGTCTTCCAGTGGCGTGACGACAATGCGTTGGTCAAAGAATTCGATGACATCACCGATCGACAACTGTTTACGTCGACGTGTTTCCACTTCGCCGTTGACCGTAACATCGCCCGATTGGATCAACTGTTTCGCTTCGCCACCGGTGCCGACCAATCCGCTGCGTTTCAGCACGTCGTCCAGCCGAATGATGCTGGATGGGGACGCCGGTGTGGTTTCGGGCGGATCGGACCGTGGGGTGTCATCAGAATCTGGCATCAGCTGTCGTCACGATCCGCGGCATCCCGCGCGGGAAACTGGGATCGGTCCAAATCGGGCATGGAATATCCGGGCATCGAATCGTCGCGATCATCGGGACGATGCAGCAATCGCAAAAAGTCGTGCGATTCCAATGCGTCGTCCAGCAGCAGGTCCGGCTTGGCTAGACGCAGTGATTGCAAGGCTTCGGCGGACAAACCGCAACCTCGCAAATTGACCACCCGCAGCGCCGGATACTTCGCCAATACGTCGATCGCGTTGGACGGCAATTGGCATTCGCTAAGGTCCAGATAATGCAACTCTTCCAGCCCCGCGAAGCTTTCCAATGCCGGTGATCCGATGGGACGCCCTGCTTCGTCGATCCCGTCCAGATCCAATCCGCTCAATCCTAGGGCTTTCAAACGTCCTAATCGTCCCAGTGCCTGAAGCATTGATTCCGACAGATTGGTCTTGGCCAGTCCCAGGGCCTGCAATTGACCGCAAGACAACAAGTTGGGGATCGCGGCGTCGCTGATCGGGCATTCGTCCAGCACCAGCGTGTTCAACGATGCCGGAACGTCCCACGAATTCAAAAATTCATCGCCCAGCGGACAGCCCGTGATGTCGACCTGACGCAGCAGTTTCATCTGCTTCATGCCGCCGAACGAATCCCCCGCGGCTACCGGACGGATGATCGCCAGTCGCTTCATCTGATCGGCTTGCAACACTTCGGACACCGCCGCGTCATCGCAATTGGTGCCGCCACTGGCAAACCACTGCAAACCTTTGACACCGGAGATTTCGCATTCGCACTGGTTCGGGATGCCCAGCCCGCCAAGCTCCGGAACGTCTTTGATACGGACTTCGCGTGACTGGTCGGACAACAACATCGGCGTTCGGAAACGAGGCAGACGCACCAAACCCAAAATCTGTGTCGGCGTGGATTGGAAATCTCCGATGCGGATCTCGGCCAAATGCTCGTGATCGGAAAACGCCAGGGCGTTGGCCGCTTCGGGGCTGATCGTCAGTCGGACCAAGCTGGCGAATGCGTGATTGATCCAGGCAAACGTTTTCGGAGTCAACGGAACATCGGTCAGATTCAACTCTTGTAGCCCGATCATCGATTCCAGTGTTCGCATGCTGGCCAAATCGATTTGGGCGCCGGTCAAATCCAGTCGCTTGATGTTGACGTTGTAGGTCAGTGGTTCCAACTTGACGTCGTCCAATTTCATGCCCGGCAGCGCGACCTGTTCGGGATCCTTGAACTCGGCCAACGATTGCAGCAATTTTTGCCGAACATCACGATCGATCGGCGGAACATCCGCGTCGCGACTCAAGCCCGCTTTGGATCCAAGCAGTACCAGGTATTTCAAATCCTTGCACTTTTCGATCGTGAAAATCCCGATCGACTTTGCGTCCAAGATCAGCGATTCCAGTCCGTCACAGTCGAACAGCGATGTGTTGGCGACCCAGGGGGCCAGCGGTCGTGATGGTTTGCCGTCGGATCCGGCGGTCGTGATCTCTGGCGGGCCGCTGGGGCCACGGAATCGGACGATCTGGCCCAAATCGACGTCATCGACCGCGTACACGCCACGGAAAACGCTTAGATCACGGGCGCTAAAACTGATCCTTTGTCGAGGCGAAACCATGATGGATTCCAACGTCGGACAGTCCGCCACGGACATCGAAAGCACATCGGGATTGGTGCCACTTTTTCGCCGCAAAAGCGCGATGCGACGCAGGTTACTCCATTCACTGACCTGAATGATCTCGCTGCCGTATTCGGGGCACTCCAAAATCAGTTCACGTATGCGGCGACGCAACAATTTGACGTCGCCGATGCCGCCGTAGGTGGTGTCGGTCCCCAGCAAGCACAGGCGGCTGATGCGTTCGATCTGGCTTAACGGACGCAGCGAATCGTCGCTAACTGGACAGTCGGCCAGATTGATCTGCGAAAGAATTCGACAATTCGCCCAAGTTTCCAGCGTCTCCGGTGCAATGCCGTGTTTGCGAACCGAAAGGTCCTGCAGGTAACGCAGCGTCGGCAGCCTTCGAAGCTTGGCCTCGTCATAGGTGCCACTGAACAATCGCAGCGAACGCAATTCACTTTGCTGCAGAGCCAAGTCCAGCAGGTCGTCATCCGGCTTGGCCAAACTGGCCAGGACGATCCGCATTCGGGAACGTGCCAGAAAGTCGGGAGTGATCGGTGCGATGATCTTTGGCAAGAATGCCATCTGGACCACTTGCCCACGCTCTCGCAACTTCTTGGCGGCCGATTGATCGGACAGATAGTGGGCGTGCAGCACTGCGAAATAGGCAAAGACGGCGATCGCCGCGGCTGCGGTGGCCACGGAATAGGCGGCTTTGCGTTTCCATCGTTTGGCGCGTCGCAAGTGTTGACGTCGCGGCCAAAAATACAAACCCACGGCGACCATCAGTGCGACGCCCACCAAGAAATCAGCGGCCAGTTTCAACAGGTTCCATTTGCCGATCGACTGGGCGCCGAACGAGTGACCCGAATAGAACGAGAACGGCCAGCCCGCTTTGGATGGTGGTTCCAGCGTGCTGACATTGATCGGAAACTCGATGGTCGATGCGTCGTACTGGCCTTCGGTCAACACGGCGACGTGCTGGAACGGCAGATTCAAAATCACCAACAGTGCCAGCGTGATGGCCAAAGCGATCTCGAAAGCGGCCTTCTGATAGTCGCTAGCCGATGGGTCGAACCGGATCGGGTTCTTCCAGCGGCGCCAACGAAATAGACCGGAACTTCGGCTTCTGCGGCGACGTCTGCGTCGACTACTCATCGCTATTTATTCAAACCCCATTTTCTTGGCTGCAGCGGCCGCGCCCCGTGTCGCTCTGGCTGCGGATCGTCCGGCAGCTTAATTCATCGCGACTTACCTCAACCGGGGTAGTCGGGGATTGATGGGGGCCTCGCGCGTTCGTTCGTGCGAACTTTCGGCCTGTGACGATTGTGACGCCGGCTCAAAGGCTGACCAGCCGTCCGTCGACCAATTCCATCTGGCTGTCCATCGATTCGGCCAGTTTTTCGCTGTGAGTCACGGTCACCAGAATGGCTCCACTGGCTTTTTGAAGATCCAGTAAAAGCCGGGTGATGGTTTCCGCAGTCCGCCGATCCAGGTTCCCGGTGGGCTCATCGGCCAGAATCAACGACGGTTCCATCAGCAACGCGCGGGCGATCGCCACTCGCTCGCGTTCGCCACCGCTCAGCTGCCCGGGCAAATGTCCGCGTCGATCGGCCAGCCCGACCGCATCCAGCAACTCGATCGCCTTGGTTTGCCGCGTATCGTCGACGCGCCCTGCCGCCAGCGTCGGCACCAAGACGTTTTCGATCACGTTCAGGTGCGGCAACAAGTGGTGGTCTTGGAAGACAAACCCGATGTTTTGATTTCGGAATGCCGCCAAAGGACGCGGCGACAATTCCAAGGGGGCGCGGCCGGCGATCAAGAATTCGCCTGAATCCGGACGATCCAGCGTGCCCAGGATTTGCAGCAGCGTGCTTTTGCCGCTTCCACTGGGCCCGACGACGGCAACCGACTGGCCAGCATCCAGCCGCATCGACAGATCTTTCAAGACATGCAGCGGACCGCTGGGGGTCGGATAGCTCTTGCACAGATCGCGGACGACAAGTTCGGAGGTCGTTCGCGTCGTTGTGGGATCACTGGACATTCCGGTCCTCGGCGGATTGGGAATCCAGCCCTGTCATCGCGACCAACGACAACGTGGCCAGACCATAGAACGTGTATTCAACGTCGGCGGTTTGATCCAAAGCGAAACCGTGGAAACCGCCTTCGGCCTGCATCGACAATGCGTAGGCGTTGATTCTTGATAGTGATATCAGGTTCCGATCGCGGACGGGATCCAGCCCCAAATCGATCAGCGTGATCAACCCCGTGCAGGTGCTCAGCAGATCTGCAAACGGGATGCGGGTATTGGCCGCCAGGCCACCTTCGTCGGATTGTTGCTGGGACAGGAATTCAAACGTGTCCCCATGATCGGCGACTTCCAGCGCGTCCAACGCCTTCAATGTTCCGATCGCGGCAGCGGTCGGGTTCACGCCGGCCCGTTTCGCCGCGCGAATCTCCAGAAAGCCACCGTCGGGGTGATGCTGTGAATGGATGAAGTCGATCACCCGGTCGGATTCGGGGACCGGGCGCTGCAACAGTTGGTAACAGAGCACGGACAGGAACGTTTGATACGTGCTTCCGGCGCGGCCTTCGGGGCTCTTGGCGAAGCCGCCGTCACTGGTCCGCAATTGACACAGCAACTGATCGACGTTGTTTCGCCATGTGTCATCATCGTCGTCGATGACGACCACGCCGGAACCTAGTTCCAACACCGCCGCGGCGAAGATCAGCGAGATTAGATCCACGATCCCTTCGCGACCGGCCAAGCGTCCGCGCAGAAACTGCCCGCAACGTGATCCGATCGCTTCGTCCAGACGACCCAGGATCCATAGGGAACGAACCGCGAATGCGGTGTAGTAGGGATCGCTTTCACCTTCGCGACCGCCGAACCCGCCATCGCTTTGCTGTTGCCTAACCAGCCAGTCGCCATGACGATTTCGCAGCGACGCGTCCAGGTTTGCGGCACCCAAGGCAAGTCGCAGCGTCAGTTCGTGCAGATAGGTCGACGTGGGGCTGGACAAAACGCGGTCGATCAGCAGAGGAAAATTGGATCAGATCGGGCCGGACGACCGAGTCGTCGTCAAAGGTGCGTCGACGTTCGGCCGCCGTGGCTAACGATGGGGGACCGATCCTGTGGAATGCCGCGGCCCTAGGCCGAACCCTGTGGGTTGAAATAGTCCGGAGCGGCTCCGGACTTCCACTTGATGTTACAGCCCAGCGAAGCCTTTTGATTGGCATCGGGTTGCTGGCCGGCAAGCACCGCATCAAGGGCGGCTCGCAAGTCACGTCCGGTCACCGGCACGTCGGATCCCGGCCGGCTGTCATCCATCTGTCCGCGATAGACCAACTTGTGATCGGCATCGAAGACGAAAAAGTCAGGCGTGCAGGCGGCCGCATAAGCCTTGGCGACCGACTGGTCGGCGTCGTAAGCATACGGGAATGCGTAGCCACGATTGGCTTTTTCCACCTTCATCGCCTCGGGGGAATCGTCCGGATGTGCTTCCACGTCGTTGCTGCTGATCGCGACGACGCCCACGCCCTTGGCCAAGTAGTCGTCGGCCAGTTGTTTCAAGCCATCGGCGACGTGTTTGACATAGGGGCAGTGATTACACATGAACACAACCAACAACGCCTTGCTGTCGGCAAAATCAGACAGGCTGACCGTGCCGCCGTCACATTCGGGCAACGTAAAGTCGGGGGCCGCTGTTCCCAGCGGCAACATCGTGCTTGCGGTGCGAACCATCGTCGTGAAACTCTTGAGGGTCAGAAGGTAACGAACGGGCGATACGAATCAATGAAACAAGTCGTCGCACCGGAGCAACACCGCGTCACCCGGTGCATGGGCACTATTGCTGATTGCCCAGTTGATCCTGCATTTCCTTGACGCGGTACAACAATCGTCCGGGCGTTCCCATCGCATGGAATCCACCGTCCAGGTGCAAGATGTCACCACTGATGCCGTCGCTGTCATCGCTAAGCAGGAAAGCGCCGGTACGGCCGACTTCTTCGTGCGTGATGTTGCGGCCCATCGGCGCGATCTGTTCGTACATCTGCAGCATTCCGTCGACACCCGCGGCGCGACCGGCCAAGGTGCGTACCGGACCGGCCGACAATGCGTTGACGCGGATCCCGTCGGGGCCTAGTTCATAACACAGGTAACGGACCGTTGCGTCCAAGGCGGCTTTGCACACACCCATGACGTTGTATCCGGGGACGCATTTTTCACCCCCGTAGTATGTCATCGTCGCAATGGCGCCGCCCTCGGTCATCAAGGGTCGTGCCGCCCGGGCACATGCAATCAACGTATATACACTGGCGTCCATCGCCAGTTTGAAGCCGTCGCGACTGGAGTCGATCGTGTCACGTGCCAAGTCGTCGCGGTCGGCGAAAGCGATCGAATGCAGCATGAAATCGATTTTGCCGAACCGCTCCTTCGTTTCGTCGAAAACTGTGCGGATGTCCTCGTCCTTTGTCGCGTCCATCGGCAGCAGGAAAGCCGCGTTCTCCTCCGGGTCGGTCAACTGGGCGACCCGACGTCGGTTTCGCTGACGGTCGTCATCGGGGCGATCGGGCAGGTGGGTAAATCCACAAACGCCGCCCTGCTGCATGATCCGTTTTGCGATAGCCCAAGCGATCGAATGGTCGTTGGCTACCCCCAGAATCAGTCCTTTTTTCCCTTGAAATTGCATTAATTAAACGTCCCGGCAAACTGAAAATTCGATGGATCTCGGCCTCATCGGGCCTCGCGGTGGTTCAACAACATACCGATCCGATGTCGGTCTCGACCATCCGAGCGAATCGGAAAACCGGTCCAGATTGTTGCAATCGAATCAATCCTTGTCGCGACTAGGCCATCCTCGGTCGTCTCAGGCTCCCTTTTCTTGGCTCCTCATTGCTATGCGTGATCGAATCGCCACACCGGCTTCTGCCCCCATGGCGGCCAGCGATTTTGCCGCTCACCGCTCGCGATTGTTGCGGACCGACGGCGCTGGCGGACATCCCCAAGGTGGCCAACCCCATCGTGCAGGCCGATCTATGTCACTTGTGAATGCTGAAGGCGCAGCAGACCTTTTGGGTACCCTGCTGGATATTCCCGACACGCAAGACGCGCGGTCGCGGTACGTTTCGAACGTGCTGGCGGGATTTCGCGATTTTTTCGCGGTCCAAAGCGTCACGTTGGTCCTCGGGCGCGACGGACGCTGGGAAGTCGACGCGACCGCGGGAACGACCGGCGATTCCGCCGATTCGATGCGATCGTTGGCCAACACCCTGCCCCTGACCCAGGTCTCCGAAGCCGTGGATTCCGGTCGGATCTCGGTCGACGATGATGTTTGCGTGGTCCCGCTGTCCGAAGGGCCCGATTCCGCCCGCCAGTCCGCCGCCCTGGTCATTCATGGCGCGATCGATCGGACGCGACAGGACATGATCGGTGACGCCGCGGTTTGGATGAATCGCGTGCTGGTTCACGTCGAGGCATCACAGAATTACCGGCGACGAATCGAGCAACAGAATCTGGTCCTCGAGGCGTCCGCCCGCTGGCAACAGTCCGAATCGGACGAAGCCTTGCTGAAGGCCATCGCCGACACCGCCTGTCAATTGCTGCACTGCGAACGGGCCAGCATTTTCCTGTGGGATCGGCGACGGGGCGTATTGGTCGGGCGTCCCGCCTTGGGCATCGACGGGCAAACCTTGGAAGTCCCCGACAACGCGGGCATCGTGGGCGAAGTCTTGCGGACGCGAAAGCCGTGTTTCTGGACCGACAAGTCGGACAAGGAAAACCGGGTCAATCGCAACATCGATGCTTCGTTGAACTTCCAAACGCGTTCGTTGTTGGCCGTCCCAATGGTCGGTGAACGTGACCAAGTGCTGGGGGTTTTCGAAGTCATCAATCACCAACACGATTCCTTTGCCGACGCCGATGCGGCGTTGTTGACCGATTTGGCGGTTCACGCCGCGGTCGCCATCACATCGCTGCGAGTGAAAACCAAGTTGGCCAAAAGCCGTGATCGGTTGCTGAAAGACGCCGCGTCGTCCTCGGTGATGATCGGCCAGCATGCCACGATTCGGGCGGTCCGCGAAAATGCGTCGAAAGTCGCCCAAAGCGATTTGGCCGTGCTGATCCGCGGCGACAACGGCACCGGTAAAGAAGTGGTGGCGCGAAACATCCACTTCCAAAGCGAACGTCGCGAAGGCCCCTTCATCGCGGTCAATTGTGCGGCTTTGGTCGAATCGTTGCTGGAAAGCGAATTGTTCGGCCACGAGGAAGGCGCGTTCACCGATGCCCGGCGGACTCGAGTCGGTCAATTCGAAGCGGCCAGCGGCGGCACCCTGTTCCTGGACGAAATCGGCGACATGTCGCTGGCCGGACAGGCCAAGTTGCTGCGGGTGTTGGAAGAAAAGGTCATCGTCCGCGTCGGCGGCACCCAAACCATTCACGTTGACGTCCGTGTCATCGCGGCCACCAATCAGCCGCTGGAGGATTTGATCCGCAATCAACGTTTCCGCGAGGACTTGTTCTTTCGCTTGAACGTGGTTCCGATGAATCTGCCGCGACTGGTCGACCGCGGCGAAGATGTACTGATCTTGGCGGAACATTTTTTGAAACAGTTCCGCTACGAAGCAGGCCGCGTTGACCTCAAGCTGGCCGACGACGCCAAGGTCGGCATGTTGCGATACAGTTGGCCTGGCAACGTTCGTGAACTTCGCAATGCGATGGAACGTGCGTGCTATCTGTCGACCGGCGACGAAATTTCACTGCCCGATTTGGGGTTACGGGGCGGTCAAATCAATTCCCGCGGCGGCAGCAGCATGAACCGCCTGTTGGACGCCGGAAATGGCGAACTGGATCGGCTGACCGAAGCGACGCGGGATTTCCAAATTCGTCACATCAACGGGGTCATCGAATCGGTGGGAGGCAACATGACCGCTGCGGCGGAAAAGCTGGGGCTGCACCGATCCAATCTGTACCGAAAGATGCGCCAACTCGGCATGTCGACCTCGGGTGGCTAAAATCGCGGGGCTTTCATCACACGCCCTACACGATTTAACTGCATCGATCTGTGTCTTCACCGGCTGACGATTCCGCGTCTGAACCCATCGCCCCCACGTTTCCATCACCCCAGCCGACGCGGCAACGGCTGGGGCCGCTGGACTGCATCGTTGTGGATGGTGGCCCGAAACCTTCAATCCCGGTCGTGCTATGTCATGGGTATGGCGCCCCCGGGCACGATTTGGCTTCGCTTTCCGTGGAATGGTTGAATTTGTTGGGGGATCGCGGCGGGCATTTTCGGTTTGTCTTTCCGGCCGCCCCGTTGACGCTGGCCGAAATGGGGATGCCCGACGGACGTGCTTGGTGGCCACTGAACATGGCCCGTCTGCAACAACTGGCCGGGGCGACCAGTCTGGACGGACTGTACGACGAAATCCCGCCGGGAATCGATCACGCACGCGACGCGCTGGTCCAAACGCTGTCGGAGGTTTTTGAATCGATCCAAAGCGACGCGGGTCGGCCTTGGGCGCTGGGCGGGTTTTCCCAGGGAGCCATGCTGACCATGGATACCGCCCTGCGATCGGACATCGGCCCACCGCCACTGTTGCTACAGTTCAGTGGGGCATTGATTTGTCGTCCGCAGTGGACCCAGCACCTGGACCGCCTGAACGCAAGTCGCGTATTGCAGTCGCACGGTCGCATGGATCCAATTCTGCCTTTCCAAGGTGCCCAGGCATTGCATGAAATGTTGGCCGGTGCTGATGTCACGGCGACATTGCATTCCTTTGATGGGCCCCACACGATCGACATCGATGCCGTGGCTCAGTCGGCCGTCGCCTTGGCGGACTTGGTCGGCCGCTAAGCATTGGATCAGACGCCAGCAATGGCGTGGTCGCGGGGAACGCGCCCATCATCCGGGCCGATCCGTGACGGGCCAGTTTCTATTACCAGCACCATGGCTGATCGATGAATTTTCGGGCCAAAGAAATGAACACGATGCATCGTCAACGACCGGTGATTTCGGGGCGTCCGATCGACGGCGATCTGGATCTTCAAGCCCATCGCGACTTGGTCGAAGGGTTTTCTGGCCAGTGCGTGACGGAATTGATGTCCGGACAACTGCACGAGATGTGTGAACTAGCCAGCGTGTTGTCGACCGATCGCTTGGACAGCGTCGATCCGCCTTATCGATGGACGGTCCGCCAAGTGTTTGCTCACTTGGTCGATGCCGAACGTATCTTTGGCGATCGGATGCTGCGGGTCGCGGCGGGCGATCGCACGGACTTGCCGTCCTGGGACCAGGATGCCTACGCCAACGCTCGATTCGGCCTGGGAAATTTTGGGCAACTGGTCACCGAACTCGGCCACTTGCGGCAAGCAAATCTACTGCTACTGCGACGGTTGGCGCCCAAGGCATGGGACCAGCGGGGCAATGTCGGGGGTAGCCCGATGACGGTGCGCGGGTTGGCCTGGGTTTGCGCCGCCCACATGGATCACCATTTCAAGATTGTCCGGCAACGCTGTGACGTCGCTTCGCCCAACGACGAATCCAAGGCGGGTGATTTTTGAGCGTTAGCGGTGGCGGTATGAATTAATGACGGGCTGTTTGGCAAGTCGTTTTTGTGTCGCTGATTCTGTTTTCATCAAAAAATCTTGAGTCCTTGCCCTGATTTCGTTGTTTGCGGTTGCGGTAGCCGTTAGGTTCGATGATTAGCGGTTTGGTTAAGCCGCCCGATCGGTGGTCGGTACCGCTGTCCATCGGTGGGTCATTGGCGGTCCCGGAATCGTGCCGGCCGCAACGTAATTATTCAGCGGAGTTTAGATTGATGCGGAAGTTTTTCTGTCTGTGTGCGGCAGCTTGTCTGACCGCGTTTGCCGTCGGTTGCAGCGAACCGGAGGCACAAGTGATGCCTGAACCCACGGCCGAGGAGGAGGCCAGGATCAATCAGGAAGAGATGGAAAACGAAGCACTGATGGAAGATCCCAGCGAACGCTAAGTCACCACAACGGTCCCCAAACGGGGACCGTTTTTTTGTGGACTGATCGACGCCACGTCGCGACGAGCGTCCAAGTGGATCGGCGAACCTGCTCGCGTTTCCCCAACGGGTGCATCAGCGTCTTGCAACTTGTTTCGCTTTTCCATCGGAGTCGCCGGCGTGCTGCGAGTTTTTTGTTTTCGGCCGATTCGGCCTCCTTTTTTCCTTATCCAAAAGGTTTTCTTATGCGTTCCAAAAACGCGTCAGCCGGCGGATTCACGCTGGTCGAACTTTTGGTGGTCATCGCCATCATTGGTGTTTTGGTCGGGTTGCTGTTGCCTGCGGTGCAGTCCGCACGCGAGGCGGCTCGTCGAATGAGTTGTAGCAATAACTGCAAGCAAATCGGGCTTGCGTTGCACAACTATCATTCTGCGTTCAAAGGTTTTCCCAGCATGTCCCACGGGACATCCGGAAAGAAAAACACGACGTTTGGCAACGGGCACACCGGTGGTGCAAACTGGACCCACAACGCTTTGCGATTGTCGTGGACGGTCACGTTGTTGCCATTCATGGAACAGCAACCGCTGTGGGATCAAATCTCACAGCCGTATCAAGATGCGAATCCTGGTGGAAACCCGCCGCCGAACAACATTTGGCCCGCGATGGGGCCGCGATCCTGGGTTGGTCACTATGAACCATGGCGGACGCAGGTCAGCACCTATCGCTGTCCCACCGACTCCGGTGCACAGCGTGGTAACGAACGTGCCCGCTTGAATTACGCCGGCTGTGTCGGCGACGCGGTTCGCGGGACCCACGGTGGTTGGGGCGATGAGCGGAACCGCGGCTTTTTCCGTTGTCGTTACTGGCACAAGTTCCGTGACATGCTGGATGGTACCAGCAATGTGATCGCGATCGCCGAATTTGCAACCGACGCCGGCATCCGCGAAGTCAACGCCGGGGCCGCCATTCGTGTCTCTGGTTTGGCATCGCGGACGATTCCGCAAACCTGTCGTGATGAGGTGGTGGACCCGCAACGTCCACAGTTTTACCTGCCGTCGGTCCAACGTAGTGGTGTGAACCAGGGGACCGCCCGTGGTTTGCAGTGGAATGATGGGCTGCCGCACTTCAGCGGCTTCAATACCGTGATGGCACCCAACGGACCCAGTTGCCTTGGCAACGGAACCGGCACGTTCGGAATTTACACCGCAGGCAGCCGCCACCCCGGTGGTTGTCACGTGGTCATGGCCGATGGATCCGTCCACTTCATCAGCGACACCATTGATGCGGGGGATCAGACCAAGGGCCCCGTGTCGGCGAACTCAGGTGATCCGAATCGGTCACTTCCCGGTGACCCCAGCCCGTACGGCGTCTGGGGGGCACTTGGAACTCGGAACATGCGTGAATCCGTTTCCATCGATGATGCTTGATCCGACATACGTCTAAAACCTGGGTGATCTCAGGGTAGCCGGTGTTGCAATAATGCCTCCGCCGTTTCGGATGATCCATCCGTTCGGCGGAGGTTTTTTCATGCGCCCATGCCAAGCCCAATGGCTGGTTTTGGGCGACCTGCAATTTCGTTTCTGTGGATCGAAGGTCGAAGCAGTTTTAATGCCCGAGGGTCACAAGACGCACTATTTGGCACGACAGCACGCCGACCTGTTGATCGGAAAAGCAATCGCGGTGTCCAGCCCGCAAGGACGATTTGCCGACGACGCAAAACGTGTGGACGGGAAAACGTTGGTCGACGTCCGCGCCGCCGGCAAGCATCTGTTTTACGATTTCGAAAGCGAAGAAACCGTACACGTTCATTTGGGACGCTACGGCACCTTTCGTTTGGACACGTTGCCACCGCCGCCGCCCCGCGGGCAGGTCCGCATGAGGATGGTGTTTGATCAAGGCACCATCGATCTGAACGGTCCCAGCCAATGCCGCGTGATCGGACCGGAGGAAGTCCGGACGATCATTCGTGGGCTGGGGCCCGATCCGCTGGCCGGTGGAAGACGCCAAGACGTATGGGCGACGATCCGGGAAAGCGGCAAGCCGATCGCGACGCTATTGTTGGATCAATCCATCATGGCAGGCGTTGGTAACATCTTTCGCGCCGAAGCACTGTTCGAAGCAAAGGTGCACCCCGCGGTTCCCGGCAACCAGTTGGACCCAACGCAGTTCACGCGAATTTGGAAAGCGTTGCTGCGGATGATGAAAGTCGGCTTGAAGCATGGGCGGATCATCAGCGTGACACGATCGGAAGTGGATCGCCCCTTGTCAAAGTTGAACGATCGCCAGCGTTTCCGAGTTTATGCCTGCGATCACTGCGGCGTCTGCGGCGGAGCGATTGCCACGGAATCAATCGCGTCGCGAAAGATTTACTTTTGTCCACACTGCCAGTCGTTGGAATAAACGTACGGCGGCACAATGACGCGAACCGTGGGGTCGACTAAATTTGACGGTGCAATGGCGGATCGCACCCGCAGTGTCGGGGCGATTCGCGTCACGTCCGCGCGCCCCACCATGCATCCCACCTCACGACTGAAATCAACATGACGCGTTCCACAATCGCCGTTGCTATTGCGGCTCTTGCCTGCTTTTTCGGATTTGATTCGCCGTCCCTTTGGGCCCAGGACCAACCGGTTCTCCAGCGAGCGGTCGAGTCCGCTGATCCAGGACTGTTGATCGATGACGTGGACCCCGACAATCCAGCAATCGCGAAGCAACGTGTTGAAATTCCAAAGGAAATCGCCAAGTGGGAAGACGACATTGCGAAGCTGGAAAACTTGGATGCCCAGTCATCCGATCCGCCCGGTGCCATCTTGTTTATCGGCAGCAGCAGCATCCGACGCTGGGCCACGATTGACGAAGACATGGCGCCGTACCTGCCGATTCGTCGTGGCTATGGGGGGGCCAGATTCCGGGACTTGGCTCATTTCGCCACACGATTGATCCGCCCGCATGATTACCGCGCCATCGTGATGTTTGTCGCCAACGACGTGTCCGGCGGAGACAACGATGCGACGGTGGATGAAATCGAAGGTTGGGTCGATTCCATTTTGGATGTTGCACAACAGCATTCGCCGGGCAAGCCGTTATTCATTGTCGAAATCACGCCGACGCCCAAACGATGGTCGGCTTACGCGAAGATCCGGCAAGTCAATGATCGCTTGCGCGAAATCTGTTTGACGCGACCGGACACGTATTTTATTGAAACCGCCGAACATTACTTGGATCGCCACAACCAGCCGGTGATGCGTTTCTTTGATGACGATCGCTTGCACCTGAGCGATGAGGGGTATGATTTGTGGAGCAAACTGATTCGACGAAAGCTGGATGACGTGTTCCGTGATTTGGCGTTGAACGATCAGGGGGCCGCGGACTTGTCGGCACAGCACACTGGTTCATGATTTCATTGCAATCAGTTTTCGAAACGGACAGCCCCGTCGTTCTGGTGACCGGTAGCGGTTCGCCCCGTGTCGGGCGTGGGATCGCGTCGTGGTTTGCGTCCTGCGGTTGTCACGTCGCCATCCACGCGAATCAAAGTGTCGATCAGGCAGCCGAAGCTGCTGATCAGTTAAGTGACAAACACGGGGTCGAAACGGCCGTCGTCCAAGGATCACTGGAAGACGACGCGGTACCGCGCCGAATGGTTGACGCCGTGGTTTCGCGTTGGGGACGCATCGATGTCTTGATCAATAGCGCGGCGATTTGGTCACCCACGAAGTTGGAAAATGTGACGCCCGCCGAGGTTCGGCGGTACTTCCAGATCAACAGTGTCGGCACCTTCGAATCCGCCCGAGTGGCGGGGCTGCAGATGGCGGCACAGACCGCTGGCGGTGCGATCATCAACATCGGCGACTGGGCGACGTGTCGGCCGTACTTGGACCATGCGGCCTATTTTCCCAGCAAAGGGGCGATCGAGACGATGACCCGATCTTTAGCGGTCGAGCTTGGGCGACGTAATGCTCGCGTTCGAGTCAACGCAATTCTTCCCGGTCCGGTTTTGCTGGCCGACGATGTGTCCGATCAGGTTCGTCAATCTCTGGTCGACAGCACGCTGGTCGGACGAGTGGGAACGCCGGACGATGTCGCCCACGCGGCGATGATGTTGTGTCAAAACACTTTCATCACCGGCGTTTGTCTGCCGGTTGACGGTGGCAAGACGGTGTTCGCCAACGACGGGCTGCAGACCGGCTACAACACCGGTTGATACGTGCCGACGGCCAAGTCCCGGAACAGTGTGTCGAGGTCATTGGCGGTCGTCGCGACCATGCCCAGGCCCGGGTGACAACCGGCTTCGATGCGACCAAACATCGGCTTGCCCAACGCATCCGCACCGGACAGGGTTGCCGCGCGAAGAACGCACTCCGGTGCAATGTCTTGTCGGTGGTTCAGCAAGAATCGGACTTCGGACCAAAGGTCCAGGTCCGGGTTGCTGGCACGTGAATCGGTTCCCAACGCGACACGAATTCCTTTGGCGATACAGCGATCCATGGGGTGCGGGGCGTACCCAAAATAGTCGTGCGTTCGTGGGCAATACACGATCGATAAATCGGGATGACCGGCGACGGTGTCCAGTTCTTGATCGGTCAGGTCGTTTCCGTGGACCAACAACGCGCGCGGCGCTTGGGTCAGCCTTTCAATGAGCGATCGATAGTCACCGTCGACGGTCGTGTCGGACCAGGGAAAGACGTCGTCCTGCCAAACCCCCATGCTGCGAAGGGCGTCGGCGAAAGCCCCACCACCGTTTCGGATCAGTTCTCTTTCGTCCGGTGATTCCGCGACGTGCATGGCCACCGGACGCGAAAGTGACCTTGCTTGATCGATCACTTGGCGGATGCCATCGCGACGCATGGAGTACGGAGCATGGGGGCTGAGCCCCGCGTTCGCGTCGTTTTCGATGAGGTTGCTCGCTGCGGCCCAGCGTTCTTCCATTCGTGGCAATGACAGCCCGATGACTTCGGCAAATCGAATGACTGTCGCCGGTGATGTGTCGATCGACGACGGCGGGCCGGATGTCGGATTGGTCGTCTCGGCAGGTGTGCCTGCAGGGTCCGGCGTCACGATGTCGCCGATCAATCGGACGCCGGCGTCAATCGATTCACGCAAACCCGTTTGCATGACCCGGGATCTTTGGCTGAGATCCGCGTCGAAACGCCGACGGGTGACTAAGGCGATCCAGGCGGACAAGGGCACGGTGGAACGCCCGTCGGGGCCGATGCCAATGGGTTCGGACAGATCTGAAAACTCCAGATGCGTGTGGGCGTTGACCAATCCGGGCATCAAGGCGGCATCACCCAGATCGATCGCAGACTGTGATGGGCGTCCCGACCCGATTTCGATCACCGATCCGTCAGCAACGCGTACCCAACCGTCTTGAAAAGGCGGCCGACTGATCGGCAGAATCCAGCGTGCCTGATACGTTCGATCGTCGGTCGGTGGAGCCATGTTCAAGGGAAGAGTCGCCATCAAATGAATTCGTGGATGTCCAGTCCCGACACAAAGCAGTCTTTGCCAAGACGATTCTATGCGCGTGCCACCGCGGACGTTGCCCGCGGGTTGTTGGGGTGTGGTTACGCGGTGTTCCGCGACGGTCAATGGATCGGCGGGCTGATCGTCGAAACCGAAGCGTATTTGAGCCACCGGGATGCCGCCAGCCACAGTGCGCGTGGTCGAACGCCATCCAACGCGGCCATGTTTGGGCCGCCCGGTTCGCTTTATGTTTATCCGATCCACGCCAAGCATTGTTCGAATCTGGTGACCGAACCCGAAGGGATTGGGGCCGCCGTTTTGATTCGTGCGATCGAACCGGTATGGGGCTGCGATAGGATGCAGACGTTGCGTCGAACCGATGACCCGCGACGACTGACCCGCGGGCCGGCCATGCTGTGTCAGGCCATGACGCTGGACCGGCGCGATGACGGCGTCGATGTGGTCAGTGACCCAAGTTGGAGAGTCTGGAGCGACGATCGGATTCAAGGAATCATCGAATCGCGGGTGATCACCACACGACGCATCGGCATTCGACGATCGGCCGATCGGAAACTGCGTTTTGTCGTCGACGGAAATCGATTCGTTAGCGGCAAGGCGGGGGACCACAGGCGTCCACCCCGCGAGAGTCTGTTGGAATTGGCGGCGAACCGCTGAGTGTCCGCGGTCACCGCTTGAATCTTCGCGCGCTGAAGTTTGCGGTGCCCAATCCAGCCGTTCTTTCATCGGCAAACCAATGAATGGAACGCTCAGGCCGCCATGCGTTGCGGTTGTTCCGCGGCGACTTCTTGGGCCAGCACTTCTTCGGCCAAGGCACGATAGTCCGCCGCACCGTTGCTTTCGCCGCTGTACTGAAAAATCGACTGGCCGAAACTGGGGGCTTCGGCAAGACGGATATTGCGGCGGATGCGGGTGTCAAAGAACTGGGCGTCTTGGAAGAAACGCCGCGAGCCGGTGTTGGCGGCAAAGAATTCGTCGATGTCGGTGCTGACTTCCGCGGCCAAGCGGGTATTGGAATCGTACATGCACAGCATCACGCCGGTCAGACGCAGTTGTGAATTCAGCCGACGCGAAACCACCTCGATCGTCCGCAACAACTTGCTCAGCCCGTGCAGCGCCAGAAAGTGTGGCTGCAGCGGCAAGAAGACTTCCCCCACGGCGACCAACGCGTTGACGGTCAACACGCCAAGGCTGGGCGGGCAATCCAGGATGAAATAGTCGTACGGTTCTTCGTCCGCGTCCATCTTGTCACGCAGGATCATTTCCCGGCCGACTTCGCTGGCTAATTCCAATTCCGATGCGGCCAAGTCCAAGTTGGCCGGCACGATCGAAAGCTTGTCCGAAAGGTTGCGACGCGCCTGGTCGATGGAAATGTCACCGCACAGCACTTCGTACATGCTGGGTTCGCCGTCCAGTGTGGTGATTCCCAGGTGCAACGATGCGTGCGCCTGGGGATCCAGGTCCAGAACACAGACGCGGCGTCCGGCTTCGGCCAAAGCGGCGGCCAGGTTCACCGAGGTCGTCGTTTTGCCGACGCCACCCTTTTGATTGATCACGGCGATCGATCGCATGTTGGTCTCCCTGCAGTTTGAAATTGCGAGCGGTACGCTGCCCACTTGAAAGTTCAAGAAGCCCGCCGCCGGGACAGCTGTTGATAGGCTAATAGCACGTCGTACAGGTCCGCGTCGATACGAACCGGGTCGTCCGCGAAATCGTGCAACCAAGATCGACCGTTTTCCGCGGCGTCCATCAATAGCGGCATCAGGGTTTTGACCGACACCGAAACGGTCTTGGCTTCCGCGGTTCCGCTGACGCGGTCCAGTTCCTTTTCCAGACGCCGCACGTCGGCATCGGACAACAAACGCGGCGGATCGTCGTCGGAGATGTCGATTGGTGCGATGTCGGTCTGACCGACCGCGATTTCGCAATCGTCATGGAGCGCGGTCGGATGGTCGGGGCGTTCGGTAGGGCTGGCGTCGTGGCCGGCGAGCGAATCGGGCTTTGGCGGCAAAGCTTCGTCGTCGCCTTGGTACAGACGCAAATCGGGATTCGTCATGGCGTTTATCGGAACTGGTTTCCCGGTCGTTCAAAACTGATGCATCCGGGGTCGCCGGCGATTGATGCCGTCATGGCACGGCTGCGGCGATCCCCTTGCGGCAATCGGTCGTTGCCGCCGGTCGGGACGTGCCCGGGGCGACAATAAAGCGGCGACACCCGTTGGCGTCGCTGCCGCGGAGGCTAGCTACCAAACCGACTTCGATGGTCGCTAGGGCTTCCTGGGTATTTCCCTGAAATCCTTTGTCGGCGGCCGTTTTTCACGCCCAATGTCAAAAGTTTTTTGGTCCATCCGGCGGCCCGGTTTAGCCGTCAAACGTCGTTTTTTGCGGGCTTTCCGCTCGCCGTCCGGTCTTGGGCATTCGCCCCCGCGATCGCTCTTGGCTCGGTTTCACGGATTCGACTAAACTTTCGCCGCAGACTTGCCGACCAGCCTGGCCCCCTGCGCAACGAA
Organism: Crateriforma spongiae; assembly: GCF_012290005.1. NCBI lineage: Bacteria > Pseudomonadati > Planctomycetota > Planctomycetia > Pirellulales > Pirellulaceae > Crateriforma > Crateriforma spongiae. Next base: position 247,443 of record NZ_JAAXMS010000003.1, read on the forward strand.
CAAGCCGCATGATGTGGCTGGTGTACGGCGGGTCATCGGCGGCCGATGGTCGAAAAATTGGGAGGGATACCAATGCCGGGCGAATCATTTCGCTTCATTCACGCCAGCGACTTTCACCTCGAACGTCCTCTGGGCGATTTGGACCAGTTGCCGCCTCATTTGCGCGACGCGCTGGCCGACTCGCCACGATCGGCCGCTGCCGCGGTGTTTGATGCGGCGACTGCCGACAACATCGACTTTTTGGTGTTGTGTGGCGATCTGGTGAATCCTTCCACCGCCGGCCCGCACGCAATGGCGTTGCTGCTGGATGGTTTTGAAAAGCTGCACGCCAAGAAGACACCGGTCTTTTGGAGCGCCGGGGTGGCCGACGACCCACAGCGTTGGCCCGATGCCGCACCGTTGCCGCCCAATGTGACGTTGTTTCCCAAGGATCGCGCCATCGCGGTCCCCGTCCAGCGCAGCGGCCGAACGATCTGCCACGTCATCGGACGCAGCAGCGACGGACGCAGCACGCTGCATGTCCCGGGTTATCGCATCGATCCTGTCGACGAATACACGGTTGCCATCGGGCACGGATCCGCGGAGGCCGCGGCCCTGGCCGAAGGCCATTTTGATTATTGGGCGTTGGGTGGGCGACACAATCGACAAGAAATCGAACAAGGGGCCAACGCGGCAGCCGTTCAGTGTGGAACACCACAGGGACGTTGCTTGCAGGAAACCGGACCGCACGGTTATTGCGTTGTCGATGTGGATTCGGATCAAACGACGCGGGTCCACCAAGTGGAATGCGATACGTTTCGATACTGTCACGAACAAATCGATGCAGCGGAGGTGATTCAGGTCGGCACGCTGAAGAATCTGTTGGGCGAACGCATTGCCCGTCTGGCCCACGAAAACGGCGGGCGTCAGTTGCTGGTCGGCTGGGAAATCAACGTTGCCACCGCAGAGCATTTGTCGGCGATCGGTGATCCGGACGAAACGTTGCGATGGCTGCGTCGCGAATACGGCCACGGAACGCCGGCGGCTTGGTCGATTGCATTGACCGTCAATCCGCCTCGACAGTTCCCCAAGTCTTGGAACGACGAAGACACGATTCTGGGCGACTTTCTGCGTGCCGCGGCAAAGCATCGTGAAAACGATAGTCGTGAATTGAATCTGTTGCCGTTCACCGAAGAACATGACATCGGCCAGCCCGGCGGGTTGCCGACGACGACGTCCAGTCTGCTGGCGGAAATCGCCGCATCGGATCGCGGACGGTTGCTGGACCAGGCGACGCTGCTTGGTGTCGATTTGCTCAGAGGCGGGAAGCCCCAGTTGGTGCAAAAATCATGAAGATCAAAGACATCCAGATCGATGGTTTCGGCGTTTGGACCGGCCTTTCGGTCGATTCGATGCCCGAAGGCATGACGCTGTTTTACGGGCCCAACGAAGCCGGCAAAACGACGCTGATGCAGTTCATCCGCGCGATGCTGTATGGCTTCACTCAAGAACGTCGCGAAAAGTATTTGCCACCGATTCATGGTGGCACCCCCGGCGGTGCGCTGCGTGTGACCGGCCCCGGCGGTGGTTATGAGATTCGCCGCACGTCACAGTTGACCGACAACAGTGCGACCGGTCGTCTGACGGTGACCGGACAAGACGGCTTGTCACAGGGCCAGCATCGTTTGGGCAGTCTGTTGGGACAGATCGACGAGCCCATCTTCACCAACGTGTTTGCCATCGGCATTCGCGAATTACAGGAATTGAGCACGCTGGACGGAACGGCCGCGGCCGACGAACTGTACAAGCTGTCCAGTGGTTTGGATCGTGTGTCGTTGGTTGATGTGCTGCGCGGACTTCGTGCCGGTCGCCAAGATTTGGTCGGGCAATCAGGTGGCGAACAAGAGCAGCAACAAAACCGGCTGTTCGGCATGCTGAAACGCCGCGAAAACCTGCGCCGCGAAGTCGAACAATTGACGCGGCACAGTCGCCGCTGGACCGAACTGGCCAGCCAACGCCGCGCCCAACAGCAGGAAATTGAACAGCTGTCCGAACGCATGGGCAGTTGGGAAAAGGAAGCCAAGTGCGTTGAAACCGCCACCAGCGTTCTGGACACGTGGCAGCAGCGTGAAGCGTTGCAGGAAGAGATCCACCAAACCGAACTGCAAACCGAATTGCCCGACGAAGCACCCGGGCAACTGGTCCAGATCGATGCGATGATGGACGAACGTCGCGCGAAGCTGGAGGAGATCAAAGCCAAACGACGCGAGGTGCGCGAGAAAGCCGAACAGTTGCCCGTCAGCCGGCGGATGTTGGAACTGCAAGGGCGCATCGAAGCGGCCACCGAACAGGCGACGTGGGTCGAAGCACTCGAAGAACAAATCGAACGCCTGGATGCCCAGGTCGACAAGGCGCGGAAACAACTGGAATCCGATGCCGATCGGTTGGGGATCGACGAAGAAGACCGCGCAGCGATCTGTCGTGGCGATTTGAACTGTTTGCCCGACTTGTCCAAGCAAACGTTGACGGCTCTGGCTGAACCGGCCCGGAACGTCAAGGAAGCGATGTATGCCCTGAAGCAGGCACGCAACGAGGGACTGGCCCATAAGAAAAAGGCCGACCAACTGCGCGAAGACTTGGACGAGGTCTTGCGCCGGGCGAACGCGAACAACTTGCAACAAGCGATTCGTCAACAGAACGATCGCATCAACGTGCTTCGCCAACGCATCCAATTGGGCGAACACCTGGACAAGCTGAAACGGCACTATCGCGATCTGGAACGCGAGTCCGTCGACTTGGCCACCGACGAAGCATTGCCGGTCGATCGGATGCTATTGCTGGGCGTGCCGTTCTTTGCCGGCGGCGCGCTCTTGATGTACGGCTTGTTCCATCTGTTGAACATCCAAACGTTTGTGGCACAGCCGGACCCGACCTACGGAATGCTGTATCTGACGTTGGGGATGATCGCGATGCTAATCTTCTACATGGGACGCGAAAATGGCCGCCGTGCCAATTCGTTGGACCTGGAGGATTGCGAGCGTCAGATCGAATCGATTCGTCGCCAGATCCGCGACTTGGAATCGGAAGCCAACGATGTCGATGCATCGCTGCCGACCAACGCAGAAAACCTGCAACAACGATTGCGTGATGCCGAATCTTTGGCCGCCGATCTGGACGCGGCCCTGCCGACCTACCACAGCCAAGCCGCGGCCGACCAAGCCTACAAATCGGCGCGTTCGCGTGCATCCAAGGCCGCCGATGACGTGAAGGCGTCCCGTCGCGCATGGGCGTCCACGTTGGAACGCCTGGGCTTAAGCGAATCAATGTCGCCGCAAAGCGTTCGAAAGCTTGGCGACGGCTACGAAACACTGCAGGCCAGCATCCGCCGCGTGGATGAGCTGAAGGCCGAACGTGACCAACGTCAACGTGAATTGCAAACGTTGGCAAAACGCATCGAAGACCTGTACCTGGAAGCATTGGAAGTCCAGCGTGAATCGGTCGATGAAGATGCGTTGATGTACGAGGATGACGAAGACGACAAGGCCCAACAGCAACGCATCGTTGCCCGGCCTCGCACCGGCCCGCTGGACCAGTTGAACCACTTGCAAGAAGAACTGTCGCGTCAGCGGCACTGGATCAAACGTCGTCGAACGTTGAAGGACCAAGACGACCATTACAAGAAACAACAGGCCGGACACGCTCGGGCAATCGAACGAGGCGAACAACAGCGACGTGCGTTGTGGGCCAAATGTGGTGTGGCGACTGCCGAGCAGTTTTACGAACTGGTCGACGCCAAGGCGCGTTTGCGTGAAATGCGAATCCAGATCAAAGAACTGGATCAACAAGTCCGCAAAATCATTGGCACCCATGTGGACTATGACGAAGTCGCTACGGCGATCGACGGCGCGACCGCCCAAGACTTGGACAAGCGTTGGGAATCGTTGACGACTCGGATGACCGAGACGGAAGAACGCGTCGCTTTGCTGCGGACCCAACAGGGCCAGCTGGCACAAGAAATGAAGCAGTTGGGCGAAGACGGCCGTTTGACCGTGGCACAGTTGGAACTGGAGTGCCTGGATCGTCAAATCGCAGCAGCGACACGGCGGTGGCAAACCCTGGCGATGGCCAGCAGTTTGTTGGAAGACGTTTGCAGCACGGTCGAACGTGAACGACAACCGGAAACCTTGCGCGAAGCATCATCTTTCTTGAGCCAATTGACCGACGGAAAGTACACGCGTATCTGGACGCCGCTGGGCACCAGCAAGCTGAAGATTGACGATGCCGAAGGCAACTCGTTGCCACTGGAAGTGCTAAGCCGCGGGACGGGGGAAGCCGTCTTCATCGCATTGCGACTGTCATTGGCGGCCGCCTATTCGCGGCGCGGTGTGATGTTGCCGTTGGTCTTGGACGACGTCCTGGTGAACTTTGACCGGGAACGCGCCGTCAGTGCCGCCCGCACGTTGAAGACGTTCGCGGAACTGGGCCACCAAGTGATGATGTTTACCTGCCACGACCATATCGTCGAAATCTTCCACGACATCGACGTGCAGGTCCGGCAATTGCCCACGCAAGGCGAACCCGGTCGGGCGGAAGTTTTGCCGCCGCCGGTCTTTGACGAAGAACCGGTGGAATACGAGGAAGAAGAGATCACCGTTGCCGAGCCGGTGGTGGAATTGGAAGAAGAGCAGCCGGAGGTGGTCACGCCGCGAATTCAGTTCATTCAAAAGTCACTGAAGAAGCCTCAAACCAAAACGGTGGTTGTCGAAAAGCCTGTGCCGGTTCACGCCGAGCCGAAGGTGATTGTCCAACCGGCACCGCCGAAGCCCGAGCCCAAACCAGAACCGGTGAAGCCGCGACCGTTGCCCCAGCCGAAACCCGCGCCTCAGCCTGAGCCGGTATACGAGTACATCGAGGAAGTGGAGTACCTGGACGATGAACCAGAGCCCAGATCCCTGGATTGGGCATGGTTCCAACGTGAACCCGCCGACGGTCGGATCGACGATGACGAAGCCGTGGCGGAAATCGCACGCAGCGAATGGGTGGGCGACGAATCATTGGCCGCGATGAACACCAATCGACACGCCCGTCGTGACGTCGGTCAAACGGCACACCCCGGTGATGCACCGGGAGACGACGGATCGTGGTGGGACGGCGCCCGAGCGGCAAGCTGATCCGCGGAACAAACGATCGGCGGAAGCAGCAACCGGCGGATACTGCCGGTTTAGATCCCCGCGTCGGGTTCGGCTTCCAGCGATTGGCGGACTTCGGCGTTGGCCGTCCAGTAGAAAACAGTCCCGATCGCCGCCATGATCACTTTGACCAACTCAAACACCAGCGCGACCAAGGTCCCTTTGGCTTCGGTGGGTGTGGCCGGGACGATCGTGTAAAGCCATTCCAAAGCCGCTTCGAACACGCCCAATCCTGCCGGCGTCAACGGCAATGCCGAAGCCAACATCCCGATGGGAACGATCACAAAGTGTTCGGTAAAACTGGGCGGTGATGCGTACAGACCGCGAGCGATCAGGTAGACGCTGATCGCCAACATCGATTGCACACCCAGACTCATCACCACCGAGGCCCCAAACGCAAGCCGATGGTGATGAAACATCCGCAACGGTGGTCCGACGCGGGCGATGATTGGACCGACGATCGGCCAATCGCTGGCCCACCGCACCAGCGAATCGACGCCGCGACCGCCCAGGATCAACACCATCAAGACTGCGGTGCCGGTTGCGATCAACGCCGCGGTGACGATTTTGATGTTCGTCAGATCGGCGTCACCGCTCGGGTTGGTGGTCAGCAACGCGGCGGCAACCAACAGCAACAGCCCGTACAGCCCGACGCCGCGATCGACCAAAACCGACGCGACCGCTTCGACGCGTTTGCCGGGACGACGCCGCGCCAGAAAGATCGCTTTGAACAGATCGCCGCCGACGCTGCCGGCGGAAACGAAGCTAAGCAGGAAGCAAATCGCCCCCAACCGGAAAGCTTCCAGCATCGTCAGGTGGATGCCTTGCGCACGGACCAACAGGCACCAGCGGGCGAACGACAGCGACATCGCCCCGAGTGCGACCGCCAGTGCAGCGGCCAACAGCAGGAAGTTTTTCGGCTGGTCGCGGATTTCGGCCCAGTCTTCGGGCTTCACGCGATAGATCAACAAATAGGCGATGATCGCTGCGGGAATCAGGAACTTTGCCCCCGTCATCAGACCCGCGGTGATCAACGATCGACCGGCCGCGGGGCCATGTTCCTCGCCCGGCGTGTCTTCGTCGGCGGGATCCCCGGGCGGTCGTGGGGTGGGGGCGTCGGCCCGGGATTCGGAGCTGGCCTGTGCGTCCGGATTGTCCCGGGCGGTCGGTTCGATGGGGTCCAAGGCGTTCATCCGTCGAAGAATAGTTGGGTCACGGGAATCTGCCGAGGTGTCCCCCAGGTCAATCTTGCCAAATCGGCGTCCAGTTCCTATCCTGCGGGGCCACTGGGTTCCACGGCCTGATTCCGACTGCAACGTCGGCTTGCCCCGCACCGTCAGGCAGCCCCCCTTCGAACGCGTGGTTGTGTTCGTCGGTCCGCGTCGCAACGGACGACGCCGGCCTTTTCCGATCCGGCCTTTGGGTTTGTCGATCGCGGAGGACGGACGATCTGCGAAAGCTGTGGAAATGACCGCTAAAACAGCCGGTTTTACGGCAAAATTTAAGGCAGCCGGGTTCGTCAGGGCCTCGGATGCCGACCCAACGTCATTCCGAATCACTGTCCCTATCGAGACCGCCAAATGTCGATCGACCAAAGCCTGAAGGTGAAAGCCGGGGCCATCAAGTCCCGGAACGTTCTGACCCGTGCCGAGCGTGTCGCACGGCTGAAACAACTGGACAAGTTTGACGAGAACGAAGCGATCGTGGGCATGCCCAAGGTTCGCGTCCAAAAGATCTCGCTGAAGAAGAAGAAGAAGGTCAAGAAGGCCGACGACGACAAGTAGGCTGGGGTTGCGTCGATCGGCCCAATCGCGGTACGCCCTTGTGTACCCTAGGCTGTTCGATTCGACTTCTGACCACTTCTCAAGGCCGGACCCATGCCCGTCGCCGACGACCAAATTCCGGGGCTGCCAACTTCATCGAACGCCAGTGATGCTGCGGCGGCGGATTCTGCGTCCGCCGCTGATGTGCCATCCGGTGGCGGCCAGGTTGCTCAGGTGACCGAGGCACCGTCAAAAACGCCTGATGGTTCGGCCGACCCCGATTCCGCGTCGGGCGTTCGTGATCCCCAGCGGCTGCCTTTGCCCGAAGCCACCCAGCCGCTGCAGGTGATGTGGCGCTATGTCGTCGTTCTTTCCGTGGTCCATCTGATCGCGATGCTGGCGGTGATCCCCTGGCTGTTCACTTGGTCCGGACTGGTCTTTGCCATCGCCGGACACTTTGTTTTCGGCATGCTTGGGATCACGATCGGTTACCATCGGTTGCTGACCCACCGTGGATTCACCTGTCCGAAGTGGCTGGAACACGGATTGGCGCTGCTGGGCATCTGTAACTTGCAAGACAGCCCGGCGCGTTGGGTGGCCATCCACCGGATGCATCATCAGCACAGCGATCACCAACCGGATCCACACAGCCCACTGGCCAGTTTCTTGTGGGGCCATGTCGGTTGGGTCGTCTGTCGCCACAAAGACTTGGACACCACGCGGCATTACGAACGCTATGTCCGTGATTTGCTGAAAGATCCGTTCTACTTGCGTTTGGAACGCGGCGACGTTTGGTTTTTGGTTTATGTCGGTCACGCCCTTTTGTTGACTCTGATGGGTGGCGTTTGGGGATGGATCGCCAGCGGTGGATCTTGGGCCGAAGCCGGGCGTTACATGGCCAGTTGGTTCGTGTGGACCGTTGCGGTGCGAACCGTGTTCGTGTTGCACGGAACCTGGGCGGTCAACTCGTTCGCCCACTTCTTTGGCTACCGTAACTATGAAACCCGCGACGACAGTCGCAACAACTGGATGGTGGCCATCTTTACCCACGGCGAAGGCTGGCATAACAACCACCACGCCTCCCCGCGTGCCGCACGGCACGGGCACAAGTGGTACGAATTTGACATGTCGTGGTGGGTCATTCGCACCTGGGAAATGATGGGCTTGGCCAAAGACGTGGTCCGTCCCAAAACCTGATCGCGTTTCCCTCGCGACCCGTGAATCAGGTCGTGGCCGGGCCCAGGTCGATGGGCTTCTCTTCGGCCATTTCTTCGGTGACCTCGGTCTTGTCCCAGAAGCTTAGGGCAAAGATCACGGCCACCACGCCGGCAAATACCGCTGGCATCAGCCAGAACATCGCGGCACCGGCTTCCCAGCCCTCGGCGGTCGTGGCATCCAACTTCACGACGCTGTCGCCCCAGAACCCCGACACGTAGTTGCCGACCAACATGCCGGCACCATAGGTCAGCAAGCCGACCAACGCCTGGGCGCTGGTCCGTGTTTCCGGCGGTGCAACGCGGTCGGTGTACAGTTGGCCGGTCACAAAGAAGAAGTCATAGCAGATGCCGTGCAGCATGATGCCCAAGATCAGCATCGCCGAATTCGATGGCATCAGGCCAAACAAGACGTATCGCAACGCCCAAGCGATCATGCCAACCAGCAGCATCTTCTTGACGCCCAGTCGAGCCAAGAACACGGGCACCAACGCCATGAACACGATTTCGCTGACCTGACCCAGCGCCATCACGCCGCCGGTATCGTCGCCAAACGCCATCAGCTTCACGAAGTCGCCGGTTCGTGCGTAATAGAACGCAAGCGGGATACAGATCAGGAACGAGCACAAAGCGAAAACCGCGTAGGACGGATTCTTCAGCAAACTGATCGCATCGAATCCCAACAGTTTGATAATGTTGACCGGTTTGCCTTTGCCTTCCGGCGGCGACGAAGGCAATGTGAACGCATAGATCCCGTAGATCAAACTGGCCGCAGCGGCCAATTGAAACTGGACCGCCGATCCGCCCGCGTCGTCGACACCGGGAAGCACCTTCAGCGGAAAGATCCCAAAGAAGGATTGGGACACCACCAGGCCGCCGACGATCCAGCCGATCGTTCCCCACAATCGAATCTTGGGGAAATCACGATCCGGCGATGCCACGTTCTGGAAGGTCAGCGTGTTGACCACCGCCAGCGTGGGCATGTAGCAGATGAAAAACGCCAACATGGCGACGAAGAACATCGTCGGCGAATCTTCGATCGTGCTGACCCAATACAGCAAACCCGCACCGGCCAAGTGCAAAATCGCCAGCACGTGTTCCTTGTTCAGCAATCGGTCGGCGACGAATCCGACAATCAGCGGGGCACACAGGGCCGCCCAAGTCTGCGTCGCATAGATGTTGGCGACGATCGAATTCAACGTGCCCTTTTCTTCGTACGCGGCGAACAGGTTGGTCAGATAACCGCCCATCGTGACAAAGAAAACGCCCCATACAAAAAATTGCAGGAACATCATGATGCTTAGTCGGATCGGCTTGGACATGGCAGCGGATTCGTTGGGCAAATCGGAAAACGGAACGACTTCGGTGATGCGAACAGCCGATGATTCTGGCATTCGCGAAAGCGAATTGTAATCGGCATCCCGATCCTGGTGTCCCCACCCAAGTCGCGACATCCTGACGCCAAAGGTGTTTTGACTCCTTTGACGTTTCTTGGATCCCCCGGCGGCGGCGCACCGGGGCGACACCGGGCCCCGCTGGCATCATCACGCTGGTCATTTAGTGTCGCGTCAAACCCAGTTGCTTGAGACGGCTGCGCAGGGTCGGGCGACTGATACCCAGGCGTGTACTGGCTTCGCTCAAGTTTCCTTGCGTCGCTTTCAGCACTTGATCGATCAACACCCGATCAACTTCGTCGTGAATGTCACTGCTGATCGAAAACGAACCGGCCGCCAAACGGGTCGCGATCAGCCGCGAAAGATCGCTTCGCCAATCTGACGATGACGGCGTGGTGATGTGTTACGCGGGATCGAGATCATGGTCGAACCGGAATACCGTGCCATGCGGTGGTCGCGGCGTTGGTATGACGCACGTAAGGAATACTGTCTGGTGAACAACATCGCGACGGCAAGATTGACAAGCAATACAAGTTGCACATCACGCCGTCCGAACAGCGTTGGTGGGGCGTCGAAGCGGGGAATGAACTTGGCGTCTTTGATACCGATTGCGGCAAAGTGTCGATCCAGATTTGTTACGACTGTGAGTTTCCGGAATTGGGACGTATCGCGGCCGATCAAGGCGCCAACTTGATCTTTGTTCCGTTCAATACCGACACCCGCAGCGGATACCTGCGAGTCCGGCAGTGCGCGGCGGCACGCTGTATTGAGAACGAAGTCTTCGTCGCCATCGCCGGTTGTACGGGCAACCTGCCGTTTGTCGAAAATGCCGACATCCACTATGCGCAATCGGCGATTCTGACCCCGTGTGACGTCACCTTCGCACGCGATGGGATCGGTGCCCAAGCGAACGAGAACATTGAAACGGTGATCATCCACGATGTGGATTTAGAACTGTTGCGTCGCCATCGAATCGGCGGGACGGTTCGCAACTGGAATGATCGTCGCACCGATCTGTATGACGTCGTGGTGCGGGCCCCCGGCGATGGATCAGCGTGATGCTTTTATCTGTTCCAAGACATCTTTGGTCGCGACCGGATCGATTTCCGGTAGTGGGCTGTCGTCCCGCGCGAAGAACATCAAGTGTTGCCAAGGAAGTTGGTTGTATTCACGGACCAGCTTCAGCCCGTTGGCGTTGTATTCACGGATGATTTGCCGTTTGGACATCTTGTGAAGCGGTTTGATTGGAACCGACGGGTCTTCCGCACGATATTCGAACAACGCAACGACGCCTTTGGGCTTCAGGCTTCGCCGAATCGACCACAGCATTGATTCGGGATGTGAGAATTCATGATAGACGTCGACCATCAATAGCAAGTCGACTTGCCCGGCCGGAAGTTTGGGATCGTTGATGCGGCCCAAGATGGGTTGGACGTTATCGACGTCGGCGCGTCGTGAACGAGCGGCCAACTTTTGCAGCATCTGCGGTTGGATGTCGACGGCCAGCACACGTCCGTCGGGAGCAACATCGCGGGCCATCGGCAAGGTCCAAAAACCGTTGCCGCAACCCAGGTCGCACACCACCATGCCGGGTCGCAATTGAAGTTGGTCGAATCCTTCGCGGACGCTTTCTTCTTCTTCACGTTCGGGACGGATCAGCCAAGACGCACCACGATGTGACATCGGCTGGGCGACGATGCGATCCAAATAAACCCGGCGGGCGGATTCTTTGGGCGGGGCATCGGCCGTATCGGATGCGGTTGGTGATTCTGACAACAGTGCGTCTTGTGCGACGCACAAATGGGTGGACGCCGGCATCAGGAATGCGGTGAACAGCCACGCGGCGACCCAAAGAATGCGCGGCCGGCTATTCTTCCGAAGATGCCAATTCGAAGACCGGCTGGAACGCTTCGTCGAAGTCATACACGTCATCAAAATCTTCCCGCCGGTCGGTATCGCTTTTCCGCATCTGTTCGATGCGGATCAGATTGTAGACGACTTCGCCAAGATCACTGGTGGTGTGCACGCCCCAGCTGTTCAAAACGATTTTGGCCAAGTAGCCATATTGTTCCAGCGAGTACAGCCGGCAAGCCTCGCAAAGCTGTTGGCCGGTCAGATGGCGGACGTCGTCGGCGTCGGTGGGCATGTCGCCGATCCGGATCTGGTCGGCGTGTTCATGGGCGTACTGCAAGGATTCGCGAATGAACTGATAGGCTTCCAGTTTAAAACGTGGATCGTCCTTTAACAGCTTGCGCATCGCTTGCAGTGGCGAAGTCATGATCGTGCGGGATCCGGCGGGTGATTGATGGGCGACGGCGATTTACCGTCGGTGGCGACCCACGTTAGCGTTTCTGGCACCGCGGGCGGAGGGGGGAATTCCCTATTTTTGCTGAACCGTCAACACGTCGCTGGCGTTGATCAGGATACGTCGACGGTCTTCGGTGCTGACCAACAACTGCCCGCTCAGGATTTCCTGGTTCAATACCACCATGGTACCGTCGCGGGTGACCACCTGGCTGCCGACCGGCGGCAACGCGTCGGCCAGGGATTGATAGGTTTCAAATTCGTAACGCAGACAGCATTTTAGACGCCCACAGCGGCCGGAAATCTTGTTCGGGTCCAGCGTTGCTTTTTGCAGCTTGGCCATCTTCATCGACACCGGCGGCATCTTCGTCAGATGGTTGGCACAACAGATCGGACGGCCGCAATCGCCATAGTCGGCCAAGATTTTCGCTTCGTCTCGCACACCGATTTGCCGCATCTCGATCCGCGTTTGAAACTCTTTGGCCAGGTCGCGGACCAGTTGTCGAAAGTCGACGCGCTGGGGTGCGATGAAGTAGACCACGACACGTTCGCCGCCCAATATTTGTTCGACGTCGACCAATTCCATCTGCAGGTCCAGTGCGTCGACGCAACGTTGACACGTGGCCATCGCGGCATCGGTCAACGTTTTCAAATAGGCCAGCTGTTTACGGTCGTCGATGTCTTGCAGCCGCAAAATTCGCCCCTGCGTTGATTCCTGCATTGCCGCGATTGCGACCGGCGTCGCCTGGCACAGCACGGTTCCCGATTCGGTCCCCCGATCGGTTCGCACGATCACATCGTCGCCATATCCGAACGTGGTCTTGGCGGTCATCACCCCCAGCGTCCGCATCGTGCCGTATCGCACGACGTATTCCAGCGGCGCGGACGATTCACCGGTTGGTGGATCGTTGGGGGGCGATGGCGGCGGGGATGTGGGCATGCGCGGGTAGTGTGGGGCACAGCGGGCGAGTCGGCCGTCGCGGCGAGTCAGCGGCAAAACGGCATCGGTGGGCCGTTTTGCTGAGGCGGCCAGCGCGTCGGGGCGTTGCGTTTTAACGCTTGGCTTCGGCCAATGCCAGTAAAACATAGGCGGTGACCAGTTGTCGGTCGCCCTCCATCCAGCGTTCGCTTTGGTCGTTGACCCAGGATCCGTCGGCCTGCTGGCTGGATTCCAGTTGGTCGACCAATTCGGCACGCCAGTCATGAGGTTTCCCATCGGCGTCGTCCAACACTTCCACGCCGGCCGCCGCCAAGGCTTTGGCAAAGGTGTGGTAGTAGTAGTACAGACCCTGGGCCCCCATGCCAGGGTTGTGATCCAACGTGTAGTTGTCACGAATGAAATTCATCGCAGCGATCACACGCGGGTCGTCGCGCGTCAGCCCGGCGTAGATCATGCTTTTTAAGCCTGCGTAGGTCATCGACCCGTAACTGCGCAGCCCGCCGCCGTCGGTTTCGCCCGCCTTGCTTTGTCCGCCGGCGGCCGGTGTGTAATAGAAACCGCCGTCACCGATCTTGTCGGCAAATTCGGTGGTGTTGCCTTGGCCGTCCAGGTTTTGCGTCCGTAAAACAAAGGTCAACGCTTTGCGAATGCTCTCGTCATCGGGGCCGTTGTCCAGTTCCCGCAAAGCTTCGATCAGGAATGCCGTGTTGGACAAATCGGGACGCGAATGGCTGCCGTAACCTGCACCGCCGTACGCCGTGTCGTCCGATTCGGTGCCTTCGCCCTGGTCCCACTGGATGTCTTTCAAGAAAGCTTCGGCGCGTTGCAGTTGGCTGTTGTATCGATCGCCGATGTTGGGATCTTCGGACGCCTTGACCAACGCCATCACCGCTGTGGACGTTTCGTAGTTTCGGTGCAGCGAACCTTTGCGATAGATGCCGCCATCGGGCTGGACCATCTCTTCTAAGTACTTCAGCGCTTTGCGAACGACCGGATCGTTGGTGCCGGCGGTGCCGCGGTGTTCCAGAATTGCTCGGACAGCCAATGCCGTGACTGCGGCCCCCGTTTCACCGCTGAACGAACCGTCGTCGGCCTGGCCGCGTGCGCGCAAAAACTCGATGCCACGGTTGGCCATCTGGTCAATTCGCTGCTGCAAATCGGCCGATCGGTCCGGAGAATCTGCACGCAGCGTCGTCGCCGGCGGAAAAACCGTCACCATGGCGAAAATTGCGGCGACCCGACCCAGACGGTTGCACCAAATCGACGGCGTCTGGCGACGTGGCGGCTGGGCGATCGAGAGCGTTGCGGAAACGGAATCGGCGTGGGGCATGAACGAAGGCTCCCGTCTTTCGACAGTGGATAGTTGAAAACGTCACAGGCGTTGAAGTTCACGACTGTTTCAAACGTCAAGACCGCTGGGCAAAGTCACGCATTTTAGCGGTTCATCAGTCCACTGTTTAGCAACCCACGTGCCTTTGGCCGATCGACCACATGAACAGGCGTTGTCCGGTGTCGGTGCAGCCCAACGATTCGGGCTCTGCCGCCATTTCCCAGCTTCTGTGTTCCTCGATTCGGTCGGGATGCATTCATGTCACCGTCTTCATCGTCCAATCGCACCAGTGATCGTCGGGGCCCACATCGGGCTTCCCAGGCGAACGCTGGGCCAGACGAGGCGGAACCGGTGAACGCGAACGATGGGCAACGCCCGGGGCCGGTACCGGGGACGCACTGGCGAATCGATGGTCCGCATGCGGTCGATGCATTGCCAGACGGGCCGGCCGGAAAGTCTGGCGGAAGCGATCAATCGCGACCAGGCGATTTTTCGGATATCGCGCTGTCGGATTGGGGCCTTGGGGACGCCGGCCCGGAACGGATCGAGTCGACGCAACGGTCGATCGATGAAGACGTTTGGATTGAAGCCGATGCGTCCGTTGAGGGCGATGGGCCACGCTTGACCGCCGAGGACGCCCTGCGGTTGCACGCGACCGACTTGGTGACGCGATTGCAGGCATGGGCCGACCGACTGGACGCCCGCGAAGCCGACCTGAACGTACGCCAGGCGGAACTGGATCGTCGCGAACGGCGTGTCGATTCGATGACCCGCCAGGCCGCGATGGCTGCTGCTGCGACGTCACCGCAATCGACGATCGATTCGCCAGCATTGCCGACGGATCCGACAGCGGGCGATTCCACCCCTGCTGACGCCGCCGCCGCACGTCGGGTGGCGTTCGCCCTGGGGCACTTTGGCCGGTCGCGTTGACCGGCGACGGTTTGGACCGCCGCCATCCGCAGGGGTAGCAGGGGCAATCGGGATCCCATTCGGGGGCAACGTCCGCTAGGACGCCCGGGCAGGTGCGGTAAGGCAAAACATCGCACCCGTTGCCACCGTCTCACCCAGCCGCGACAATCTTAGCCGCCCCGTGCCGCCATCGCATCGGTCTGCTTTGGCCGATGATCGCGTCGGCACGCCTTGGGCCGCCACGCACGTATCGGTGCGAGGTGATCTTTTTGCATTCATCGTTTCTGAAACGTCGACCGCCTCTTTCGGAGTTATTCGCAACCATGCCTCGCCCCGTCACTTTATTCACCGGACAGTGGGCCGATTTGCCCATCAGTGAAATGGCCCGCATGACCGCCGATTTCGGATACGACGGAATCGAACTGGCGTGCTGGGGAGACCACTTCGAGGTCGACAAGGCGTTGGCCGAAGACGACTATTGCGACAAAAAGCGATCGCTGTTGGATGATGCAGGATTGCAGTGTCATGCGATCAGCGCCCACTTGGTCGGCCAAGCCGTTTTGGACAACATCGACGAGCGACACCAGGCGATTTTGCCCGACTACGTTTGGGGCGATGGCGATCCGGCGGCCGTCAACGCGCGTGCGGCGGAAGAATTGGCCAACACCGCGCGGGCGGCACAAAAGTTCGGTGTCGAAGTCGTCAACGGATTCACCGGCAGCAGCATTTGGCACTTGCTGTACAGCTTTCCGCCGGTCCCGCCGTCGATGATTGACGCCGGGTTTGATCTGTTGGCTGAGCGGTTCAATCCGATCTTGGACGTGTTCGGTGAATGCGGTGTTCGCTTCGCTTTGGAAGTCCACCCGACCGAAATCGCGTTTGATATCTACACCGCGCAGCGGGCGTTGGAAGCACTGGATCATCGGCCGGAATTCGGATTCAACTTCGACCCCAGCCACCTGATCTGGCAAGGCGTTGATCCCGTGCAATTCATCCGCACGTTCCCCGATCGCATCTATCACGTGCACATCAAGGATGCGTTGGTCACCTTGGACGGACGCAGCGGAATTCTGACCAGCCACCTGAACTTCGGTGATTCACGTCGTGGATGGGATTTCCGCAGCCCGGGCCGAGGCGGTGTGAATTTCGAAGAAATCATTCGCGCTTTGAACGACATCAATTACCAAGGCCCGCTGTCGATCGAATGGGAAGACAGCGGCATGGAACGGACCTTCGGCGCCCGCGAAGCCTGCGAATTCACCAAGAAGCTGGACTTTTCGCCGAGCAATCGTGCCTTCGATTCGGCTTTCGACGAAGCCACCGCCTGATCCGCGACGATTTATCTCAGGCGGGTGGACCTGTGCGGGGAATGTTCCCTTTTCACCGGCCTCGCTACGATTGAACGGGTAACGATCGCCGGTGCGATGGCGGACCGCCACGCACCGCTGATCACGTTTGTGTATGACCCAAACGATCGGGCGACAAAGCAGCGGACCATGATTCATTTGACCGTCAACGGCGAACCCACGACCGTCGAAAAAGCGATGTCGGTTCGCCAGCTGTTGAACACCGTCGACGTCCCGCCGAACTATCTGGCGGTGGAAGTCAACGAAGAAGTCGTCCCTCGCGAAGACTATGACAACCACGTCGTGAACGACGGCGACCGCGTCGAAGTCGTCACGCTGGTGGGAGGTGGATGATGGCAACTGTGACAACACCCGATGACGTCCGCAATGATCCGGATCCCGACGGCGGCCGGCCCTTGGTGGTCGGCAAACACACGCTGGCCAGTCGCTTGATTGTCGGCACCGGTCGTTATGACACCATGGACCAGATGCGGGATTCGTTGGCCGCCTCCGGTGCCGATTGTGTGACCGTCGCTGTGCGGCGTGAACGACTGTACGACCGCGAAGGTCGCAATATCTTGGACTTCATCGACGGGGATCGCTACACGCTGTTACCCAACACGGCGGGATGTTTCAACGCCGCCGATGCGATCCGTGCCGCCAAGCTGGGACGTGAAATCCTCCGCACCCTGGGCAACCCGGGCGCGGACTGGGTCAAGCTGGAAGTCTTGGGCGACAGCAAGACACTGTTGCCCGATCCGATCGAAACCGTGGCTGCGTGCCGCGAGCTGGTCGACGATGGTTTCAGCGTGTTGTGCTACACCAGCGATTGTCCGGTGACCGCGTTGAAACTGAAGCAGGCCGGTGCCGCCAGTGTGATGCCCGCCGGCAGCCCGATCGGAAGCGGCCAAGGTCTGCTGAACATCAACAACTTGCGGATCATCTTGGAATACCTGAAAGACGACGATCCCGATTACCCGGTGATCATCGACGCCGGTGTGGGGACCGCCAGCGATGTCAGTGATGCATTTGAATTGGGTGCCGACGGGGTGTTGTTGAACACGGCGATCGCCCACGCCCGCGACCCGATTTTAATGGCCTCGGCGATGAAGCACGCCGCGATCGCAGGACGCCAAGCGTTTCTGGCCGGGCGAATCCCGCGCAAGTTGTACGGGACCGCCAGCAGTCCGACCGAAGGCGTCATCAGCACACGGCCCTACGGATCCCAGGCCTAACCGGTCTCGCTGAAGCTGGTCCCCCCAACCAACAGCCAATTCAACCGGACCCGATCAATCCCGGAAGCGTGCTTCGACGATTCTGCGCGCCGTCTATTGATTTGCTGCCGTGGTTTTCTATGCTGCCCAGATTCACATGGACTTGGTCAGCAATATTCGACAAACGAGACCGGCAAGTTGATCGTAATGGGATTAACCAAGAAGCGTCGTGAGATGCTTCAAAAGAAGATCGAAGATGACTTCGGGTATCGTCGGTATCACGATCGTGACATTGAAGTGATTGATCGTGGCGGTTCAAAAGGGTGCGGTGTTTTTGCCGCCCGTCAATTTTTGCCCGGCGAACTGATTTTGGAAGTCCGCGGGCAACTGCTGAGTCAGAAGGACTATGAAGGTTCCACCTACGTCATGGAATTTGACGACAAGTGGTATTTGGAACCCGGCGTCCCGGCCTGCTATGTGAACCATTCTTGCAGCCCGAACACCGAGCTGATGAAGATCACGAAATACACGATGGGATTCGTGGCATTTTGCAACATTGAAGCGGGCACGGAAATCACGTTTGACTATCAGTGGGAAGCCGCCGATTGGATTCCACGTTGCAATTGTGGTGCACCCAATTGTCGGGGCTGGGTCGTCGGGGAAACCGAAGTCAAGAAGATGGAAAAGCTGACGGGCAAACGCAAATCCGGCAAGTGATCCGGCCGGTTGGTCGGTGGAGCTACTCGTTCGATTCGTCTGCAACGGAATCGTCGATGCCGGGAATTTGCGTGTCTTGGACCTCGGTGTCGGCGTCGATTTGAGTGTCCGCGGCAGCGGTAACCGCATCGGTCGTTTCGATTGACTGTAGTTCTTCTCGTGCACGCTGGACCACGGGGGCGGCCCAAGGGTCGTTTTCGTGCAAACGGATCAACGCGTTCAGCATGTCTTTGCGTTCCTGTTCGGACCGCTTGTGTCGGCTGGCATAAATGCGTTGCATCAATTCGTGGATCCGCGGATCGGATGATTCCACCGATTCACCGGCGTCCAGACGCGCCAGTTCATGGCGAACCAGCCGCGTCATCTGTTGGACCTGATCCGATTGCACGGTATCCGCACCGGCGAACAGGGTCAGCCACAGCGACATTTGTTCGCCCGCTTGTTCCGGTGAATCGGACCGCAACTGCATCGCGCGAAAGAATGTCTGTTCGTGAGGAGCCAACTGGTCCAGACCGCGATGATTGACTTTGAATTGCAGCCGGTTCATCACCTGTTGCAGTTCCATTTCCAGTTGCCAAGTGGCGACTTGTTCGCGTCTGGGGTCGTCACCGAAAGTGTTCAAGAAATAGCGGATGCGGGGTTCGACGGACGTCAGCCGATTTCCTGATTCGGCACGACTGATTTCATCGAACAATTCATCGGCCGATGGCGTTCGCATCGTGCCGAACAGATAGACGCCGATGCCGATCAAGATGGCGATCATGCCGGCCAGGGATAACCCGTGAATCCACGTTGGTTTGTTGGAATCCGGATGCACTTGGCCGTCATCGGATCGCTTGGATGCATCGACGGTTTGGAAGTGGGTGCGTGATGCATCGTTGTGGGCGGGATCGTCCGAGATCACGCCGTGTTGCTGCGAAACCTCGGTGGCCTGATTCGGCGGAACGTTGACGGTCACATTGGCCGACCGGCCTGGATTGGACGAATCCTTTGCCGGTGGAGAACCTTGGTCGTTGGCCTTGGTGCCGATGTCATTTCGTGAACGGCTTTCGCCGGTGCGGTCTTTGTGGCGTTCGCCCGTGTCGTCACCGCTGATCGACCCCGCTTCACCCGGAGGTTCGATGCTGCCGGTTGCCGTGCCTTCGGGGCTGGTATCGACATCGGCTTTGGCTTGATGTGCCGCCACGAAGTCTTTGGCTTCCGATTCGGTTAGCAACTGCGTCGCCGCGCCGCGTTCATTCCAAGTGGAATCCCGTAGCATCCCCGCACGAAGCGCCTTCAACCGGTTGCCCACCTTCAGCGCCGTCGGCGGGCGGTCGTCTGGATCTTTGGCCAGCAATTCATCCACCAAGTCCACCAAGTCATCGGGCAGGTTGGGATCGAGCGTTTGCAGCGATACCGGCGTTTCGTGCCGCAACGATTCCAGCACCTTCGTCGAACTCTTGTCGGAAAAGGGCGGGCGTCCCACCAGCATCGCGTAAATCACACTGCCCAACGCGTACAGGTCGGTTCGGATCGTGATGCTGCCGCTGTCGGCTTGTTCGGGGGCCATGTAGTCGGCGGTCCCCAAGACGGAACCCGCCATGGTTTGTTCGCCAAAACCGAACAGCTTAGCGATCCCAAAATCCACCATCTTGATTTTGTCGTTTCGATCCACCAGCAAGTTGGCCGGCTTCAAATCTCGATGGATCACGCCGACGTCGTGGGCGTGCTTCAGTGCGCCACAAATCTGGATGGCAAAGTCGACCGCACGGATCCAAGGCAGACGCTGTTGACGCCGAATGATCGTCCGCAGGGATTCGCCGTCGACCAATTCCATGGCGTAAAACAGCTGTCCCTGTTCTTCGCCGTATCCGATCAGACGAACAATGTTTTCGTGCCGCAACTGTTTCAACGCTTCGACTTCGGCGGCAAAGCGGCGGCGGAATCGCATTTCATCGGCGACGTGACTGGCGATCAGCTTGACCGCCACTTTTTCCTTGGTCTGTTCGTGCGTCGCCTCATAGACGGATCCCATGCCGCCGCGGCCGATCAGTTCGCCGACTCGATAAGGCCCTAAAAATTCCAATGAGCTCATGTCGCTCCGCTTAGGCATCGTGAAAGAAGACGCGTCATTGTAGACAACGCGTGAATTTGGCGGCATCTCCGTGCGCTTTGTCCCCGGCCTGGTGATCGATTCAGGGGAAATGAAAGTCTGGGGAAGACCCGCGTGAAACCGGCGAATCCGCGATTGGAACGGGAAAGCCGAATTCCTATCATGCGGTCCATGAATGACCGGCCGAAACCAGACGATCAACACGACGGTCACCGCGATGGCCAGGAAACCATCCGCTCGATGGCGTGGTGGTTCGCGGTCTTGCCTTGGGGATACGCACTGATCCGTTGGCTCGGGCAGCCGCCGGTCGCCTGGGGATGGTGTGCGCCGCTGGCGCTAGTGCCGCTGCTCTGGTGGATTCGTTACCGCGATGCGAATCGCCGGGGAACCCATCGTCTTGCTTGGCTGTGGTTGGCTTCTTTCGCATTTTGGGCCGTTTCTTTGCAAGGCTTGCGGCACGCGCATCCGCTGTTGTATTTCGCCTGGATCGCATTGGCCGGATATCTAGGCGTTTATGTCGTGCTGTTTGCCGTGGTGGTCCGTCGGATGCGAGATTGGTCGGTGCCCTGGATCATCGCCGTCCCGGTGACCTGGGTCGGCTGTGAATGGATCCGCAACTATCTATTGACCGGTATTTCCGCTTGTATGTTGGGGCACAGCTTCGCCCCTTATTCCCGGCTGATTCAGATTGCCGATACGTTCGGAAGCTATGGCGTCAGTTTCCTGGTCGCGATGTTGGGGGCGGCCATTTTTCAATTGTGCCAAGCGTTCGTACATCGTCGCGAATTCGCACACACGGCCGCCGGTGTTGTTGCGGCCGGTGTCACGGCCCTGGCGTGCTTTGCCTACGGTGAAATGCGTTTGCGGTACCAACCCAGCGAAGGCGATTTGTCGGTCGCGTTGTTGGGGCTGGACGAACAGACCGAATACGACCAGGACGAAGAACGCCCCAAGGAGATCTTTTACACGTACGCGCGAAAATGCATCGAAGTGGCGAAACAGTTGGAAACAGATTCTGCCCGACGCACGCCCGTTGTCGTTTGGCCGGAATCGATGTATTCCGGAGGCCTGCCGTGGATGGAAGTCGCCACCCCGTTTACCCCACCTGAAGACGACAGCGCATCGGAAGACGAGTATCGTCGCTGGGCCGACGAGTGGCAGCAGGCTTTTGCCTTGCGGGCGGCCGATATGCAGCGCGCTTGGATGCCGACGGCAACCGATGGGGAGTTTCCATCGGTTGCACCGGAGTTTTCAGGCGGTCCGATCACTGGTGCCAGTGCGGACAAGTCGCGGACGCATCTGATCGGTGGTTGCGGTGTGGTCATCCAAGACGGGGTGCCCCGTGCCTACAGC
This sequence comes from Crateriforma spongiae, assembly GCF_012290005.1. Taxonomy (NCBI): domain Bacteria; kingdom Pseudomonadati; phylum Planctomycetota; class Planctomycetia; order Pirellulales; family Pirellulaceae; genus Crateriforma; species Crateriforma spongiae. The sequence goes on from NZ_JAAXMS010000003.1 coordinate 269,190, forward strand.
GGTCTGGTTCACCTGACGCCGGCCTTGGACGTGGATTGGTATGGCAAGAATCACTTGGTGATGTTCGGTGAATACATCCCCATTTTGTCCACCTGGCCGGTGCTGAAAGAATGGGTGCCGCCCGGTTTGGGGTTGGCGTTTGGCGATGGTCCCAAAACCTTCACGGTCGGGCAGAGTCGTCTGTTGGCGAACATCTGTATCGAAACCGCGGTCGAACGGGTGGCAGTCAATCACGTCCGCGAAATCGTCGAGCGCCAAAGCATCAAACCCGACGCGATTGTGACGGTGACCAACGACGCCTGGTTCGACCACACGGCGGTCGTCCAACATCACCTACGGTGTGACCAGTTTGTGGCGCTTGGATGCCGCACGCCGGTCTTGTCGGCCGGCAACGGCGGGCCGACTGCATGGATCGACAGCTTCGGATGCATCGTCGACCGCGTGCCGCATGGCCGGGCCGGGCACATCATCGCCCAGCCGAAGGTTGATCGCCGCAGCAGTGCTTACCTAATGCTCGGTGACCGACCGGCGGCGTTGGCCGGTTTTGGCGTGTTGGGTGTGGCGGTGTTGCCGCCGTTGCTGCGACGCGTTCGTCGCCGTCGGACCGGCTGATCCGTCTAGCGACGCTTTTTGGAATAACCGCCCTTGCCGGCTGGTCCGCGTTTGCCAGCGCCACGCTTGGAATGCGGGCCTCGTTTGCCGGCGGGTCCGCGGTCGTCATCGCGTCCTCGTTGGAACTTTCCACGTTTGAAACGTGGTCGTCCGGGCGAATCTTCGCCTGACCGATCGCCGCCACCGACGCGGTTGGGACCGCCGGTGTCGACTTTCAGACCCAACTGCTTGCCGGCCACCCAGGTTCTTTGAAGCGTTTCCATCACGTCATGCGGCATCGACTCGGGAAGGTCCAGGATGGTGAACGTATCGTGAATCAACATCGGGCCAATGAATTGGCCATCAATGCCGCCTTCGTTGGCGATCGCACCGACGATGTTTCCCGGCTTCACTCGGTCGCGTCGCCCGACTTCGATTCGGTATCGCGACATGCCCTTTCGGACGGGGCCCAGGCGACGCGGGGGCCCCGAACGTCGTGACGAATCATCGCCGAACGAGTCGTTACGGTCATTTCGTTCTCGCGACGCTTGGCGATTCTTTTCGGGGGCGGTCGGCAAGTCTTTCGCCAAGAACGATCGTCCACGCTGTGACTGGAATGCCAGTGCGGCGGCAATGGTTTGTGGCGTCAGGTCCGAATCATTTGCCAGTGATTCGATCAAACCGGTAAAGAATTCCAGATCTTTGGATTCCACCGTTTCCTTCACCGACGCCTTGAATTCGTCGATCCGTTTCTGATTCAGTTGTTCGGCCGACGGGGGCTGAGCGATCTCGATTTTCTGGCGTGTGGTTTTTTCAATGCTGCGCAATTTGCCACGCTGTGCCGGCGTGACCAGCAAGATCGCGTGCCCATCGCGGCCCGCACGTCCGGTGCGTCCGATCCGGTGGACGTAGGCTTCGTTGTCATGCGGCAGATCGAAATTGACCACGTGGCTGATGCGTTTTACGTCCAAGCCGCGGGCGGCGACGTCGGTTGCCACCAAGATGTCGATCTGGCCGTCCTTCAACTGTGCGACCGTACGTTCGCGGACCTTTTGCGGCATGTCGCCGTTCAGTGCCATCGCACGAAAGCCGCCGTGGCCAAGACGTTCGGCCAAGGCAATCGTCGCGTCCTTGGTCTTGGTGAACACGATCACGCCGTCGGTCGGTTCGACTTCCAGGTATCGTCGCAAGACTTCCTGTTTCAAACGCGGCGGAACGATGATGGCTTTTTGGTCGATCTGTTCTGCGGTCACCTGTTTACGACGAACGGTGATGTGGACCGGATCCGACAGATAGTGCTTGCTGATGTTTCGAATCGCCGGCGGAACCGTCGCGGAGAACAAAGCGATCTGTTGGTCTTCCGGGGAATGCTGCAGAACGAATTCCACGTCCTCCAAGAAGCCCATGTTCAGCATTTCGTCCGCTTCATCCAGCACCAGGCAACGGACCGACGACAAGTCCAGCGAACCACGCTTGACGTGATCGATCACCCGACCAGGCGTACCCACCACGACGTGAGCACCCCGTCGCAGTTGTTTCAACTGTGGTTCGTAATCTTGGCCGCCGTAGATCGCCGCCACGCGAAACTTCTTGGTCTTGCCCGCGTACGTCGAAAACGCGCGAGCCACTTGGATGGCCAATTCGCGGGTCGGCGTCAGCACCAACGCTTGCGGCGTGTCACCGTGCAAGTCGACGTGGCTGAGGATGGGCAATGCGAAGGCGGCTGTCTTGCCGGTCCCGGTTTGCGATTGAGCCAGCACGTCGCGACCGCTGGCCAGTTCCGGAATGACCCTTGCTTGGATTTCTGTCGGGCTTTGGTAACCCGAAGCTTCGACCGCACGCAAAACCTCTTCGGCCAGTCCCAGATTGGCAAAGGACGGTTGATCCGACTCCGGTGCAACCGATGGATCCTCTTGCGACGCCGGCGTGACCGCTTCGGCCGTTTCGCTTGGCTGCGACTCGGTTTCGGATTCGGCATCAGCAGTTGTTGCCGCTTCGCTCATGGCCGCTTCGCCCGAGTTCACGACCTGATCCTGCTGATCTCGGTCGCCGGAAGTCGGGTCGCCGATGGCCTGGTCGTCGGAAGTCTGATTGGCGGGATGCTGATCACTGGCTTCCTGGTCGCTGGAATCCTGTTCCCCGGTGGGACTGACAGCCTGTTCCGCCGCAGCGCCATCAGCGGGGACACCCTCCACGACGGCGGATTCACCGACGGTCGTGGCTTCGGTCTCAAGCTTGTCCGCTGCTGGGGCGGGCTGAACTTCCGAGGTGTCGGCGTCGGACGTGGGAGAAATTTCGGAAACGAATGTCATAACGAGATGGATACTCTGATCGAAAAAATGGACAGCAACGCAGTGGGAGCACGCTTGGCCGATCGGGATTCGTCGGCATGCCATCACATCTTGGCTCGGCCGATACAATCGGCGGTGCCTATTGGACGTCACTTCAGGTGATTGCGATCCGGGTTGTCACGTGGGAAATCCCCGACGTTTTTCGCGGTGCTGGTGCCTTTTTGTGGGCATTCGCACAGCGCCGACAACCTTCGCGGCGACGTCACTTCGTGGTTTTTCTGCCGATATTGAATGCGAAACCGGTTTCGGCGTCGTTCGGCGAGTGCACAGGACCGGCGGTTGGAATACGCCGGACGATCAGAAGTCGTGTCGCTTCGCCGCGTGTTGCGGCGACCACCCGTACCAGTCTGGCCGGGTGCGTAAAATTGAATCGACGCAGACCGTATCGGACCGCCGCCGATTGCGATAGCCGCTAAATCGTGGGGGATGCCACTTTCAGGCAATTCCGGCGTGCGGTGACGGTCGCCGATTGACGATTCGCTGGGTTGTGCCAGATTGAACACCCGGCAATCGAACCTTGGGGCACCGGCCGATATCGGCAAAGCCCCGGAACGCCTGTGAATCTGGCAAAGTCCAACGATTCACCAAACGGCCAATGAACGACTCCAGAAGGCCAACGAAAAAGGACCCCCGCATTGAATGCCTTGCCGCCATGCCCAACGTCGTCTTGCCAAGTCGTGGTCGTCGGCGGGGGACCGATTGGAATTGAAACCGCGGTGGCGTGCCGTAACGCGGGTCTGGACGCCCAAGTGATCGAAGCAGGGGTGATCGGGCAAACGATGTCCTGGTGGGCACCGGGCACCCGTTGGTTCAGCAGCAATGAACGGATCGCGATCGCGGGCGTTCCACTGCTGACCCCGGATCAAACCAAGGCGACTCGGGAACAGTATCTGACCTATTTGCGCTCCGTGGTTCAGCAATTCGAACTGGATGTGCGTTGCCGCCAACGCGTCGCATCGGTCCAACGCGACGGCGACGGGCTGACGGTACTGGTTCAGACACCGGCGGGACCGCGTCAAATTCATTGCGGTCAAGTCGTGTTGGCGGTCGGCGGTACCGACCATCCGAGACGCATGGGAATCGACGGCGAAGACCTGCCGCATGTTGATGGCTACCTACGCGAGGTCCACCAGTATTTCGGTCGTCGTGTCTTGATCGTTGGCGGACGAAACAGCGCCATCGAGGCAGCGTTGCGGCTGTACCACGTCGGTGCCGATGTGACGCTTTCGTATCGTGCTCCTTCTTTGCCCAGCACCAGCATCAAGTATTGGCTTCGTCCAGAAATCGAAGGCCTGATCCGTGCCGGCCGCATCACCGCCCATTTCTCGACGGTCCCACTCCGGATCACCTCAAGCCAAGTGGAACTGGCCGCGGTCGACCCCGAAAGCGGCGATATCGATCGGGCTTCGCCGACAATCGTCCCGGTGGATGATGTTTTGACGCTGATCGGCTACGAACAAGACAAAACGCTGTTCCGCGAAATCGGCATCGAATTGGTCCATCCGGGCGACCATCCGGCCTACGATGCCGAAACGATGATGACCTCGGTCCCGGGCGTGTATGTGGCCGGGACGGCGGTCGCCGGCACGCAATCCAGTCGCTACAAGGTCTTTTTGGAAAACTGTCACGAACACGTCGACAAGATCGTCCGCCACATCACCGGAAGATCCGTGGCGGTGTCACAGGATTCCTCAATCGATTCGATCATCCGTGCACAGCCGGAAAGCTGACGCATCGCTATCGGTTGGGATCATCGATGCAGCGTGGCTGTCGCCACGTTGCAAACGCCGTTGATCAAGCGAAACGGGCAGTCGGCCGCACGCTTGTCTCACTTCGACGAATGCCCCGGGGTCTTGTTCAACTTGTTCAAGTATTCGTACATGTTGAAACGCTCGGGATAAGCGACGCCGGTTCGATCGGCCCATGATTCCCAAGCCGCGATCAATCGGTCACGAACCTCGGGGCGGGTGTCGGCCAGATCGTTCAGTTCCGTTCGGTCGTTCGCCATGTCGTACAGTTCCCACGGCTTGCCGTATTCACGAACCAGTTTCCAGTCACCGTCGCGGGCCGCGGCGTTGCCCTCGTGTTCCCAAAAGATCGTTTCGGTGTGGATCGGATCTTTTGAACCCTTCAACAGCGGCAGCATCGAACGCCCTTCGATCGGCGTGACATCGGACGGATAGGATCCGCCGGCCAATTCCATCAGCGTGGGCATGAAGTCTTGTAGGTAAGCCACTTCATCGACCAATGAACCGTTCAGCTTGTTGGGGATTCCCGCGGGCCAATGGGCGATCATGGGCGTGCAAGCGCCACCTTCGTGAACGAAGTGTTTGTACTTGCGATAAGGCGTGTTACAGGCACCGGCCCAGTGCAAACCCAATCGAACGCCGTTGGTCGTGCGAAGCGGCGGGTTCTTGACCATCGCTTCATCGCCCTTGCCGAAATTGCCGCCTTCCTGGCAGGCACCGTTGTCGGACAAGAAAAAGATGATGGTGTTGTCGGTCAGCTTTTGTTCGTCCAGGAACCCGACCAGCTTGCCGATATTTTGGTCGACCGAATCCACACACGCCGCGTAGGCCGCCATGACCGCGTCCAGGCGATCGCGTTGTTTCGGCTTCAACGAATCCCAGTCAGGGCCGGGGTAGGGAGCCGGTTTTGTGTCCGAGTCCAGGATGCCAAGTTCTCGCTGACGTTCATTGCGACGACGGATCAGATCGTTCCAGCCGTCACGATACTTCCCGCGATACTTTTGATAGTCTTCCCACTTGGCGTTCAGCGGCCAGTGGGGTGCGTTGTAGGCCAAGTACAAAAAGAACGGACGGTCGTCTTTGGTGGTGACATCGCGAATCATCTGCATCGCTTCGTCGGTGAACGCATCGGTGGCATAGAAATCCTCCGGTGCATCGATTGGTTGGTCGCCGCGTGTCAGTCCGCGATCGCCCGCCGGTTCAAAGTAGTTGATCGCTCCGCTGAGGCATCCGAAAAACTGATCAAAGCCACGGCGTGTCGGCTGGCACTGTTCTTGGTCGCCCGAAAGGTGCCACTTGCCCGTCATCAACGTGTGATAGCCCGCATTACGCAACACCGATGCCAGGGTCGTGCATTGATCGTTCAGATATCCCTGGTACGGTCCGGTGATGCCCAACGGTTTGCCGGGGGGCGCCGTCATGTGCCCGATGCCCGTCTGGTGTGGCTGCAGCCCGGTCATCAGGCTGGCCCGCGTCGGGCAACACCGCCCCTGGTTATAGAACTGGGTGAATCGCAGACCTTGCCCGGCCAGTGCGTCGATGTTGGGCGTGTCGATTTCGCCGCCGTAGCAGCCGAGGTCCGAATAGCCCATGTCGTCGACCAGCACGACAATCACGTTGGGGCGATCTTGGGCCTGCAAATGGGAACAAACGCACAGGCTCAAGATGGCCAGTAGGTGGAAGGTTTTGAAACTCATTGGTGAGGCAATGGTGAAGTCGGGGTGAGAGTTCGGCAAAGGTGGGCGGCCGTCTCTGGCGAGACGCTGGAAAGGTGGCGGGATTTCGGGGGATGGGCTTGGGAGTTTAACAGGCACAAAATATCCCGTGTATTTTGTGTCCTGTTCTGGGCACGCCTGTTCCGGGCACACTTGTCCCTTTGCCAGGCAGACCGGCGGACGTGCTGACCGGCGGCTATGCTGTCGATACACCGTCTTTTCCGCAGCCCTTTATCCCTCTGCATCCGAGCTAGCAAACATGAATCGCCTACTGTCGCATGGCTTGTCGCTACTGGCGGCCGTTACTTTTACTACGGTCGCGGCGGCTGATGATGACGAAAAAATCGCGCTTTTGTTGAAGAAGTCCCCCGCGCCGGCCAATACGGTTGGGTACGTCAACGTCCCTGCCCTGAATCAATTGCTATCGGCCGCCGGCGTTGCCAAACGGGCCGCCCAGGGAATCGAAGACTACTGGCTGATCGCCGACTTGGATCTGTCCAAGATGTCCCCACGCTGGGAAGCCGGCTATGCCACGCTGAAGCAAACCGTCCAGCCCGACCAGTTGGCCGATTCGTTGGGCGGCTATGTCGACGAAGTGGAAGGCGAGAAGGTCGTTTGGTCACCGAACCAGACCTATTTTCTGGCCGGCAAGGAAAATCGGTTGGGCATGTTGCGACCGGCCGATCGGACGTTGCTGTCCGGTTGGTTGACACCCAGTGTCAGCGTGAACTACAGCGATTTCCTGACGCGAATGGCGGGGCAACCCGAATCGTATCTGTCGGCGATGTTGGCGATCGAAACCAAGAATGCGTTTTCGCCGGTCCCGCTCAGCAAGCACTTGGAAGGCTTGAAGTCGCTGAAATCCAACCCGCCGGAAAACGTCGCCAAGACCCTGGCATCGATGGAAGGTTTCAGCATCATCGTCGGACGAAAAAGTCTGAACGAATGCATCGTGAAATTCGAGTTCAGCAAATCGCCCGCGGGGCTGAAATTGATCGCCAAGGAAATGTTGGCCGAGATCTTGGATAACGCCGGCACCTCAGCCGCTGAAATCTTGACGTGGGACGTTAAGGTCGAAGGAAACGTTCTGCAGTTCCAAGGTCCGATCACTGAAAGCACCCTTAGCGGTGTGCTTAGCATGTTCAGCTTGGAACGTCAGGCACGTCGCGCTGCCGCCGCCACTGATCCGGCGGCCAAGTCGCGTTCGAAGGAGGAACAGGCGGTCTATCGCACCAAGTATTACTTCGACCAAGTCAATGAAATCATCGAACAGACGCGCAACCATAAATCGCAATCAACCGGGCACTTGGCCAAATGGCATGACCAACGCGCTCGTCAGATCGAAGAATTGGGAACGCTGAACGTCGACCCCGAAATGGTCCAGTACGGGACCGACGTCGCGCAGTTGCTGCGTGGCAATGCGTTGACGGTTCGCCAAGGGAATATCGCTGTCGGAAAACAAAACGCACGCGATAGCCTGAATGGCGGCTACTACGGCAGCGCCGGATACTCGTATGGTTGGAACGGTGGCTACGGTTACCGCGAAGGCTATTACTACAACAGCCTAAACGCGGCAAACGTGAACAATGCCCAGGCTCGCGGCAACGCCTATGCGAATTGGACGTCGACGCTTTCAACGATCGACAAAATGACCGCAGACACGCGCCGCAAGATGACGGACAAGTATCAAGTGCAGTTCTAGTCCGACTGACCTGAGCGGACCCGCATCCGGAATCCGATTTGATGCGGCTGATCACTGGCCAGGGTGTACTCGCTGTGCGTCCTGGCACCCCAACTGTTATCGCCGCCGACGCCGTGTAGTTTTTCGTCAATGCTGACGACGCTTATCGGACGACGCGGCAGGTTGTACGGATGGGTGGATTGTTGCAAATCGTCCATCGTGAACGGCCAAACACTGGCGCTGACCGGCGCATCACCGGTCACGCGCACGGTGGTTCCATCGCCATCGTTCAGTTCGATCCACCGCACATCGGTGCGGTTGCCCGTGTCCTGTGATCGACAGTACGGAAACACCATGTCGGCGACTTGGGCTTCGTAGGTCCCGATTTCTCCACCGGTCTTGCGGTCCCAGTACGTCTCGTGCGGTCCGCGACCGTACCATCGGACTTGCCCGAATGCTTCGGGCATTTGCATTTGCATGCCGAACCGCGGCATTAGATCGGCCGGCGGTTTTCCGGGCTGATAGGCGGCTTTGATGTCCACCGATTGTCCGTCGGTGATGGTGTATCGAACGCTGCACGTCGCATCGACACTGGGCAGCTTCGAATCGAATTGCACCACGACCTTTTCGCCGTCGTTCCGGACATCCATCTCGGTGACTTTGATTTGGTCGACCGCGTCTTGCCAGACACCCAATCGCTGTAAATAACGGTTGCGATACTGGTTGTCGTTGGGGACCTTCCAGAAATTCAATTGCAGCGGTCCGGTCAACAATTCCTTGCCGCCGGCGATCCAGGACGACATCGCACCCGTCGACTTGTCGAATTCCAACGTGTTGCCCGCGTTTTGGATGACCAGCGTCGCCTCGTTATTGGTCACACGCAGTGGTTGACCATCATTCGCTTGCATCTTGGTCGCTTCGGCGGCCGCCGGACGCAGTTCGAATTGGTCCCAAGCAACACGGTGTCCGGCATCGCACCAAAGCGTTTTCTGTGGCTGGACAAATTCAAGCGTCAGCAACGCTTCGCCGGGACCCGATTCTTTCAAGTCGAAGGGAACTTTGACGTCGGCGGTGCTAAGCGGCGGGACGTCCAGACGTCCAAGCGAACCGGTGTCGGCCACTTCACCATCGATGCGTAACGTCCAACGCGTCTCCAGCTGGTCCAAGTTCGTGAAGACAAATTTGTTTTGCAACGTGAAGCTGCCTTGGGAAGGCGCTTCGGAACTTGCCTTCACATTTTGATAGACCTTCTTGACTTCCCAAAGATGCGGGTTGGGCCGACGATCAGGCTGGACCAAACCGTTCATGCAAAAGTTGCCGTCGTTGGGCTTGTCGCCGAAGTCACCGCCATAGGCAAAGAAAGTGTCAGAGTCACCGAACGCGGGCTTCAAGCCGGTCGGTAAATGGTCACCCTCGGGAACTGATTTGACCAGGCCCTGGTCCACCCAGTCCCAGATGAATCCGCCTTGTAGGTGGTCATAAGATTCGATGGCGGTCCAATAGTCTTGCAAGTTACCGACGCTGTTGCCCATCGCGTGCGCGTACTCACACAAGATCAACGGTCGGTCCGGATCATTGCGGGCGTAGTCGACAATCTTGTCAATCGTCGCGTACATCGGGCATCGAATGTCGGTATTGCGTTGGTCGTAATGGGCTTGTTCGTACTGAACCGGACGCGACGGGTCGCGCTGTTTGATCCAGTCGTAATTGGTCATGAAGTTCACTCCGTTGCCCGCTTCATTGCCCAGTGACCAAATGATGATGCTGGGGTGGTTCTTGTCACGTTCGACCATCCGTATCGCTCGGTCCAAATGAGCCTTTTCCCACAACGGATCCTTGGCCAGCGATTCGCGTTTGTATCCCATGCCATGCGATTCGATGTTGGTTTCATCGATCACGTACAAACCGTACTGATCGCACAGCGAATAGAACGTGGGATCATCGGGGTAATGGCTGGTGCGTACCGCGTTGATGTTGAACTGCTTCATCAACACGATGTCGCGGATCATTGATTCACGGCTGACGGTGTGGCCGGTTTGCGGGTCGTGTTCGTGACGATTCACGCCTTTCAAATAAACCGGACGTCCGTTGACGTGCAGCAGGCCATCCATGATTTCGACTTCGCGGAATCCGACTTCGCATTGTCGGGCCTCGATGACCGTTCCTTCGGCGTCGGACAGGGTCAGCACCAAGCGATACAGATTGGGCGTTTCGGCGGACCACAGTTTCGGCTGTTGGATCGTTTCGGTCAGCGCAACATTGCCTTTGGAGCCGGCCGGAATTGATTCCGTGGTCACGGTGTCACGGAAAACGGCTTCGTTAAAGTCATCCAATAGCTGGACGTCGACGGACAGAGTTGCGTCCGCATCGGAACGGTTTTCCAGTTCGATTTGCACCGACAATTCGGCATCTCGGTAGGCGTCATCCAGGTCCGTCGTGACAAAGAAGTCGCGGATGCGACGTTCGTCGGAGCTCACCAAATAGACGTCGCGGAAGATACCGCTTAGACGCCAAAAATCCTGGTCTTCCAGATAACTTCCGTCGCAGTATCGATAGACCTCGACCGCCAATTGGTTCTTGCCTGTCTGGACAAAGTCCGTGACGTCAAATTCGGCGGGCGTTCGGCTGCCCTGGCTGTAGCCGATCTTTTGTCCGTTGACCCACACGTAGCAGGCCGAATCAACGCCGGCAAAATGCAAGACGATTTTCCGTCCCGACCAATCCGCAGGCACATCGAACGTGTGACGGTACGAACCGACCGGGTTCCGCATTTCGTGGTTGGTGAAATCGGCCGGCGGATCTCCCATCACATTCGGCGGATCTTTCTTGAACGGATAAGGGATGTTGGAATACACGGGCAATCCAAAGCCCTGGGTTTGCCAATTCCCGGGCACTTGAATGCTGTCCCAACCGGTGGCATCAAAGTCAGGCTGATAAAAGTCCACCGGTCGTGACGACGGATCTTTGGCCCAGTGGAACTTCCATTGGCCGTTAAGCGAACGGACCCAAGGTGAATCGGTTGTCTGGCCATTGGCGGCGGCCACGGTGCCGGCCAGCGGCCAACTGTGGGCACGCGGCGGCAGCTTGTTGATGCCGATGACATGTTGATTTTCCCAGTCCGGTGCATCCGGCGCCGGGGCGGTATCCACCGCGCAACCGATGTTGGTCATCAAAACGCCGATCGCAACGATCAACGCCGGCAAACGGCAGGGTTGTGGATAAATACGAAAAAACGGCATTGGGATGGTCGTCCTGTCGACGGTGGTCATGAAGGGGGGCAAGACGTCGAGGCCAAAGGTCACATTTTAGGGCCGATAAGTCGCGCCGGGAGCCGTTGATGCTGCGACATTCCCGGAGACGAACAGGGAAAACAACGATACGATGGTCGTCGACCATCCGAAGGGATAAAGAGATATGTTGACAATTGACTTTGGTTGACTGATTGATGACACGATTGTTTGCCGGAACCCAGTTCGACATTCCGCCCACCTGTGATTTGTGTGGCAAAGTGGAAGCCGATTGTCAGTGCACCGCTGCGCAGAAAGCCGAACACGAGCGGAAACGAGAAGTCGAGCGTCAACGTTTGCCGCCCGAACAACAAACGGCCAAGATCCAGCGTCAAAAGCGTAAAGGCGGGCGTGTCGCGACGGTCGTCGAAGGCTTGACCGCGACCGCGAATGATTTGCCGCATTTGCTGAAGCAGTTACAGGCGGTCTGTGGATCCGGCGGAACGGTCAAAGCGAAACAGGATTTGATCGAATTACAGGGTGACCATCTGGACACGGTTCGGCGTCAGCTGAAACAGATCGGTTACCGCGTCAAAGGTTGACGAACCCACGATGGTCACACACATCAATAGACGCCGGGTCTTGGACTCTGGTCGTCGTCGATGGTTGGCTTCGACATCTTCAATAGTTGAATCAGGCTCATGTCAAAAGCGAAACGATCGATCGCGTTTTCGCGGCGAGTACGGCGATGGTTGGTGGAATACTGGCGATCGTTTTCGTTTGTCGGTTTGGTTTTTGCCACGCTGTTTTTCGCTGCTTCGGTGACGCCATCGTTGTTACCCCGGCATTACGTCACCCAGGGTTTGCTGTCGGGGTTTTCGATCGCCGCCGGATACGCATTGGGCGTTTTGCTGGTTTGGATTTATCGCTTTTTTGAACTTCCCCACGCGCCGCAGAAGCTTCAGCGGATCGCCAAGATTGCGACCGTGATCGTGGTGGCGTTGTGTTTCGTAGGTGGCATTCGCCAGATGACTTTCTGGCAGAATTCGATTCGCGAATTGATGGAGATGCCAAGTCTGCAAACGGCGGATCCCTATCGCACCAGCGCGATTGCGATCGTTTTCGCCGCCGTGCTGGTCGCTCTGACACGCATGTTCATCGATTCGTCGGTGTTCGCTGCGAATCAATTGAATCGATTCTTGCCGCGTCGGATTGCGGTGACGTTGGGAACAATCTTGGTGACTGTGATCGTTTGGGTGATCGCCAATGGTGTTGTCATTCGCGGGTTGGTGAACTTTGCCGACGGCGTGTTTTTGAAAGCGGATGCGTTGATCGAAGAAGACATCGATCATCCCAGTGACCCGATGGCATGCGGCAGTGATGAATCTCTGGTGGATTGGGATTCGATCGGGCGTCAGGGCAAGGCTTTTCTGGGGCAAGGTCCCAGTGCCGACGAAATCGGTGAGTTTCTTGACCGTGATGTTCCGCAACCGATTCGCGTCTATGTGGGCATGCGTTCGGCGGAAACGCCGCAGCAGCGGGCAGAATTGGCCCTGAAGGAATTGATCCGGGTCGGCGGTTTCGACCGTAGCGTGCTGGTCGTTGCGACGCCCACGGGTACCGGTTGGTTGGACCCGTCAGCGGTCGACACCCTGGAGTTCATTCACGGTGGCGATTGCGCGATTGTCAGCACGCAATATTCCTATTTGCCCAGTTGGATCACGATTCTGGTGGATCCCAAGCGTTCGATCGTTTCGGCGGACGCGCTGTTCGATGTGATTTATCGTTATTGGACCGACCTGCCGGTGGACGACCGACCGCGGCTGTACTTGCAAGGGCTAAGTCTGGGGGCGCTCGGGTCGGAAGTGTGCGCCGACATGTACACGATTTTCGAAGATCCGATTCAGGGGGCGGTTTGGAGCGGGCCTCCGTTTCCCAGCCAGCGATGGAACGAAATCGTTCGCGACCGCCAGCCGGATTCGCCCGCTTGGTTGCCCGTGTATCGGGACAGCCGTTTGGTCCGCTTCACCGCAGCAAAAAATGCGTTGAACCCTTCACGGCCTTGGGGGGCGATGCGAAACGTCTACATTCAACACGCCAGTGATCCGATGATCTGGTTTTCACCGACCCTTGCCTGGCACCGACCGGATTGGTTGACCGAACCGCGTGGCCCGGACGTGTCGCCCTATTTGCGTTGGTTCCCGGTTGTGACGTTCTTGCAGGTGGCGTTTGACATGCCGATGGCGACCAGTGTTCCGATCGGCTATGGACACAACTATGCCCCATCGGCCTACATCGATGCTTGGACGTCGGTGACCGAACCGGACCAGTGGAATGACGACTTCAGCCGACAGCTAAAAGAAAAGTTCAAAGCCAAGGGCACACCCAAGCCATAGTACACCCGCCGGTCGATCCACAAGCACGCTCAAGCGGGCTTGGTCGCGTCGACGAATCCCACGACGTAACTGGCCGACACGGTATCGTCGTCGTGGCCATGACGCTGTTGATAATCACGCATGACGGCGGCCAATTCACCACGGCTAAGCGGTGTTTGAGCCCGTGAAAATGGGCCGCCGGTCAACCCTTGGTCATGAATGGCCCGCAACAAATGCATCGCCGATCGGTGACGTGTGGGGTAAGTCCGCTGGTCAGCGCGATGAATGGTCCAACCGGTTCGTTCGATCGCGTCCAAGCATTGCGGCCACGCCGGAAGGGCGGACTGGGGCGGTTTGTCGGGAACCATGCGAAGACGCGCGTTGTGAAGTTCGCCTAGCGTGCCCTCGATCATCCAGGCCATGACGACGCGCCCGCCCGGAATGGTCAATCGGTCGGCAGCGGCAAAGGCGTTGTCAATCGGCAAAATCCAGTGGATCGCCGATGCACTGGTGACCAAATCGAACGGCGGTGCGTCGAAATCACGCAAGTCGCTGGGGATCAGCGCGGCAGAGTGATCGGGTGGCAATTTTTGACGCGCCACGTTGACCATTGCCGCGCTCAGATCGATGGCCGTCAATTGGGATGTGGCAAAGCGACCGGCCAAACGAACGGTCAAGCGTCCGGTCCCACAGCCGATTTCCAGGATGCGGTCGGGTGAAGATTTTTGGCCCAGCGGTGTCCGGCCGACCCAGCGCATCAAATCGGCCGCCACGCGTTCTTGCACGTCAGCGTGACGATCGTAGGTCGTCGCCGCTGACGAGAAACGCTGTCCGACGTCGTCAGTCTGTATTGCCGTCAGCCTCATCACTGGTCCAAAACTGCTCGATCCGCTCGGCGACCCAAGTGGGATCGCGTACAGGTAGATCGTGGCCGATTTGGGCTCGAAATTCCAGGTGCGAATCTTTGATTCGGTGTGCCATTTCCGTCGCAGCCCGCGCGGGGATCACTTCATCGTCTTCGCCGTGCAGAATCAACGTGGGCACGGTGACGGTTGCCAAAAGCGGACGAAAGTCGCTGGATGACAGGAATCTCAACCCGGCCGCCAGTGATTCGTCACGTTGTTTTGCGTCCAGGTCCGTCGATGGCTCGTTCGCTTGTCGACATTCGGTCACCGTCGGGTGCACCGGATGCGGTTCGGCCGCCAGACGGTCGAAACGTGCAAGGACGTCGGTCGGGTCCCGCTGCAGCCCCAACGACATTGCTCGCAACCGCGATTTCGGTACGCCATCGTGATGACCGTCGCCGCTGCTGAACTTTGCGGTACTGCCGACCAACACCATCGCTTTGAACAGGTTCGGCTGGCGGGCCAGCCAGTGCAGCGCCAACATGCCGCCCATCGACCATCCGACCAAGATGTATCGGCGGTCGTCACGCAGGGAACGATCCATTCGGTCCGACGTCAGCACTTCTTCGGCCGACAGCGAAATCGAATCCATGTTCCCAGGCAACCGCTGGGCCAGTGGGGCCAGGGCGCCAGCGCCGTAGGACCAGCCGCTGATCATTAGGACAGTGGATCGCATGGGACGATGGATGGATTTGAAGCGGATTGCCGGGACAAAAGTGGGCATTGCGGCAAACCGTTGGCGTCGCCGCGAGTCTGTCTAGCATAGCCCGATCCGGTGGGTGTCTGGGAATACGGGTGTTTCGTTCACCTGTAGAAGCGGACATGGGGTCGGCACCAGACGGGTTGGGAAATGGCCGCGCCTGCCGCCGACATGAGATCGATTTGATGCCATGAACTTACACATCGGTCGGGCAGACGCCGGGCCGGGGGGCTGGCGACTGACCATGGAATCGGCGGCGATAGGACGGGGCGGGCTTCGTCGTCAGCCGATCCCCCCAATGGATTCTCCGGTGCATGTTTTTGTGCCACCAGGATTGCGTTCGTTCGGTCCAGAAACGCCGGTATGGCATCGATGAAATGCGAACGATCGGAAACGAACAGATTCGTATTCTTGACTGGTCTTCGGGCCGCCAGATTTCCAGTATGCTTGGCTCCCGCAGGAATGATCACACCGTCATGCCGGGGTAATGTGGATGTTGGGCCGATGAAGATGACACGCCTTCGAGACTGGGGACTGGTGGCCGCGGTGCTGCTGTTCCTTTCACCTTGCGGTTGCAACCGCAAGGAAGCCAACAAGTACGAAGCACCGCCGCCGCAACCGGTCGGTGTGTCGACCGCGGTGATTACAAGTTACACGCCCTTCTTGGAAAAAGAGGGCACGACCGAGCCGGTCAATGCAGCGGATGTTCGCGCCCAGGTCAGCGGCGTTCTGCAATCGCAAAAATTCACTGCATTGCAAGACATCACCAAAGGCACCGATCTGTATCTGATCGAACCGGATCAGTACGAAGCGGAACAGAAGGCCGCCCAGGCCGACGTTGAAAATGCCAATGCCGCAATCTCGGTCGCCGAGGCGGCGGTTGGAGTTGCCAAGGCCGAAGCCGAACGAGCCAAGCTGGATTTCGATCGTCAGCAACGATTGTTGCAACGTGATGCCGCGTCCAAAGCCGAATTTGACGCCGCCAAAGCTGCCAACGATGCCGCGCAAGCCAACCTAAAGTCAGCGGAATCTCAAGTCGCCGCCGCCCGTGCCCAACTGCAAACCGCCCAAGCCGCGTTGGGGATCGCCGATCTGAACGTCCAGTACACCAAAGTGAAGGCACCGATCAACGGACGGATTTCGAAGACGTCCGTGAAGGAAGGCAATCTGGTCGAAGTCGGATCTTTGTTGGCCACGATCGTTGACGAAAGCAAAATGTTTGCCAACTTCACCATCAGCGATCGCGAATTGTTGCGATTCATGCGGTCGGACCGTAGCCGCGGTGATGCCGAATTTGATCTGGTGAAGTTTCAAGCACGTGACGCTTACTTGAAACGTGAAGGCGACGAAGGCTTCGCCTTCAAAGGCAAATTGGAATACGCCGATGCCAAGGGGATCGATGTCGCCACCGGGACACTGGCGGTGCGAGCCGTTTTCGACAATGAAGATGAGCGGCTTTTGCCGGGGCTGTTTGTCACCGTTCGAATCCCCGAATCCCAGGCGGTGGAAGCAACGTTTGTTCCCGAGTTGTCGGTCCAGCGTGACCAGCGTGGTGAATACTTGTTGTTGGTCGACGATCAAAACATCGTGCAGCGGGAAAGTGTCAACGTCATCAAGCGAATGAACGGCTGGGCGCGGTTGACTGAATCGCTGTCGCCGCAGCAAAAGATCGTCGTCAGTGGTTTGCAGAAGGCCCAAGTCGGACGCCCCGTTACACCCGTCGAAGTCACGTTGGACTTGGATGCCGACGCGCTGACCCGAGGAATGAACGAAAATCCGACCGATGAGGCTGAAGAGCAGCTGGCAAAAGAGATGTCTGAAGCAGCCGAGTCAAACGACGACGGCGCCGCGGACGGACAGGAATAGTTTTGGGCCTTTCATCACGCAGCGACTGATTCATGTCCAAGTTCTTTATTTTCCGTCCGATCTTCGCCGCGGTCATTTCCATCGTGATCGTGATCGCCGGTGTCGTTTCGTTCTTTGCCCTGCCCGTGGCAAAGTTCCCACCGATTTCGCCGCCCACGGTTTCGGTCACCGCGATGTATCCCGGTGCCGATGCCAAAACGATCGCTGAAACGGTGGCCACGCCCATCGAACAACAAGTCAACGGTGTCGAAGGCATGCTGTACATGTCATCGGCCAGCGCGAATGACGGCAGCTACAGCTTGACGGTGACGTTCGAACTGGGCACCGACATGGACATCGCGTCGGTGCTGGTGCAAAACCGTGTCGCCATTGCGGAACCGCGTTTGCCGTTCGAAGTCCGCCAGCAGGGGATCACCACGCGAAAGCGTTCGACACAGATCCTGCAGTTCTTGTCGCTGACCAGCCCGGACGAATCGTACAACGCATTGTTCCTAAGCAATTATGCGCTGTCGGTGCGCGACGAACTTAGTCGGATCAAGGGCGTCGGGGACGTCCAAGTGTTCGGCGTCGGCGATTACAGCATGCGTGTCTGGCTGGAGCCGGAAAAACTTCGACAACGGGGACTGACGACCCAAGATGTGGTCGATGCGATCAGCGAGCAAAACATTCAGGTGGCGGCGGGACAGGTCGGGGCCGAACCGGCGCCACCGGGGACCGCCTATCAGTTGACGGTCAACGCACGTGGGCGATTGGTCCAACCGGAAGAGTTCGCCAACATCATCATTCGCGCCGAACAGGGCGGACGCGTTCTTCGGGTCGGCGACATCGCCCGCGTTGAATTGGGCGGGCAAAACTATGTCTACAACTCCAAGTACAACGGTGTGCCGTCGGCGTCGATCGGGATCTATCAATTGCCCGGGGCCAATGCGATCGAAACCGCTGGTCTGATCCGCGATCGGATGGACGAACTGGCCGCCAGCAATAACTGGCCCGATGGCGTGCAGTTCGACATCCCCTTTGATTCGACTCTGTTTGTCGAAGCCTCCGTCGTGGAGGTCTACAAGACGCTGGTGTCGGCCGTCGTGCTTGTCGTCCTGGTGATCTTTATCTTTTTGCAAGATTGGCGAGCCACAATCGTTCCGGTGGTGGCCATCCCGGTTTCCTTGATCGGGACGTTCATGATCATGAATGTCGCCGGTTTTTCGATCAACATGCTGTCGCTGTTTGGGATCGTGCTGGCGATCGGGATCGTGGTCGATGACGCGATCGTGGTGGTCGAAAACACCACCCGACACTTGGAGGACGGTTTGTCGTCCAAGGATGCCGCCGTCAAAGCGATGGACGAAATCACTGGTCCGGTGATCGCGACCACGCTGGTGCTGTTGGCCGTCTTTGTTCCCTGTGCCTTCATGCCGGGAATCACCGGAGAACTGTTTCGCCAGTTTGCGTTGACGATTTCTGCGGCGGTGTTGATCAGTACGCTGAACGCTTTGACGCTAAGCCCCGCCCTGTGTGGGATCTTGTTGCGACCACCGAAGGAAAGCACGTTTGTCGGGTTCCGATGGTTCAATCGTGGCTTTGATTCGGCCACCAATGGATACACCGCCATCGTCCGCCGGATTGTTCGGTTCGTCTTCGGCGTGGGACTGGTTTACGCGGGTCTGTTGTTGCTGATCGGTTGGGGGTTCGGATCGTTGCCGACCGGATTCGTTCCGGAGGAAGATCAGGGCTATCTGATGGTCAACGTTCAACTGCCCGATGCCGCGTCGCGGCAACGAACCGATCGTGTGATTGACCAGTTGGACAAGATTTACAACAACACGCCGGGTGTCGCGAACACGCTTTCGGTTTCCGGGTATTCGTTGCTTAGCGGCTATGCCGACAGCAACGTGGCGTTCAGCGTCGTCGTGTTGAAGCCCTGGGAGGAACGCGAAACGCCCGAGGAACAATTGCCCGGTATTCTGAAACACTTAAGAGAGCAGTTTGCCCAATTGCAGGATGCTGTCGTGTTTCCGTTCACCCCACCACCGATCGACGGGTTGGGCAATGCCGGCGGTTTCCAAATGGAACTGTTGGACCAAGGGGCCAGCGGGTACGAACAGCTGCAGAACGCGGCCACCGACGTGGTCAATACGGCATCGGGGCAATCTCGCTTGGCCGCACTGAACAGTTCGTTTCGTGCCAATGTGCCCCAGTTGTTTGCCGATGTCGACCGCTTGAAGGCCAAAACGCAAGACGTCCCGCTGGGGACCGTCTTTGGAACGCTGCAAGCCTACCTGGGTTCGGCCTATGTCAACGACTTCACCTACAACAACCGGACTTATCAAGTGCGGTTGCAAGCCGATGCACCGGAGCGGGCCAACGCCAGCGATATCTTACGCTTGGACGTTCGGAACATTCATGGCGAGATGATCCCGATGTCATCGATCGTCAATGTTCGCGATGAATTCGGTCCGTCGGTTGTGAAGCGATACAACTTGTATCCCAGTGCGTCGATCAACGGGTCACCTGCACCGGGGACCAGTTCAGGGGAGGCTCTGAATTTGATGGAGCAGATCGCGCAATCACGTTTGGCACCTGGATTCGGGTTTGCTTGGACGGGGATGTCGTACCAAGAAAAATTGGCCGGCGGCGGGCAATTGGCGATCTTCGGGTTGGCCATCCTGGCCGTGTTCCTGGTTTTGGCCGCACAGTACGAAAGCTGGACCAGTCCCGCGGCGGTGATTTTGGTGGTGCCTTTGGCCGTATTGGGGGTGATTTTGGCGCTGGTCGTCCGTGGGGCCGACAACAACGTTTACACCCAGATCGGAATCGTGCTGTTGGTCGCTTTGGCCAGCAAGAATGCGATTCTGATTGTCGAATTCGCCAGCCAGCAGCGACGCGAAGGCATGGACATCGGACAGGCCGCCGTCAGTGCAGCGTCGCTGCGTTTTCGCGCGATCTTGATGACCGCGTTTTCGTCCATCTTGGGCTTTTTGCCGTTGATCGTTTCCAGTGGTGCGGGGGCCGCCAGCCGCCGTGCGGTCGGCAACGCCGTGGTCGGCGGAATGATTGCCGCCACGTTTTTCTCGTTGCTGTTGGTGCCGACGTTCTTCTTTGTCATGCAGACGATCGCCGAATGGGGCGGCCGCCGCGGTTCATCCGGCGACGATCCGCCGCAGCCGGGGACGACGGAATCCGCGTGACTTTGCTCGCGACGGACGTTTAAAACGAATGCTGAGAAAAAGTTGTCGGCGTCGCGGCGGATGCCCGGCCGATTGAAGCATTGAAATATCGTAAGGTGGCGAGGTGTTCTGCCGCGTCGAACCTGCCGATGATGTCATTCACGACGATGGTCAAAAATATCGTCGGCTATCGAGATAACGATTGGACGTGTGAAGGAGAATCCCTGATGCAAACGATTTCCGTGGACCGGATGGCCCAGTTGTCGAACGAATCCGATGTCGAACTGATCGACGTTCGTACGCCCGTGGAGTTTCGTGAAGTTCACGCCCAGGGTGCCAAGAACGTGCCGCTGGAATCACTGGATGCTGCCTCATTCTTGCAGTCACGCAACGGATCGGCCGGGCAACCGTTGTATGTCATCTGTCGCAGCGGAAATCGTGCCGCCCAGGCGTGTAAGAAGTTTGTCGATGCCGGCTTTGAAGACGTCGTCAACGTCGAAGGCGGCACGTCGGCGTGGGACGCCGCAGGCTTGCCGGTGGTGCGTGGAAAGAAAGCGATTTCGTTGGAACGCCAGGTCCGAATTGTCGCCGGGTTCCTGGCACTACTTGGTGCCGTGCTGGGGTGCTTTGTCCATCCCGCGTTCATTGGCTTGTCAGGTTTCATCGGGGCCGGATTGATGTTCGCCGGTATCACGGACACCTGTGGCATGGGAATGGTCTTGGCCCGAATGCCCTGGAATCAAGTCGGCGACAGTTGCAGCAGCGGCAAGTGTTCGGCGTGACACAACGGGGATGATTGGCCCCGGCACCGATCCATGACGGTTGCGACCGCATGAAACCCGTCCCCTGACCCATTAGGAATCATCACGATGCGTCCGATGAATTTCCCGACCACCGCCGTTCGACTGGCTTTGGGACTGTTGGTTACGGCATTGTTCTGTGTGGATGTGGCCGCGCAAAACGGTCGCGGCCCAGGATTCGGACGCGGCGGTGGTCGTGGACCGGGATTCGGGATGGGGCGTGGATTTCGCGGTGGCGCGGGCGGTGGTGAACAAGCCGCCGGCCCACACGCCCATGACGATCGTCACGATGCCGATCACGAAGTGTTTCAGTTCTTGCTGAGTCACCACGACAAAATTCGTCGCACGGTGACCGAAACCGATGACGGCGTGATCACGGTCACCGAATCGGATGATCCCGAGATCGCGGCAAAGATTCAGGAACACGTCCATTGGATGAAGATTCGCGTCGACGAGATTCAGCCCATTCGGATGCGGGATCCTTTGTTTGCGGAACTGTTTCGGAACGCCGACAAAATCAAAATGCAGCACGAGGATACCGAGAAAGGTGTTCGTGTGATCGAAACTTCGGACGATCCGGCCGTCGCGTCTTTGATCAAAGCGCACGCCGACGTGGTTTCGGGATTTGTTGCGAACGGGTTTGCCGAAGCGATGAGGAACCATGCGGTCCCCGCCGACGTGAAAGAGCCGAATTCGACGCAGCAGCCGATGTCCGATTCACCTGTCGGCACGCCGCTGGGCACGCCGCTGATTCCGGCCGGAAAGCCAGTGTTCCACTTGCCTGATGCGGCCCAGCAACCTCGCAGCGATAGCAAGCTATTGATCGACGTGACGCAAAGTAGCCCGGCTGACCAGACACACGATGCATTGGAGACGATTGCCAAGTACGTCAACTTGTACCATGCCGGTGGCAAAGATCAGCAGAGCCCCGAAATGGCGGTCGTGCTGCACGGCGGTGCCACCTTCATCGCACTGAACGATGATGCGTACGCGTCTCGTTTTGGCACCAAGGGCAACCCGAATGCATTACGATTGCGACAGTTGCATCAAGCCGGCGTGGAGTTCTATGTGTGTGGTCAATCACTGTTGCATGGCAACGCACGCCCCGACGATTTGGTCGTCTTCGCGCAAACCGCGGTTTCTGCGCTGACCAGCCTCGTCAATCTGCAAAGCGATGGCTTTGTTTGCATTGAGTTGAAATAGCACGCCGTCAACGTCTCGATATCGATTCCTCTGCTAGGGCCTTTCATCCGGCGGCGCGTGTTCGTCGCACTTCTTGCAATCCAGCAGATAGCCCAACATCGCGTCGCGGCCACGACGTGATGTGACCCACGCCCGGATCATCCATGGCGGATCGTGGCGGACGTGTTAATTGTGTCCACACGCCAATTGAGCCACCCAGTGGCCTTCTTCGTCGCGGTGGTATCCACAAATGGGATGCTTCATGGAACGGCGGTCCGGGGTCGGTTGTTGCAGCACCGCCGACTAAACACTGTTCGAACGGGCTTGTTGAGGTCGGTGAATAAAGTATACCTTGACGTAAAGATTTGGCGGGGTAGTTTTTGGGTGAAGCCCGGTGATGGCGATCGGAAGCCCCGGTTTCCAATCGTCGCGTCGTGGTCCCACCTATCCCGCCTTTGAAATCCAACCCAACGCACGCCGTAATGCTAAGCGAACAAACTGTCGCGATTGTCAAGGAAATCACCCCGCTGGTCGCCGCCAACGCGGAAACGATCACGCGTCGTTTTTACGAGCGGATGTTCGAAGCGAATCCGGAAGTCCGGGCATTCTTCAACCAAGCTCACCAACACACCGGGGGCCAGCAAAAGGCGCTGGCCGGCGCGATATGTGCCTATTTCACGCACATCGATAATCCGGGCGTGCTGATGCCGGCGGTCGAACTGATCGCGCAAAAGCACTGCTCGTTGAACATCAAAGCGGAACACTATCCGATCGTTGGCGAAAACTTGTTGGCCGCGATTAAGGATGTCATGGGCGATGCCGCCACGCCGGACATCATCGATGCGGTGGGCGAGGCATATCAGTTTTTGGCCGGTATCCTGATTTCACGCGAAGCGGACATTTACCAGCACCAGCAATCCCAACCCGGTGGTTGGACAGGAAAGCGACCCTTTGTCGTCCAAAGAAGAGTCCGCGAAAGTTCGGAAGTCACATCGTTCTATCTGCGGCCAGCTGATGACGAACCGCTGCCCACGTTTCTGGCTGGTCAGTACATCACGGTCCACATTGATCATCCCAAAACACCGACGTCGCCAAGGAATTACAGTCTTTCGGATTGCCCTGACCAGCCGCATTACCGCATCAGCGTCAAACGCGAAAAAGGGCAACAGGAAAGTTTTCCCGGTGGCCTGATATCGAATCATTTGCACGATTCAATCGACGCCGGTCAAACCGTGGATTTGGGGCCGCCGTGTGGTGAATTCACATTGGATCTTGTTCGATCGGCCGAACGTCCGGTGGTTTTGTTGGCCGGTGGGATCGGCGTGACGCCTTTGTTATCGATGGCGAAAATGCTGGTCAAGCAAGCCATTGATACACCGGTCTACTTTGTCCAAGCGGCACGCAACAGTGACGTGCATGCGTTTGCGAATGAGATTGAAGAATTAGCGGGCCGGCACGACGACTTCACCTACAAGGTCTTGTACGACATGCCGCCAGATGCCGACCGGGATCGAAAGTGTGATCACGTGGGATTCCTTTCCGCGGACCTCATTGGTCAGTGGACGCCCTACGCGGACGCGGATTTCTATTTCTGTGGTCCCAAGCCGTTCATGGCATCCGTTGAAAGCGCCCTGGAACAGTTGGGGGTCGATCCATCGTGCATGCGATATGAGTTTTTTGGCCCTAAACAGGAACTGAGCCAGGCAACATGAAGGATGCGATGGTCGTGGGTGCACCACCACTGCCGACTTTGGCTGTGGCGGTTGTCAGTTTGAAACCCAAGGAACACGGTGCTTATGCGATCGTGATGATTCCATTGTTTTCGGCGCTGTTGTCGGTCGGTCCCAGTTGGGTCGGCGTTGCGATCGTGGTTGCATCGTTGGCTGGATTCTTTGCACACGAACCGATACTGGTCGCGATGGGGCATCGTGGCGGACGTGCCCAACGCGGCGCTCCCGGGGCAAGAGCGCTGGCGTTGGGACTGTTGGGGCTGGCTGTTGCGGCCGGTGCGTTCGCGTTGTGGTCCGCGGATCCGCCGACGCGGATCGCGCTGCTAGCGTGTCTTGCACTTTCGACGCTTTGCTTTGCGATTGCGATCGTTCGACTGCACCGAACCTTGGGCGGTCAATTGTTGGGCGTCGCGGGGCTGTCATTACCATGCATGCCGATTTTGTTGGATGGTGGCCTTGATCGATCCAACAGTCTGTTGGTGTGGTTGGTTTGGCTGTTGGGTTTTGCATCCACCACGTTGGCAGTTCGTGCTGTGATCGCGATACAAAAGCGTCAAACCACTGTTGCTTCTTGGATTGGTCTGGGATTCACGACGGCAGCGACGATCGGACTGGTGGTCAACCAAGTTTGGTTGCCTTTGGCTGCGGTTCCCATGATCGCCGGCGGATGGGGGTTGATGTTTTGGCCGCCGCCGGCCAAGCATCTGCGCCCCGTGGGTTGGACGTTGGTGGCGGCCACAATGTTGACGGCACTTGGAATCATCAGTGCCGTCGTTCTTGGTCTTCCGGGCCCCGTCGCGTGAGAAAGTCAAAGTCCGGCATCGAGCAAGGACGATCCGTGACCGTGGGGTGATTCAGTGGTAAATGTGATTGGAGGGATAAAGTAGGCGATGAGTGATTTGCACACAGCATTTTCTAATTTAACGAATGAGATCCAAATCCAAGACGATGGCACGATCAGCAAGACGTTGTGCCAGGATTCGCATCTGAAGGTTGTCCTGTTCGGCTTCGATACAGGACAGGAATTGTCGGAACACACCGCATCGGTTCCCGCCATCATGCATTTCATCGATGGGGAAGCGGAAGTTACCGTCGGCAATGAACGATCGGTGGCGTCGGCGAACAGTTTCTACCGAATGGATGCAAACGTGCCGCACAGCATCACGGCAACGAAACCGACCAAGATGCTGTTGTTGCTGCTGAAAGCCGCCAAACCGACAGACTGATCGGCGGTCGACCGTTTGCCCGCGGGATCACCGGTCGGCACCTGATCCGAATCACAAGATGGGGCTGAATAAACGGGCGATGGCGGTACCCAGACGCGACGTCCAAGGGCGCGTGATTTGCGCGCGATCTTCCGGACCGTGGCATTGTTTCAGATCGTTGACCAACATCCGGTGCACGTCTCGGACAAAGTCGGCTTGTTCAATCGCAACCATCAGTTCGAAGTTCAGGTGCAGCGATCGATTGTCCAGGTTGGTCGATCCGATCAAAACCAAGTCGTCGTCGATCAAGACGCATTTTTGATGCAGCAATCCGTCCTTGTATCGATAGACCGGAATCTTCATCTCGGCCAATTCGTGTTCGTAATAGAAACCGGCCAGATACACCGCCCAGTGATCGGCAACCGCGGGAATCAGAATCTTGACGTCGACGCCGCGAGCCTTGGCGGACGCAAGGGCAACCATCACGGCTTCATCGGGAACCAGGTACGGTGTGCTGATCCATAATCGTGACTTGGCGATTGACGCGGCCGCAGCGAACATCATCGACGCACGCGGTAGGTGATCAGCGGGGCCGGTTGCACATACCGCGGCCAGACCACGTTTGCCCTGCTGGCCATTGTCCCTGCGATTCGGTGGGGCATCGTCGTTGGATGTGGGCCCCCAGTTGGCTTCCGCCAAATCAAGTCCTGCCGCCCAGTAGTAGTCGCCCGCAAACACGGCCTGGACTTTCCTGGCCAGTGGTCCGACAACGGCGACGGCGGTGTCCCGCCAGCCATCGATCCAATTGGCCACCCCACGGTATTCATCGCCGATGTTCAGGCCGCCGATAATCGCCGATGTTCCGTCCACGACGACCAGTTTTCGATGATTGCGAAAGTTGATTTGAAATCGGTTCGCCGGCCCCTGACGTGTGTTGAACGATCGAACGTCAACCCCGCCGTCTTTCAATCGATTCAGGTAGCGTCGACGCAATCCCGCACACCCGACTTCGTCGTACAGCAACCGAACCTTGCGTCCCGCTTTGGCTTGCCGAATCAAGGCTTCGGCAAAGCGTCCCCCGCATTCGTCGTCGCGGATGATATAGAAGCAGCAATAGACGTAATCGGTGGCGGAATCAATCTGCTGTTCGACCGCGTCGAAGAAAGCATCACCGTCGATCAATAGTTCGAAGCGATTGTCGGCACTGATCGGCGTGTCCAGCACATCGGCGACATGGTCCAGCGGTGTTTGCAGCGCCGTGCTTCGTGTGTTTGATTCGGTCGCCAGTTCACGTCGAACGGCATCGACGGATTCACGATGACGTTGGCCGACGCGACGAATGGCTTCTCGATAACCTGAAAATCGATTGCGAGCGAATACCCAGTACAGCGGGATCGTCAGCACCGGCACAGTCAACAGGCCGACAACCCAGGCCACCGTGGCTTGCGACGTTCGAACGTACCGCAGCGCATGGCAGGCTGTTGCGATCCCCACCGCTTCGATCACCAGCAACAGAACCGGTGCGGCAACCAACCACCACTGCGGCCCTTCGGTTGTGATCCAGTTGTTCGGAAATAGACCGCCGCCATCGGCCAATATCATCGGCACTAACCCCGCATCGAACGGAACGTCGCCAACGCCCACTGGGGCGATGACTTGGATGCGTCAACGATACTGGCTCGGGTCGTTCAGCGGCAACATGACGCCGATGTGGACCGGCGTGGCAACTTCGCGTTGGATTGTTTCGGGCGACGAGGCTTGGATGCCGGAATCAGCCGTTTTCCAACACCCACTGGGTTGCTTCGCGAGTCAATGATGCCATGTCTCGCAGGTCGACTTTTTCTTTGATGCGTGCCCGATAGGTTTCCACCGTCTTGGGACTCAAGTTCATCGTCTTGGCGATGTCCTTGGTCGTCAAACCTTGGCCGATCAATCGGAATGTTTCCAATTCGCGATCCGAAAGGTTTTCCACCGGCGACTGTGCCACGGCGTCTTTGCCCATCACGGCACGCTGCAACATTTTGGCCGACAGTTCACGACTGATGTACAGTTCACCGCTGATCACGGTTCGAATTGCTTCGATAATCTTGTCGGTGACCTGTTGCTTGTTGATATAGCCCTTGGCACCGGCGCGTAGGGCGCGTTCGGCGTACAGCGATTCGTCGAACATCGACCAAACCAGCGTTTTCAGTTCCGGCGTCTTGGTTTTTAGGATCTTGATCAGGTCGATGCCGCTGCCTGATTTCAGCGAGATATCGACCACGGCCAAATCCGGATGCGTTCGGTCGATCACTTCCAATGCCTCATCTTGGTCGGCGGCTTCGCCACAGACGGCCAAGTCGGGTTCCACGTCGACACGGGTGATCAATCCGTCACGTGTGCTGGGGTGGTCATCAACGATAACGATGCGGTGCAACATAAGATCACTCGGTTGGTAAATCGGAAAGAAGTGCGATGAATTCCTCGTCGTCCTGTGCGACGGCGTCGCCGGGGAAGATACAGGCGACTTCCGTGCCGCCGTCGGGGCGTGGTCCGATCTGGATTTGGCCGCCGATTTGTCCGGCGCGGTAGTCCATGGTCCGCAGCCCCATGCCGCGATCCGCGTTGGGTTTCTTCGAAATTCCGACGCCATCGTCTTGGATTCGCAGGGACCATTGGTCGTCACGGAAGCCCAGTCGAACGCGTATGTTGGCCGCTTCGCCGTGGCGGACGGCATTGGTCACCGCTTCCTGAGCGATGCGGTACAGTTGGGTGGCCGTTTGATTCTCGCGAAACGGAACGGGACGATCGCATTCGAACCGGCAATTCACACCGTGAAGTTCACGGATGCGATCGCACATTTCGGTCAACGCCGACGTCAATCCGTGACGGTCAACGTCCACCGGATTCATGCCTCGCGCCAGAGTACGGACTTGCCGCAATGTGCGATGGACCGATTCCCGCAACTTTCCGGCGATCCGCCGCAGTGACGCCAAGTCAACCGACGTCACGTCCCGGTCGATCGATGCACCCAGTGCGTCGGCCAGCATGCCCATGCCGGTCAGTTCTTGTCCCACGCCGTCGTGCAGGTCGTTTCCGATCCGCCAACTTTGTGCGGCTGCGATTTCCAAGACTTCTTTTTCCAACGCCCGCCGCTGGGTCAGGTCCGTCAGTGCACCCAGCAGCCGAGCCGGCTGGCCCTCGGCATCACGGCTCAGCAGGGTGCGCTCTTTGACCACGGCATAGGTGCCGTCACGACGCATCAAGCGGTATTCGATCAGCCCCTTCGAATCGTCCGCGCGTCCTTCGACGGTACGTGACGGTGACGAAATCACACGCCGTAGATCATCCGGATGAATGTGTTGGTGCCACCACGTATCCACATCGGTATCGCCGGATGGGCCGCCAAACTGTTCGTCAAAGACTTCGTTCCACCACATGCGTTGTCGTAGCAGATCGATGTCCCAGATCGCATCATTCGTGGCTCGCAACGCCAACCGCAAACGCTCTTCGCTTTTGGCCAGACGTCTGGCCGCCTGGGATCGTTGGATCACCACGCCCGCCAGTTGGGCAAAGTGCGAAAGCAATGAAAGCTCGGTTTCGCTCGGACGAGCCGCGTGGGTGGAAAACATCGACAGCACACCCAACACGTCACGCTGGGTCGACAGAATGGGTTCGGCCCAACAGGATCGAATTCCAGCCGCTTTGGCCAGCGGGTGAATCAATTCGCTGCGTTCATGCAGATGGATGTCGGGGATGATTTGCCGCTGACGTTGCGATGCGGCAAACGTACAGCAGCAGACCCCCGGTTCGATCGGTACCCGTTCCATGCGGCAACGCAGTTCCGGCGACAAGCGTGGCGCGCAAGCGCACCGTAGCGATTGACCGTCGTCGTCGATCAAGAAGATCGCCGCACTCATTCGCGCACACGACGATTCCGCTTGCGTCACGATCAAACGCAGCAGTTCGTCGAACGGGGTGCCATCGCTTAAGGCGTCCAACAGCAGACGTTCTCGCTTTAGATCCGTCAGCGATTGTTGCCGTTCGGTCACATCGCGTTCGATGCTGACGTAATGGGTCAGTTCACCGCGATCATTGTGGATCGGTGAAAGTGAAATTTCGTTCCAAAACATCGAACCGTCTTTGCGATAGTTGCGCAACGTCACGGTGCACGCGCTGCCTTGGCGCAAGGCTTGACGCATGACGTGGATTTCAAACTGATCGCGATCATCGGCTTGAAGGAATCGGCAATTGCGGCCGACGATTTCTTCGCTGCGATATCCCGTCATCTTCTCGAAACTGGAATTGCAATAGACGACGGGAAAATCCGGGGCTCTGGCATCGGCGATCAGCACGCCCACCTGGGTCGCCTGCATGGCCAAGTTCTGAATTCGCATCAGCAAGGCGATGTCGTCGTTGGTGCCGCTGGCGGCATCTTGCTTGCCATTGCGAAACGTTCGCCACCGCGTCAGTTCGTGTTCCATTTCGCCGAAGAAACCCCCCATGGCATCGCCGGGGGCCGTGACGCCTTGGTGCCACTCGTTCTTTAGCCGAACCGCATCGCCGGGACGCCACCGGTCCATCCATTTTGCCAAAGCGGGTTGGGCGGAAAGCAACGCGGTGATCTCGGGTTCCAGTTTCAATTCACGATGCGATTCGGTCCAATCGTGGGCTCGCCGAACAAATGCCAGGAACAGTTCCAAACGCTGGGACCAAACTGGCGCCAATGCACTGCGGATCGCCGCCGAGCAAAGATCGGCTTCACCGATACGCAGAAACGTCGCCACACTGCAGACGAACAGCGATTGTTCCAGTGCGGGCTGATCGCTGGGCCATTGTTCCAGTGGCGGATCGACGTCGTTTAGCCGGTCCATTTGGCTGAGAAGTTCCTGACGACTCGGGGCCGGCGCGTCCAGCAGTGCAGCGATATCGGTCGCGCTGTGGGCACCGGGGCCTTCGTTGGCGCCGATGGTCGCCGGATTCGGCGTCAGCAACATTGCGACGTGCCTGCCCAGGCAGTACGGGTTGTTGCAAAACCGCGAAAGATAGACGAACAGCCGTTCCTTGAATCGAAACGGCAGCGGGTTATCCAAGTAAGCGACTTGAGCCTGACGCCATAGGTCCCAAGCCAACTCGGGCGTGGGGAATGACAACTCAAAGAAACTCGGAATCGTCCCAAATCGATCAAAGATTTCCTGACGAATCGAATCGGCCTGAATCGCTACACCGTTCATGATCCATTTAACATACGACAAAGTAGTGGTGCTTCCATCACCGAAACCGACCCTGGGGCAACGCGTCTTATCGACGCAGTGTCGAGTTGTGGTCCCACGGTTCGTATGTGCTGCGTGGTGAAGCGATCTGTTGTTGATCGGCCGGATGGCTCGTCCATCGCACCGCCCCACCCCCAAATTCCCGCCTTGGTATACGGATTTTTCGTCGTGAGTTTTCTTCGAATCAATGGCCTGTTTTGTGCCACATCACAGGTGCGACCCGTCGTCGCAGTCTTTTGTGTCGGCCTGTTTTTCTTGGTGCACCATCCTTGGTCCGCGGCGCAGCCGACGCGTGTTTCCAATCCCGTGGACCGAGCGG